>JAPLMX010000234.1 GCA_026386805.1 Phycisphaerae bacterium | reverse complement strand
CAACCTCGGGGAGGTGGGGCAAGCGGTGGAGGATGGCATGGAGCGTGTGCAACAGAACGGACAACTCCTGTTCGGGTTCTTGGAGCACCCCGGTCTTTTTTTTGAGTGACTTGTCACTGTATTATGCGAAATTCAGTAAATGCCATCATGAGTTCCATTTCCGCTGCACGCCATTCTCGCTCGCCAAAACTGTCAAGGCAAGGATATGCGCTACCTGCCTATGGCAGGTAATGCCATTCACGGCTGGGAGGTGTACCGTGTCTGTCGTCACGTTGGCCTGTGTCTCGACCGCTTTGGGCTGTGAGGGGCCTATCGTGAATCGGTTTTGTGCGGCGTCAGAAGTCTCATGATGTCCTTATGGCCCGCTCGGGTGGCGATGTCCAGGGCCGTCTCGTGGCGCCGGGTATTGCGGGCGTCCACGGCGGCGCCGTTGGCCAGAAGCAGCTCGACGATCTCTCTTTGGTCCTTTTCCGCCGCGTAGTAGAGCGGTCTTGCGCCCACGCGGTCCTTGGCGTTGACGTTGGCGCCCTCGGCGACGAGAGACCGGGCCTGCTTGAGGTCGCCCGTGGCGGCCGCCTGGTGCAGGGGCGTCACGCCCGTCTTCAGAAGACTCTCGACCGTGGCATCTGATGTGGCGCCTTTGGCCACCAGAAGCTCAACCGTATCCGCGTGGCCCCGCCGGGCCGCGTCGTGAAGGGGCCGATCGTTGTCGTTGTCCTTCGCATTGACGTCGGCCCCGGCCGCCGCGAGCAGCTCGACCACGTCGCTACGACCTTCCAAGGCCGCCAGGTGCAGGGGCGTGGCGCCGTCGCTGTTCTTGGCATTGACGTCCGTGCCCTTGGCGATGAGTGCGGCCACCGTTTCCACGGGGCCGTCCGTGACCGCGCAGTGCAGCGGCGTCCGGCCGGCGTCGTCTCGGGCGGTTACGTCGGCGCCCTTGGCGATCAGAAGCTGGGCCGCCTCTTGGAATCGGCCCTGGGGCATGTCCCGGCGTCCCCGGGCCGCCGCCTCGTGCAGCGGGGTGGTGCCATAGGCGTCACGGGCGTTGACCTCGGCGCCGCCGGCGACGAGCCGTTCGACCACGTCGTAATATCCCCCGGCCGCGGCGACCTGCAACGGCGTCTGGCCCTGCCATTCGCTGTCGGGCCGGCCTCGGGCGCCGGTCTTGATGCGCACGTTGACGTCGGCGCCTCGGGCGAGCAGCGTCTCCACGAGGCTTCGATTGCCCAGCCGAACGGCGCGGTACAGCGGCGTCGAGCCGGAGGCCGTCTGGCCCACCCCTGTGGCGCCGGCCGCGAGCAACTGCCCCGCGATCTCCTCCTGGTAGTTCGCGAGCGCCTCCATCAGCGGCGTCACGCCGGAATCGTCCAGCGCGTCGATCTTGGCGCCGCGGGCGATCAGCAGTTTCACGACCTCCACGCCGGCTCGCGAGGCGGCCAGGTGCAGGGCTGTCTGGCCGTCACCCGTCTTGGCGTTGACGTCGGCGCCGTGGGCCAGGAGCAGCTCGATCATGTCCTTGTCGCCCGGCGTGACGATGTCACGGGGCTGCCCGCCGGCCACGGCTTCGTGCAGGGACGTCCAGCCAACGGCGGTCCTGGCGTTGACGTCGGCCCCACGCTCGATCAGAAGCGCGACGACCTCCTTGCGGGCCCTCGAAGCAATCGCCTCATAGAGGGGCGTCGCACCCTGTCCGTCGCGGACACGGACGCCGGCGCCTCGGTCCAGGAGCAGTTTCATGGTTTCGAGATTGCCGGTCCGGGCCGCGATCTGCAGCGGCAGTGCGCCCGAGCCATCCCTGGCGTTAGGATCGGCCCCGTGCGTCAAGAGCACCTCGGTCATCCTCGCATAGCCTCGGTCGATGGTGTAACAGAGCATACTCTGCATGGAGGGCTTGTCGATCCCGCCCAGATCGGCGCCCTTGTCCACCAACAGCTCGACGATCGCGGTCTGTCCCTGTGCGATCGCGTAGGCCAGGGGCGGGTTCCCTTTGTCGCTCTTGTCCTTGATATTGACGTCCGCGCCCTTGGCGACGAGGGCTTCGACCACGTCCAGGTCCCCGCGGGCGGCGGCGTGGTGCAATGGCGTGTAGCCCATCTGGGAATCTCTCACGTTGAGTTCGGCGCCGCGGGCGATCAGCAGCAGGGCGACGCTCTTTTGCCGGCGGAAGGCGGCGTGGTGCAACGGGGTCGCGTTGGCCCGGTTCCGGGGGCTGACCTCGGCGCCCTTATCGAGCAGCAGTTGAGCGATCTCCAGGCGTCCCATCGAGGCCGCCATGTGCAGGGCCGTGTCGCCGCTCAGCGTCTTGGCGTTCACATCCGCCCCGGCGGCCACGAGCATCCGAGCCACGTCCGTCTGGCCCCGCGACGTCGCCACGTACAACGGCGTCCTGCCGCTGGCGTCTCGGGCGTTGACGTCGGTCCCTTGGGAAAGCAGCGACTGAACCTGCCGCGCATCACCATCTTTGGCCGCCTGGTGCAGCGGCGGACTGCTCCCTTGCGGCTTCTTGGCGCAGCCGGCACCCGCCAACCCCGCGATCAGTATCAGACACAGGTATCCGTAGAATCTCACGGTCTCTTTCCCACCCACGAACACGGCCCCACATCGAGAACCATCGTTACACGCGCCTACGAACATGCCCTCCAGACTACCACATTTTGCGTCGATTGTCTCTATGTTCCCGGCTGTCACGACTTCATGGTTTCGTGCTCAACTCTTGCCCTCGTTTGCCGCCGGCGCCCCCAAGGATCAGTTGGACCTCCTTACGGTCCTGCTGATCTGCGACATCCAGGGGTGTGCGGGCGTTATAGTCCAGCACGTTGGCATTCGCCCCATGGTCCAGGAGTAGCCTGACCACCTCTTTGTGTCCGCGAAACGCGGCCACGTGCAACGCCGTCATACCCTCATCCGAACCATCGGAATGCTTAGCCGCGTCGATCTGGGCACCGTGGGCCAGCAATATGCGGATGATATCCACGCGATCTTCATAAGTGGCAATATGCAGTGCCGTTTCACCCAGCCCATTGCTTGCGTTCAGGTCAGCTCCCTGAGCAATCAGGAACTCCACTACGTCTCCGTGATTCCCTCGGGATGCGGCGTGCAAAGGGGTCTCATGACGCCACGTATTGGACGTGTTGACCGTTGCCCCGCTTGCGATGAGGAACTCCGCAATCTGTTTTCTTCCCTGCTCGGCTGCACGATAAAGCGGCCGTGCGCCTTCTCTGTCTCCTGCGTGGATGTTCGCACCCTTGGAGACGAGCAGCCGGACTTGTCCGAGATCGCCTCGCTTGACCGCATCGTGCAATGGCGTCGAGCCGGACTTCAGGAGGCTCTCGACGGTCGCATCCGTCTTCGCGCCTTTGGCAATAAGGTACTTGACGATTTCTCTGCCGCCGCTCCGAGCAGCTTCGTGGATCGGCGCATTACTCTCACCATCTCTGGCATCGATGTCAGCCCTGGCGGCCACGAGTAGCTCGACCACATCCTTTCGCCGTTCGCGGGCCGCAAGGTGCAAAGGGGTGCTCCCATCGCCATTCTGGGCATTCGTGTTTGCGCCGTGCGCCAGGAGTATTGCGACCGCTTCTTTGGAGGCGTAGGAGACGGCACAGTGCAGCGGTGTCCAGCCCGTGGCTCCTTTCGCATCGATATCTGCACCGCCGGCAAGGAGGAGTTTCGCAACGTCATTGAACCGTCCCTCGGGCAACTTCTCTCGACCTCTGCTCACGGCCTCGTGGAGAGGTGTCGTGCCATAAGCATCCTTGCTGGTGACCCGGGCTCCGCTGGCCAGAAGCAACTCCACAATCTCATAGTGACCATTGGCTGCCGCCACATGGAGCGGTGTTTGTCCTTGGCGTTCGCTGGCCCATCGGGCTCCCTGTTCAATCCTGGTTGTTGCGTTCACATCGGCGCCTTTGCCGAGGAGCAGCTCCACCAGCCTCCTGTCGCCGAGTTCGGCTGTTCTGTGCAGCGGTGTCGAGCTTGGGATAGTCTGGCCCATTGCCGTTGCCCCTGCGGATAGAAGCAGCATCGCCATCTTTGTGTCACGCCAGAATAGGGCTTCCATGAGTGGGGTCTTCCCGTCATGATCCGTCGCATCGATTTTGGCGCCATGCGCGATCAGCAGTTGAACAATCTCTGGATCGCCGGAAGCGGCGGCAAAATGGAGCGGGGTCTCGCCGTCATTCGACTTGGCGTTGACATCAGCGCCCTTGGCGATAAGCATCTCCGCTATCTCTCTGTCGCCCGGTCGTAGGACATCACGAGGGTGCCCTCCGCTGACCGCCTCGTGGAGCGGGGTTCTGCCGTAGTCGTCCTTCGCATTGACGTCGACGGCGCGAGCGAGAAGGAGCTTCACAATCTCCTTGTACTTTCCCCAGGCAATGGCGGCGTGCAGAGCCGTCCCGCCTTCATAGCCCCTTTCGTTCGGGTCGGCTCCATAGTCCAGCAATATTTTCGTCACCTCCGTGTAGCCTCGCTGGATTGCGTGAAAGAAAAGGTCTTGAACAAGTAGACCATCGGCATCGATCCGGGCTCCTTTGGCGATCAACAGCTCGACAACCTCGGCTTTGCCGTGCAGAATTGCGTATGATAAGGGTGTCCAGCCGTCGGCATCCTTCGCGGCGATATCGCCGTTGGCGGTCAGCAATCGCGTCACTGGTTGGCCCCACGGTCCGGATCCCCGGTCTTCGGGTGTGTACCCGGGCATTCCTTTGGCCTTGATGTTCGCACCTTTGGCGATCAGCAGTTCCGCTATTTCCCGGTCGCCGCGTACGGCCGCTTGGTGCAGAGGCATGCAACCTGCCACATCCTTGGCTTCAACATCAGCGCCATTGGCTATGAGAAGTGCGGCAAGGCCCGTGTATCCGCGCGGGATCGCATAATGCAAGGGAGTCTGACCTGTCTTGCCTCTCGCGTCCACCTCGGCCCCATTGCGAATCAACAGTTCTGCAATCTCCTGGTGTCCCTGCATGGTGGCCAAATGCAGGGGGGTATCTTTGCCCGGCGTTGGCGCGTTTACGTTGGCTCCGGCGGCTATGAGCGTCTTCACAGCCGTGGTATGACCGTTCAACGTTGCCCAGTGCAGCGGCATTCTCCCGAATTGATCCCTCTCGTTAATTCTGGCGTGATTCGAGAGGAGCGACTGAATCCGTGGAACGTCACCATCCTTGGCCGCTTGGTGCAAGGGCGGCAGAACCCCGCCGGACTTCTTGCCGCAGCCAGCACCGACCGCTATAAGCGCCAGGACAACACAGATGTACTCGCTGCATCTCATTTGTTGCTCCCTCCAAGGGAAACGCTACTGCTGATCCTTGTCACGCGGACGCGGCTGCCGTTTGCAGGGATCCTTCCATATAATAGGCACGCCGAGGGGCGGGAGCAACAGACGATAGCGTTCTGGGACGCGATAGGCTTGTGAAGCCACGTGGATTGGGTTAAGTTCTCGGCGTTCGACGATTCATGGGCGGCAGCAGGTGGTGCAACTATGGTCAGAACGGAGCAAGTGCAGGTCCAGACGCACGGCAACGGCCATGTGGTCGATATCACGGACCAAGTCGCTGCGGCGGTGGCTCGATCGGGCCTTACGGCGGGAGCGGTTACGGTGTTCAACGTCGGCTCCACGGCGGGCCTTACGACCACGGAGTACGAGCCAGGCTTGGCGAACCACGATCTCCAGGCGGCGTTCGAGCGGATCGCCCCAGAGGACGGCCATTACGAGCACGAGAGCACCTGGCAGGACGACAACGGCCACTCGCACGTGCGGGCCTCACTTCTGGGACCTTCACTCAGCGTGCCGTTCGTCGAGGGGCGGCTGACGTTGGGCACTTGGCAACAGATCATCCTCGTGGATTTCGATACGCGCGGCCGCACCCGCACCGTCGTCTGCCAGATCATCGGCGAGTAGCAACAGGCTTGACGCAGGTCCTACAGTCAATTACGATGACACGCCGTCCGACTCATCCAAGGTGTGTGGTTATAGCGATATCCGGTGAGTATATGAAAGCCTCTTACTGGGCAGTGTTGTATGTGACGGGTCTGCTGCTGGCCGCGGCGGCAGGCGGCTGTCAGAAGAAGGAAACTGCCACCGCCGGCTCCATCGCGCTGACGCCTCCGGCCGAGTTGGGGGCTACGATCGGGTCGCTGGCGGAAGTGGTGAAGCCCGAGCCGGTCGCCGTGGAGGGCTACGGGCTGGTTGGGGGGCTGCCCGGTACGGGCTCAGGGTACTGCCCGCCGGCGGTCCGTGCGTACCTGAGGCAGTACATCGCGACGCAACTGCCCAACGATCGCATCAACATCGACGAGCTGATTGCGAGTAAGAACACCGCCGTGGTAGTGCTCGAAGCTACGATATCGGCGACGCCTTCGATGGGGGAGCACTTCGATGTCCGCGTGGCCCTGCCGCCGGGATCCGAGGCGACCTCGATCCAGGGCGGTTGGCTGTACAAGGCCGAGTTGGTTGCCAAAGGGACGTTTGGAGCCCAGACAAGGTCTCTGGCGACGGTCGAAGGACCCGTCTTCATCAACCCCATTGGCACGGTCGACCTCGATCTGCGGAGCGGCCACATCCTTGGCGGCGGCCGGACACTCTACGAATACACGGTGCTGCTGAGGCTGTCCAAAGCCAACTACAGGGCTGTCAGCCTGATCCGCAATCGCTTGAGCGAGCGGTACGGACCGAACATCGCCAACGCCGTCTCACCGAGCGTCATCGAAGTAAGCATCCCGGCCCAGTACCGGCAGCGAAAGACGCGCTTTGTCTCAATGCTCCCGGCCACGTTCCTGGAGGTGACGGACGCGCTAACCAGTGCCCGAATCAACACTTATATCCAGAATCTGGCCACCTCGGCGGATAGGGAGAACGCCGAGATCGTCTTGGAGGCGGTCGGCCAGGGGAGTGCCGGTAAGCTTGGTACCCTTTTGAATTCCTCCGACGCTGAGGTCCGTCTGCGGGCGGGTCGGTGCCTGTTGGCCCTTGGGGATAACCGCGGCCTGGCGCCGCTTCGGGACTTGGCCCTTGATCCGAAGTCGCCGTATCGGCTGGAGGCCCTCGACGCCGTCATGGTCTCGCCCCGACGCGCGGATGCGATCACGCTGGCTCACCGGCTGCTGCGCGATGACGACGTGGCGGTCGTACTGGCGGCTTATGACAGGCTTCGCCAAATGGACGATCGGGCTGTGTCGCGAGAAGTTATAGGACGCGGCTTCCTTCTGGAACAGGTTGTCCAGAGCAGCCACAAAGCGATCTTCGTCTCTCGCAGCGGCGATCCTTGCGTCGTCTTGTTTGGCGCCCCGCTGAGATGTCGCGACAACTTGTTCGTGGAGTCGCCCGACCAGACGCTCGTGCTCGATGCCCGCGCCGGGCAGGGCTTTGTCTCCGTGATTCGCAAGCATCCCACTCGGCCCGGGGTGATCGGGCCGATTCGAAGCACGCCGGATGTCGGCGAGATCGTCCGGACCCTCGGCGGCGAGGCCGAGCCTGGGCCTGCGGGTCAACTCCAGAGCCTCGGCGTCCCGTACTCACAGGTAATCGCTCTTCTGGAGCAGATGTCCGCCAAAGACGCCGTGGCGGCCCAATTCTGGGCGGGGCCGCTCCCGAAAATCGGACCTTCGGTCAAGAATTGAGAGTCCTTAGGCCGATAAAAGAGGAGCGTGCTGTCCCGGGATTGCCGAGGGATGGGTGTCCTTGAGAGGATCGTGACAATTTAGGTAGGCCATGCGACTTCAGAAGATCATACTCGACGGATTCAAGAGTTTCGCGGATCGGACGGAATTCGTTTTCGACAGTGACATCACGGGCATCGTCGGACCCAATGGCTGCGGCAAGAGCAACGTGGTCGATGCGGTCAAGTGGGTGCTGGGCGAGCAGAAGGTCAAGAACCTGCGCAGCACGGAGATGGCCGACGTGATCTTCGGGGGCAGCGGCAGTCGCAAGCCGCTCGGCTCGGCCGAAGTGACGCTGGTGCTCTCGAATCCCCAGGGTGTCGGCGGCCGCCTGCCGATCGACACCGAAGAGGTCCAAGTCTCCCGTCGCATTTTCCGCAACGGCGACTGCGAGTACCGTATCAACGGTAAGGTCTGTCGGCTCAAGGACTTACGCGAGCTGTTCATGGACACGGGCGTTGCGACCCGCGCTTACTCGATCATCGAGCAGGGTCAGGTCGATCAGTTGGTCAGTGCCTCGAAGGTGGACCGGCGGCTCGTGTTCGAGGAAGCGGCCGGGATCAGCAAGTACAAGGCCCATAAGAGAGAGGCCCTGCGCAAGCTCGAGCACACCGAGCAGAACCTGCTGCGGTTGGCGGACATCCTCGAAGAGGTCGCCAAGAGGCTGCGCAGCGTCAAGCTCCAGGCGGGCAAAGCTCGCAATTACCTCGAATATACCCAGCAGCTCAAAGAGTTGCAGGTCAACTTCTCCCTGGTGGAGTATGGCAAGAACAAAGAGCAGCTCGACGAGAAATCGGCCGTGCTGCACGAGGCGGAAGAGCAGTTCTCCGCCGTGGTGGCCGAAGAGGCGGGCGCCGAGGCGGAGGCGAGCCGGCTGGGAAACGAGATCATCGATAGAGAGCACCGGCTCAGCGAGACCGGCAATTCGCTCGTGGCGGCGCAGAGCAAGATCGATCAGGGGCTCCAGCGCATCGAGTTTCTGCGCTCGCGGACGGTGGAGCTGGAACAACGCCGCCGCACGGCGTCGCGGGAAATCGAGAGGCTGCGGGCTCAGGGCGAGGCGCTGAAGTCCGACCTGACGAAGCACCAGGATGATTTGGCCGGTTGCGATCGGGCGGTCGCTGAAAGGAATGAGGCGATCGAGAAAATCCAACGAGTGGTCCGCGAGGTCGATTTGCAGATCAGGTCCCTGCAGGCGGAGCTGGAGGACGAGAAGTCGGGCATTATCGACATCGTGCGGCGGACCGCTCAGCTTCATAACGAGATTCAAAGTCTCTCCAACTATCGTGACAACCTGGCGAATCAGAAGCAGCGGCTGGCGGGCCGGGCCGAGACGATCCGGGCTGAGCTGGAGCGACTGTTGACGGAGAAGGCGCAGCATAACGCCCGGCTCGGCGACGTTGAGCGGGTGCTGGTCGAGCTGGACCAAAATCTGGACTCCAAGCGGCAAAAGAGCGAAGAGACCGAGGCCGACATCGCGGTGGCGGGCAAGCACCTGGCCAGCAGCAAGGAGGCCCGCAGTGCGCTGGGCAGCGAGCTGGCCGTGCTGACCGATATGGAACGCCGCTATGAGGGCCTTGGCAACGCCGTCAAGAACATCCTCAAGGCCCAGAAGGACGAGAGCCGGAAGCTCGACTACCTCGACGGGATTATCGCGCAGAAAATCGGGACAGACGTCGAACACGCCGGGGCGGTGGAAGCCGCCTTGGAGGGGCTGACGGATGTGCTGCTCGTCAGCGACACGGGTAAGCTCCTGCGGGACCGCGAGATGCTGTCGAGCCTGGAGGGCCGGGTCCACTTTCGCAGCTTGGACCGGGTCGAGCCGTTCGTGGATGACGCGGACTTCACGCCGTATCCCTTCGTCAAGGGCAGGCTCGTCGAGTTTCTCCGGTGCGAGAGCCACTATGCGTCGCTGGCCTGGAGCCTGCTGGGCAAGACGCTGGTGGTGGATTCGCTCGACGCCGTCACGGGACTGGCCCCGCACGTGCGGGCCGGATACACGTTCGTTACGCTCGGCGGCGAGTGTCTCAGTGCCGATGGGCTGCTGCGCCTGGGACCGCTCGGCAAAACGACGGGCCTGATCTCCCGCCGCAGCCGGATCAGCCAACTGGAAGAGACCATTGCGGGCATCAACCTCGAGATTGCGGAATTGGAGACCCAAATCCAGCGAAATACCCAGACGAAGTCGCACCTCGACAAGCTGTGCCAGGACCTGCGCACGGCGGTCTACGAGGTCAGCACGGAGAAGATGCAGATCAACTCCAAGCTCGCCGTCTATGAGCGGGACATCAAACGGCTCCAGGATGAAGAGCCGCTGATCGCCAGCGAGATGGGGACGCTCGAAGCCCAGATCGCCCAGTCGGTGCAGAAAGAATACGATTCGAAACAGCGGCTCACTGAGCTGGAGGCGGTCAACAACGAGCGGGCGGCCCACATCAAGGAGCTGGAGGGAAGGTACGAGGAGCTTCGGGGCCAGCAGCAGGACCGGATGCAGGACCTGACGGACCTGAAGGTCCGGCTCGGACAGGTCCTGGAGCAGCAAAAGGGTCTGCGGCAGATCATCGACCGGCTCCAGGGCCAGATGCAGGCGAGCCAGCGTACGCTGACGGCCGCCGAGGAGGAAATCCGGGTCGGGGCCGGCCAGTTGGCCGAGGCCCAGAGGGACATTCTGGAGTGTGAGGCCCGCGTCTCGGAGCTGTTCGTCGAGAAGGAAAGCGCCCAGCACGAGAACCGATTGTTGCAGGAAGAGCTCGCGGGACTCGTCGCCGAGCAGCGGCAGAAAGAGGAGCTCTTCCGAGCCAAGCGGGCCCAGAAGGCCGAAATCGAGCACCGGATCGGCGAGGTCCGCGTGGAACTGGGCCAATTGGACGTGCGCCGGCAGGACCTGGTCTCGCGAGTGAAGGAGGAACTGCAGATCGACCTGGCCGAGGCGTTCGCCACCCGCACGACCGGCGACGTGGACTGGGAACAGGTCAAGAACGAGATCACCGAGCTTCGCGGCAAGATCGAGCGGCTCGGCAACGTGAATCTCGACGCCATCGCCGAGCAGGAGACCCTCGACGAGCGGCACAACTTCCTGGCCAACCAGGTCAAAGACCTCAGCGAGAGCAAAACGCAGCTCGAACAGCTCATCAGCAAGCTCAACAAGCAGAGCCGCGAGAAGTTCATCGAGACCTTCGAGCAGATTCGCGTGAACTTCCAGCAGATCTTCCGGAAGCTCTTCGGCGGCGGCAAGGCCGACATCGTCCTGGAGGAGTCCGACGACGTGCTCGAAGCGGGCATCGAAGTGATCGCCAAGCCGCCGGGCAAGGAGACGCGGAGCATCTCGCTCCTGAGCGGCGGGGAGAAATCCATGACCGCCCTGGCGCTGCTATTCTCCGTCTTCCGGACGAAGCCCTCGCCGTTCTGCTTCCTCGACGAGGTGGACGCCGCCCTTGATGAGGCGAACAACGAGCGATTCAACCTGCTCCTGCGGGACTTCGAGATCGACAGTCAGTTCATCGTCATTACGCACTCGAAGCGCACGATGAGCATGGCCCAGGTATTGTTCGGCATCACGATGCAGCAGCAGGGCGTCAGCAAGAGGATCGCCGTTCGCTTCGACGACTACAACCACGAAACCGCCGCAGCGTAAGCATCACCGGCACCTTTGTCTTTCCCGGCCTTGCACCCGCAATTGTACCAGTGCCCCCTCGGCTTGTTAATCTAACAGACCGGGGCGTTTCGTTGGCGGGTCGGGGAATTCCTGGTTGAAGCGAGCAGGAAATGCTGTTAGAATCCAGCGTCCATCGTGAATCGCGGGTGATTTGCGCAATGGTCGTAAGGGACACGAGCAGTGGACTTGCCTGTGCAGATTGGTGGATCGTTCATGGAGCAGCGGATAGACAAGTGCGTTTTGCCGAACGGCATGGTCGTGCTGGGCGAGCCGATGCCGGGGGTGGAGTCGGTGGCGTTCGACTTCATGCTGCCGGCCGGGGCGGCGTGGATGCCGCTGGGCTATGGCGGGGCCGCCAACGTGATCTCCGAGTGGATCTTCCGCGGGGCGGGGAGCCGGGACAGCCGGCAGTTGGGCGATGCCCTCGACGGCCTGGGACTGCAACGCTCGACCTCCATCGGCAGCTCGCACGTCTACATCGGGGCGGCGCTGGAGTCGAGCAACCTGGCGCAGGCACTGGCTTTGCACGCGGATGTCATTCTCAATCCTCATTTGAGCGACGAGCAGTTCGAGCCAGCACGGCAACTTATCATCGAGGAACTGCAATCGCTGGACGATGAGCCTCGCCAAAGGGTCTCGATCGAGTTGAAGAAGCGATTCTATCCCGACCCGCTGGGCCGCAGCAACATGGGTGAGCTCGATGACCTGCAAGGCCTGACGGCGGCCAAAACCAGGAAGCTTGCCAAGACGTATCTGGACGTGCAACAAATCGTCCTGGCCGTCGCGGGCAAGTACGATTTCGACGCCGTCTGCCGGCAGATCGAGAGCGTATTCGGGCCGCAGAGGGCGAATCTGCTCAGCGCCATCGGGATCGGTGCGAGAGGACCCAAGTACACGCATATTCCGCACGATGGCGCCCAGGTCCACATCGGCCTGATGACTCCCACGGCCCGGTTCTCCGACGAGGCGTACTACGACGCCCACCTGGCCGTGTCGGTCCTCTCGGGCGGGATGAGCTCGCGGCTCTTCACGGAGGTGCGGGAGAAACGCGGCCTGTGCTACGCCGTCGGGGCTAGGTACCATTCCCTCCGGGAAGCGGCGGGGATCGCCTGCTACGCGGGCGCCTCGCCGGACAAGGCCCAGGAGACATACGACGTGATTCTCGGCGAATTCAACCGGCTGGCCGAAGGCATCAGCGAAGAGGAAATGGCCCGTGCCAAGATCGGCCTCAAGTCCAGCGTCATTCTGCAGAGCGAGTCGTCGAGCAGCCGGGCCGGCGCGATCGGCGGCGACTACGATATGCTCGGCCGGGTCCGGACGCTCGACGAGGTCAAGCAGAGGATCGACGAGACCTCGGTCGAGTCGGTGCTCGGTTTCCTGCGGAGTCATCCGTTCCGGGATTTCACGGTAGTCACCATCGGGCCGAAAGAGGTCCGTGTGTAGTAGCATGGGCGGGAGCGCCCATGCGTTGCAGGGCCATCCTGGCCCTGCCTTCACGGGCAAGATGCCCGTGCTACGTGAGGGTGTGTGGGGTAAAGCGATGGAATTCAGGCAAAAGACGCTGTCGAATGGAGTGGTCCTGATCGGCGAGGTCAACCCGCCCGCCAAGTCGGCGGCCGTCGGGTACTTCGTCCGGACCGGGTCGCGGGACGAGACGCCCGAGGTCAACGGCGTCTCGCACTTCCTGGAGCACATGCTGTTCAAGGGTACCGAGCGGCTCAACTCGTTCCAGGTCAACGAGGCGTTCGACAGCCGGGGGGCGCACTTCAACGCTGGCACGGGCGAGGAGACCACGGTCTACTACGCCTCCGTGCTTCCGGAGTACCTGGTCGAGATCACAGAGTTGTGGGCGGAGTTGATGCGACCGGCGCTGCGCGAGGACGATTTCACCATCGAGAAGAACGTCATCAAAGAAGAGATCGCGATGTACCAGGACATGCCTGCGTCCGACGTGTTCTCCCGGTGCCGGAGCCTGCATTTCGGGCCCTATCCGTGCGGCTACAGTGTCCTGGGGACGAACGAGAGCATCGACGCTCTGACGGCCGGACAGATGCGCGAGTATTTCACCCGCCGCTACGCCCCGAACAACATGATCGTCGCCTGCGCGGGCAGCTTCGATTGGGACCGGTTCTGCGATGTGGTCGAGTCCGCCTGCGGCCAATGGCCGAGGCAGGACGTGGGCCGGCCGCTGTCCCACTTCGAAGGCACCAAGCAGAAGGCGCGGGCCGACAAGGCGAATCTCAAACGCGAGCACATCTGTTTGATGCACACGGGCGTCTCGGCGCAGGACCCGCGGCGGTTCGCCGCATCGCTGCTGGGCACCATTGTCGGCGACGACTACGGCTCGCGATTCTACTGGGAACTGGTGGACAAGGCCCTGGCCGAGGAGGCATCGATGCACTTTGGCCCGATGGATGGGACGGGCCTGTTCTACTGCTATCTTCGCTGCGGCACGCCCAACGCCGCCAAGGTCATGGACATCGCGGTCGGCATCTTCCGGGACCTGGTCCAAGAGGGGATCACCGCAGAGGAGCTAACCAAGGCCAAGAACAAGGTCCTTAGCGCCGTGGTCCTCAAGAATGAGCTGCCGATGGGCCGGTTGGAAGACCTGGGCTCAAACTGGATGTACTTGGGTGAGTATCGCTCCATCGAGCAGGACGTCCAGGCGATCAAGGGCGTGACGGTAGACGACGTCAACCATCTGATCCGCGTAATCCACTTGGACAGCTACACGCAATTCTCTCTCGGCCCGGCGCTTTCCGTCTGACGCAAGATTTCGCTGCAACGGGGGGATTCGGAAGGGGACGCTGTGCAGACCGGAAGGCGATTCTTGAGAGCCTTGCGTGCGGCAGCCCTGGGTGGCTGCCGCACGCAAAGCTCACGGATGGCTAACCGCAATGCCAGCGACAGACCGCCGAATGTGATTCTCGTGCTTACCGACGACCAGGGCTACGGCGACCTCGGGTGTCTCGGCAATCCCGCAATTTGCACCCCGAACATCGGTCGTCTATACGGGCAGAGCCTTCGCTTGCCCGACTTTCACGTGGGGCCGACGTGTTCGTCGACACGCGCATCGCTAATGACGGGGCGCTACCGCAATCGCACCAGCGTCCGGCACACGGTGAGGGGCCGTTCCCTGCTCCGCCGGGATGAGGTGACGATGGCCGATGTCTCCGCAGAGGCGAACGAAGTCACCTTTCGGACCCGCGGGAAACCGGGAAAGACGAAACTACAGACGTGGCTGACCGCCGAAGATAGGGTATCGCGCGGGGCGTACTTTGTCTATGTCCGACGCATTCCGACTCACGCAAGCGGAGCGGCCCGGCCGATAGTACCCGTGTTGGGCCGTGAAAGTGATTTCCGGCGAAATTTCGCTGTTTGAAGTATCATGGGGATCGCGTGCGAACAGTAACGGAATTTGCTCGTGCGGTCTCGGAGCAGGTTTTCACCAGGAGGTTTGTCCGACCGTGGACGAAGTGAACCACAACAGCAAGCCGGGACCCCAAACGCGAGATGCTGCGTTTGGGAACCCGACCAAGCGTACCAGGGTGTTGCGAGCGACGGATGTGATTCCGCCGTTCGGCAGGAGCACGCCGCCCTCGGACAACGGTGAGGCGGACGCGGAACAGGCACAAGCTTTGTCTTCCAGGGCGGGCGACGGCGTGACAGTTAGCCCGTTACTGGCCGGCGACGGGGCGATCCCGGCATACGATCTTGCCGACAATATCTTGGCCGAGCAGCGACGTGCGGCCGGGCGGCGCCGGCGGGGTCCGAGCCGGGCCCCGGAGGAATCGGCTGCCTTGCCCGAAAGACCCGCTATGAGGATCCTTGCTGCCGATTTGGCGTCACAGAACCTGCTGGAACTTCAGCGAATCGTCGCCGAGATCGTGGCCAGGGACATCGAGCGGCTCTGCCGCAGGCCGGACAGATCGGCGTTTGTCGTGTGCTCGCTCGGCGCGGGAAAATAGCAGAATCTGATTTATCTTGTTGCAGAACCGGCCGATTTCCGATAGATTGGTTACCGACGGTTTGGAGAGGTGGCCGAGTGGCTTAAGGCAACGGTTTGCTAAACCGTCGTAGGGGGTTAACCCTTACCCCGGGTTCGAATCCCGGCCTCTCCGATTCTCGGCCGCTTCTGAGTCAAAAGCCGCGTTTTTGATCTCAGAACGGCCTTTTCGTTATCTTCGCCCGCTGACCCTCGTTCTCTGTCCTGTCCAGGTTTGTCCGCAACCGTCCGAGTTTTCCCGGGTTCACGCGCCAGGCAGAACGCCAAGTCAACGCCTTTCTCGTCTGTTCCTGTCGCCTTTTTGACCTCTCCGACCGGCAAAGACAAATCCGGCAGCTTCGTGACCGCCTGGGACTGCTGGCCGTCAAGAGTGTGTATGCAGATGTTCATGGTCAACTCGATCCGGCTGTGCCTGAGAGTCTTCTGGGCCACCTATCCGTTCTTTATTCCTCTGCGGACCTGCGCGGCCTCTGCGGTTCAGCTCCTGCCTCATTATTGCTCGAAGAGCAACTCACCCAGGGCTTCGTGCAGGGCGTCTTCCAGCGTTTCCGAGACCGTCGGGTGCGGGAAGGTGATCTGGCGAATCGGCTCGACCGTGCCCAGCAGGGTGCGGGCGAAGACGACGAATTCTGTCGCCATGTTGCCGACCATGCTGATGCCCACGATCTCGTTCATGGCGTTGTCCCGGACGGCGTGGAACTGGCCGCCCGTCTCGTTCTCCGCCAGGCAGCGGCCGTTGCCGCGATAGTAGCCCTTGCCGATGGTGATGTCCCGGCCCTCTGCCTGGCATTTCTCCTCGGACTTGCCGACCGAGGCGACCTCGGGGAACGTGAAGACCACGCGCGGGATCAGCGAGTAATCGAGCATTTCTTCGTTGCCCCCGGCGGCGTTGGCGGCGGCAATTTCTCCCTCGGCCGTTGCTCCGTGGGCGAGATTCGTCGTACCGACGGCATCCCCGATCGCGTACACGCCGGGCACATTTGTCTCCATCTTACGGTTGACCTTGATGGCCGGGCCGTTCATTTCCAATTTCAGGGTCTGTACGATCCCGCTGTCTGTGGCGGGCCGGCGGCCGACGGCCACCAGGACCTTCTCCGCCTCGATGATTTGACCGTTGTCGAGACTGACCTTGGCCGGCGTGGTGCTTTTATCCACGGACATGACCTTGCGCGCGGTAATGGCCTCGATGCCCTGGCTCTTGAACTCGCGTTCGAGCAGCCGGCTCACCCAGGAATCCTCCATCGGCAGCAGCCGATCCAGTGCCTCGACGATCGTGACCTTCGTGCCGAAAGCCGCGTAGGCGCAGGCTATTTCGCAGCCGATCACGCCGCCGCCGACGATCAGCATGGACTTGGGGATCTGCGACAGGGACAGGGCCTCTTTGCTGCTGATGACGACCTGGCCGTCGAAGGGGATGTTCCGCAGTTGGATCGACTCGGAGCCGGTCGCCAGGATCAGCTTGCCGGCCTCCAGCTCGCGAATCTGGCCGCTCGACTCGACCCTGATCCGGCCCGGCGTCGTGACGGTCGCGCAGCCCTCGACGTGCGTGATCTTGCTGGCCTTCACCGTGCCGAGCATGCCCTTGCGGATGCCCGTGACGATGGCCTCTCTTCGCTGCTGGATTTTCGGCCAGTTCGGCGTGGCGGACGGAATGTCGATCCCCATCTCCCCTGCATGACGCGCCCGCAGCAAGAGATGGGCCGAGGCGAGCAGCGTCTTCGACGGGATGCAGCCCCAATTGAGACACGTGCCACCGACGAACTCTTTCTCCACCATAGCGACCGAGACGCCGCGCTGTGTGCAGCGTTTGGCCGCTCGAAATCCCCCGGGACCTGCCCCGATCACGACGACATCAAAACGTTCCGCCATGTCCAGATTCCCCGTTCTCGTCATTACCTGTCGTGCCGTTGTAGGGTGTGCCGTGCACACCTTCAGGCCCGGAGTGTAAACCAATCCCGCGCTTGTTTCCAGCGTTTTTGCGGCGGTCACCGATCAGCGGGGCTTGCCGGGCGCCAGGAGCTGGAATTCCCAGATCGTTGGGCCGTCGGTCGTGTCGAGGATATTCAGGCGAACGTACCGGGCTGTCACCGGCTGGAAGTCCTGCGCGTATTGCTCACCGATTCGCGAGCCCTGGAGAAAGGTCTTCCAGGTTTCACCGGCCTTGCACTGCAACTCGAACCGGCGAACACGGTCGTATTCCTCGCTGATGGCCACCCGGCCGAACGTCACGGGTTTGCCCAGGTCCAGCTCCAGCCAGGCCTGCTTGACGCCGGAGTCTGTCGCCCAGCGGGTGCCGGGATCGTCATCGACGGCCTTGGCGGCACCGTACGCTCGACTGCCCTGAAACATATTCGACGCCTTCGCCTTTGCCCCGGCCGCCAATGAAGTCGATCCCACGACCATCGGCTCGATCTCGCCGGCAGGGCCATCCAGTTCCAGCTTGACGATGGTATCGATTTCCTGCCGATCCCCCGGCGGCACCTGGATTTCGATGGCTTCTTTCGTTTGTTTCACGGTGGCCATCCCGCCGGTCAGGAGGGACGGTTTGACCACGCGTTTCGGCAGGGCGGGCAGGGTAATGGTGTCGCTGGGCCAGGCAAGGATGTGCACGTAGATTGTGTTGCCTTTGTAGGTGCTGGCCAGTTGGGCGGTGGTCTTGATGGGGCCGCCACGGGTGCCGTAGATGCTCTCGCCGTACTTGCGGAGCCAGTCGCCCATCTCCTTGAGCCGATCCACCTGCCTCGGCTCGATCCGGCCGTCGGGCATCGGACCGACGTTGAAGAGGAGGTTGCCGTCGCCGCCGGTGACGCGCACGAGCGTCTGGATGCACTCCTTCTGCGATTTCATCCGGTCGTTGGGCTTCCAGGCCCACTGCTGGCAGATGGTCATGCAAGTCTCCCAAGGCCGGTCTCGCTGGAACTTGCCGATCTGTTGTTCCGGCGTGTCGTGGTCGGCGGGCAGGCCGGCCCGGTTGTTGATAATCACGTGCGGCTGCAACTGGCGGATCATTTTGAAAAGGTTCTCCGAGTCCCAATCCTTAGCCGTGCCGCCGAGGCCGTCGAACCAGATGATGTCGATCTGCCCATAGTTGCTGCAAATCTCGCGTAGTTGGCCGTGCATGTACTCGACGTACCGCTGATGGTTCGCGGTGCGATAGTCCGGGTGGTGCCAGTCCACCGGCGAGTAGTAGTAACCCAGCTTCAGACCCACCTTGTGACAGGCGTCGGCCAGTTCCTTGACCACGTCTCGCTGGAAGGGCGAATTGGTGATCTTGTAGTCGGTGAGCTTGCTGTCGAACATGGAAAAGCCGTCGTGGTGCTTCGAGGTGAAGACGAGGTATCGCATCCCGGCGTCCTTGGCGATCCGCATCCATTCGTCGGCGTTGAACTCGACGGGGTTGAACTGCTTGTAGAGGTTGTCATAGACCTCGACGGGAACCTCGCCCGTCCCCTTGTCGTTCCGGCCGCGTCGCTCGCCGCCGCGGGACCAGCCGATCTCGGTGCCCTTGAGACTGACCGGCCCCCAGTGAACAAACAGTCCAAACTTCAGCTCCCGCCACGCCTGCACGTCCTCGGGACCTGCCTGAAGAAAGCTCTTGTCCGCGGCTCGGGTGACGCCGTTCGTCCATCCCAGAGCCAAAGCACAAATGAGTGCCAGATAGCTGATTCGCGTCCTGCGGTTTTGTGGAGACCCGGTCCCGATCATAGTCTACCCCTTTCCATTCAGTTTTCGGTTGCCTGTGAGCACCCAGTATAGACGCGACCATCGAAGATGGGAAGAGAGAGGCAGCCACCCCGTCACAACGGGTGTGGCCGGCATGCGGTGGCGGATTCCAGATCCATCGCATCGCCCTGACCCCGGAAATTGGCTTCGTTTTGCCAGCCGGCGCCCTTGCCGGTCGGTGCGAGGCGAATTGGCTTTGTTTCGCACAATCGGCCTCCGGCCACCGGGCGGGCTTCTCCGAATTGGCTTTGTTTGTACCACCGGCACCCGGCCCCGGCCGGTCCGCTCTCGGGAATTGGCTATGTTTTGCACAATTCGCCCCTCGCCCCCCACGCCCCGTCCCACCCGGGCGCGCTGGAATTGGCTTTGTTTCGCACGATCGGCCCCCGGGCAGGCCGGAGGTGCCAAACCGCAGGGCAGGCGTTCCGCCGCAGGCCCGTTCCCAATTCGCAATCGGCGAATTGGCTTTGTTTTGCACGATAGGCACCGGACTGGAATGATAGAATAGTGGAATCCTGGGTATTCCACCGGCCGGCCAACTCCCCGAAATTGGGTTTGTTTTGCATCATCGTCCCCCGGATCCCAGCCGGACTCCCGAATTGGCTTTGTTAGACATGGCAACCGTTCACAGTCATGAAGAAGGGGGGCTTGGCGAAGTCTCGTTCGTCCGCCCCAACATCTCGTCGCGGCCACCTCCGCCGACGGCCGCGCTCTTACTATAGACGTTTCTCGACGTCCGTATGTTGTGCAAAGACCAAAAATAACGCAGAAATTCTTAATCAGTGCTTTTCAACCACGAATGGCACCAATAACACGAATGCCATCGGTTCGTGTCTCTTGCCTATTCGTCCAATGCGGTGCCATTTGTTGTTTCTATGTCCTTTCCTGCCGGACCAGCCCGGCCCGGAGGGCGAAAGACAATAGCCCAGGGATTTATCCCTGGGGAACAGGGACAAGAAAGAACGAAAGTCCCGCCAGGGACGAAAGAACACCTCCGGCGTCTCCCTGGAATTGCGTAGCCGAAAGAAATGAAAAAAATCGCAAAAAGGGCCGGATTGGGTACGCATTGGATCACTTCTTTCGTCTCTTCTTGCTCTTTTCGGCTCAATTCTTCTCGTTTCTTTCGGTCCCACGCGGACTCTGGCAACGGACTACCGGCTACCGGTTCGATTCCATTTGGCCTTCCGCCGGCTTGACCCGGAATGCGGCTATGGATTGACATACAGCAACGAGGTGGGGTATTATGGGGACCACGAGTAAAGGGGAATCCGATGAAGGCGATGGTCGGTCAAGCCGATGTGGCAACAACGGACTCGGGACGGCTTGAGGCCGCTTCGGGAGGTGCTCTGAGTTCGCACACTGCGCGCATCCGGTCCTACGCCGTGTTATGCCGACAGGAAATCACAACACCGCCTCTTACTGAATTTCGCATAATATAGTGACAGATTTTTCGCATAATATATTGACACCAGCGTTTCGTTCTCGTAGGCTGTCCGCATGGACAGAAAAGGACGAACACGAAGGGACTTCGACGAGTTGGAGAACCGCCGAAAG
>JAPLMX010000096.1 GCA_026386805.1 Phycisphaerae bacterium | reverse complement strand
ACAAGGAATTGTTGAGGGTGGAACCGATCTTTCGAACGATCCAATCCCTCCTGAAGAACCGGCCCCTCTATCACAAGGTCGATGCCACGATGCGGGGTCATGTGTTCTGCAGTTTTCTGGCGTTGGTCCTTCTCAAGGAGTTGCAGGCCCGCCTGGAGCAGCGGGGCTGGACCTGTGAATGGGATCGTCTCAAGGCGGACCTGGATCACCTGCAAGAAGTCACAGTTCAGGCGGCCGGGCAGCCCTTTGTGATCCGCACCCAAACGCGGGGCGGGGCCGGCCAAGCGCTTCAGGCCACAGGAGTGGCTCTCGGTCCCGTGGTCCGAACTGTTCCAGAGGAGCCATCATGAACACCACAGACCCACGGCTCCATAGAACCCGATGTAGTGCCAAGAACCTCTGTCAAACGCGCAACTCCCGCGCACACAAGGAATTGCAGTTTCATGGTGTCGAAGATGGGCTTGGCGTTCGCCCTGCCGTGGTGCGGCTTTCTATACGATTCCCAAGCTGGGCAGGTACAGGAAACCAGAAGTCAAGGGTTGCTCACCGGGATTCCGATCTTTGATCCCACGCCGACTTGCGGTAGAAGGGCATCGAGAGTAATTGTGAGGTATGGGCTGAGTAGCGCGACGTTTTGTGAGACGCTTGCATCGAGAAAGACCACTATGCCTGACAGACTCAGTGATGTAAAAGCGGAAGTGCTTCTCGACCAACTAAATCGCCGAACCAGATTGCTGGGAATCGTGCAGAACACGGCTCCTCGACAGTGGTCCTTCTGGTCGTTGTCCGCCAAGCTGTTGATCGGAGCAGTCCTCGGTGTGTTGACGTACGTGCTTGTGCGGGAAGAGACCCTCAGTTCCTTTATCCTTATGCTGGTTGTCTGTACAATAGTCGGCATCGTAGAGGGTGTCGCCACCCTCAACAAGCGAGTGGACGCCCTTGTTAAGCTTCTGCGCGAGGAAGGGGTGCTTCAGAGCACACCGCCTGTCGCAAAGCTACTGGATGAGCAGTAACGCGGGTCACGTAGGGAATGAACTGTGACGACCAAATGGTGAAGGAGCCTTCTCATGGACCACTTCAACACCGGGGCGTTCTTCTTCGGGTTGACGTTCCTGATGCACTTTTTCTTTGCGATGGGCGTGTTCAGTGCGGCGCGCGGACTTCGGAGGCGAGGCGAGAAGGTGATGTTCGCCCCTCCCATCGTCTGGGCGCTCCTTACGCTGCTGCGGGGCATGCTCGCGCTGCTGCCCTACTGGCTGATCCACCATTCCAGCCTTCGGACGACTACGCAAGGGCAATGACCCGTGGCCGGTGACTTTTCATCGCAGACCGTCAGGCGGACGCTCAAATTTCGGATCGACCGAGACGCAAGTCCTTGAAACACAAATACTTGGTTCTCACACGGAGCCACCAAGCCACGGCGCTTGAGGGGGCATTTCCGTACCGATCTTCTTCGTGTCTTCGTGCCTTGGTGTGAATCGATTTTGGGTTGCGGCCGAGGGCCGCGCTGGGCTGTTCCTGTACGTCGCCTGGATCGGGGCATGGATTCTGTATCGCACCGTGGAGTCGAGGGTGAGCTGGATGACCACCGCTGGCGGGCAATTCGCCTACTGGCAAGTCATGAAGCTCTTCATCTGGGTCTTGCCGGCGGTGGTGCTGATCCGCACGTCGGAACTGCGGCTGCGAGACGTTATCGGCCTGAGTCATGTGCGGTCCATTCTCTTGTGGGGCGGGGGCCTGCTCTTTGCTGCGAGCGCCTTGATCGACCGGGCTGTCGGTCATAGACCCTTGTTCTCGCCCAGTCTGACCTGGTCATTTGTCGGCGGCGTGGTCGTGGCGCCGGCCGTTGAGGAAATCACCTTTCGGGGCGCCGTGCTTGGCGGGCTGCTCAAACGGTACGGCTTCCTGGCGGCGAACACCCTCACGGCCGTATTCTTTCTGGGCATCCATTTGCCTGGTTGGTATTCTCAAGGCCGTTTGTGGGCTATGCTGGCTCATCCCATCGGTGGGGCGCTGTCGATATTCATCATTGGATGGACGCTGGGCCTCGTCGCGTACAAGAGCAAATCCGTCGCCGGGAGCACCTTGACGCACATTCTGAACAATCTGTTCAGCGCCTTGTAGCCAAACACCAAGGAGCAACCGGAGAGCAAGAAGATGAGATCGTTTTGGACCACGTTTGTTCTGGCCATCTTGGTGTATGTCGGGGGCTGCGAGCCCACACCGTACCAGAGGGCCCGTGTGACCTTCGGACACGGCTACGCCGACAAGAAGTTCTCGGAAGATACGTCCCACATGGTGTTCATCGCCAACTACAGCACGCCAGCCGCTACCTTGCGTGAGTACCTCTACCGCCGGGCTGCCGAGCTGACGCTGCAGCACAAGTTCCGCTATTTCGCCGTCATCCGTGAGTTGCGTCCTCTGGCCGAGTACCAGATCATATTTACCGCTACCGCGAGGACGAGGAAGCGGGGATCGACGCGGAGGAGGTGGAGCTGCCTGTGACAGGCACCCTGCACATGACGACCCAGTGCTTCAAGAATCCTGAGAACGCCTCCGGCACGTCTCTGACTGACGCCAAAGCGTGCCTCCACAAGCCCCGGGGGCCCAAGTCCTCGCACGGGTGACCAGGGGAATTCCCGTTCTGGGCGTGGCGTTCACCTGCCTGACCACGTTGGCCTCTGACGCGGCACGCGGGACACCGAAAGCCGATCAGAAGGCCCAGTTCGCCTCGTCCAGCACCCCCGTGAGCACGGCAACGACGTAAAATAGCGAGCAGGCGTCTTGAACCTGTGCTTGACATCTGCCGAATACTACAGTAGAAGAATAGCAGAAGAATCGTGTTTCTTCGGGAAACTGTAGGCGAACGATGGCGTGTAGACAACTTGGGACGGCATACCAGGATACAGTCGGCGCTACGAGCCGGCCGGATCGTCATAATGATTGACGAGGGAAAGAAGCTGCCCTGAGAGAGCTTATGTCAAGTCGATCTAGAGCCTTCCAGAGCAGCAAGTTCTGGAAGGCTTTTTTTGTTAGGAGTGAACTTCTACAAAATGGACGTTGGGCCTATTTGCAGAAGCTCATCAAGGAGCAACCGATGCAGACAACAGCAGTCATACGACCGGCGACCCGGCGGGATATTCCGGCTATCGTCGCCCTCTGGGAAGAGCTGATGGACTTCCACCAGGCGCGAGACTCGTTCTTCACGCCCTCGGACAACGGCAGCAAGATCTTCGCAGAGTTCGTCGCCGAGAACATTCGCAACGATGCAGCCTGTGTGCTGGTCGCCACCGTTGATGCGAAGATCGTGGGCTACTGCCAGGGCATCTTGGACCGGCATCCGCCCGCCCTGGCGGAGTCGGACTTCGGCCAGATTCTCGACTTCGGCGTGACCGCCGAGCGCCGCCGGGCCGGCATCGGCGCGCGAATGCTCGAGGCGCTGTGCGAGTGGTTCCGCCGGGAAGGGATTCGTCGCATCGAGGTGCGGCACTCGACGTCCAACGAGATCGGCGCCCGCTTTTGGCCGAAGATGGGCTTTGCGCCCTACCTTCAGACCCTATTTAGGGAGCTGCCCTGAGCATTTACGATTTACTATTTACGATTTTCGATTTACTATTTGGACCCGGCGCCGGGACAGAGCCACGCTGGTGATTCGCAAATAACAAATAGTGACTAATCAAGGGTAAATCCAAAGGACCTTGGTAATGGCGGATGAGCAGAAACACAATTATCGTGACACGTTGAACCTGCCCGAGACCAGCTTCGCGATGAAGGCGAACCTGGTGCAGCGCGAGCCGCAGATGCGTAAGCAATGGGCCCAGGACCGGATCTACGAGAAGATCCGCGCGGCCCGCCAAGGTAGCCCATTGTACCTTCTGCACGATGGTCCGCCCTACGCCAACGGCGACATTCACATGGGCCACGTCATCAACAAGGTCCTCAAGGACTTCGTGGTCAAGTACAAGACGATGGCGGGCTTCGACGCGCCATACATCCCCGGCTGGGACTGCCACGGTCTGCCCATCGAGTCGAAGGTCATGACCGGCCTCGGCGAAAAGGCCAAGGAGATGCCCAAAGAGCAGATCCGCCGGGACTGCATGAAGTACGCCGGCAAGTACGTCAAAATTCAGGGCCGGCAATTCCAGGACCTGGGCATCTTCGGCGACTTCGACAATCCGTACCTGACGTTCAAGCCTTCCTACGAGGTGGGGATTCTCGAAGTCTTCGCCGATCTCGTGGGCAAGGGCTTGGTCTACAAGCAGCTCAAACCGATCCACTGGTGTGTCGGGTGCGAGACGGCCCTGGCCGAGGCGGAACTGGAATACAAGGACGTCTCGTCGCCCAGCATCTTCGTGAACTTCCCCGCCGCCGAGGAGAGCGTGAAACGATTGGTCGAGCTGGGCTTGGTGACGGATGAGCAGGCCCGGCAGGCCGTCGTCTCCTTCATGATCTGGACGACCACGCCCTGGACGCTGGCCGCCAATCTGGCGATCGCCGTGCATCCGCAGCTCGACTACACGACGATCTGCTATGAGAAGGACGGCCGCCGGTACGTTTCCGTCGTATCCACGGATCGCGTCCCTGCCGTCGTGCACGCCGGCAGACTCAAGGAAGGCGAGTACACGCTCGCAGGAAGGACCGCGCGCGGCAGCGAACTGGACGACCTGAGATACAGGCATCCTTTCGTCGAGAACAACCCCACCGACAAGGACGCCTACATGGTGGTCCTGGCCGAATACGTGACGACCGAGGACGGCACGGGTCTGGTGCACACGGCGCCCGGGCACGGACTTGAAGACTACATGTCGGGCCAAATGTACGGCCTGGCGGTGTATTCGCCGGTCAAAGATGACGGCACGTATGATGACACCGTGCCGGCGTGGCTGCGCGGCCGCAGCGTCCTGGACGTGGAGAAAGACGTCAACGGCTGGCTCCAGGAGCACGGCTGGCTGTTCGCCCAGGGCTCGATCCAGCACAGATACCCCCACTGCTGGCGGAGCCGGGACCCGGTGATCTTCCGGGCGACCGAGCAATGGTTCGTCGGCGTGGACAAGGAATTGCCCGAGACCGGCAAGACGCTGCGCCAGATGGCGATGGAGACTGTTGGCCGCGTCCAGTGGATTCCGGCGTGGGGCCAGAAGCGGATCGCCGGCATGCTCGAATCCCGGCCGGACTGGTGCATCAGCCGCCAGCGAAGTTGGGGCCTCCCGATCCCGGTCTTCACCCTGCCGGATGGGCGGCCGCTGCTGACGAAGGAATCCGTCCTGGCCGTGTCTAAGCACGTCGCCCAGCACGGCTCCGATAGCTGGTTCACGCATTCACCCCGGCAAATCCTGGGCGACGACTTCAAGCTGCCCGAAGGCGTTAGCCTCGATGAACTGCAGAAGGAAGAGAACATCTTCGATGTGTGGTTCGAGTCCGGGTGCAGTTGGTACAGCGTCTGCGCCAAGAGAGAGCACTGGCCCGTGCCGGTCGATCTTTATCTCGAAGGCTCGGACCAGCATCGCGGGTGGTTCCAGCTTTCGCTGCTGCCGGCGCTCGGCGCCATCGGTACCGCTCCGTTCCAGAGCGTCCTGACCCACGGCTTCACCGTGGATGAGAAAGGGATGAAGCAGTCGAAATCACTGGGCAACTACGTCAGCGCCCAGGATGAGGTGACCAAATACGGGGCGGACATCCTGCGGCTGTGGGTCGCCAGCGTGAACTACCAGGAGGACGTCCGGTGCAACGATGAGTTGATCGGTCGCTCGCAGGACGCCTACCGCAAGATTCGAAACACGCTGCGCTACCTGCTGAGCAACATCAACGATTTCGATCCGAACAAGGACGCCGTGCCGTATGAGCGGATGTACGAGATCGACAAGTGGGCGATGCAGGAGCTTCAAAAGCTCATCGCGGAAGTGACCGAGGCTTATGAGGGCTTCATCTTCCATCGGGTCTTCTCGCTGCTGTACAACTTCTGCACGGTTACGATGAGCAGCATCTACATGGACGTGCTGAAGGACCGCATGTACTGCGACGCGGCGGACAGCCCCTCACGCCGCAGCGGTCAGACGGCGATGTACCACGTCCTGGCCGCCCTCATTCGCCTGTTGGCGCCGATCTTGGTGCACACGATGGAAGAGGCCTGGGCCGCGATGGGCGGCAAGCCCGAGGACTGCGCCAGCGTCCACCTGGCCCACCTGCCGAAGGTCGATCCGGCCATCGACTATGCCGACCAAGTGGCCAAATGGGTGGAATTGATGAGCCTGCGCGACGAGGCGTTGCGGGTGCTCGAAGGTCTGCGCCGGGACAAGATCATCGCCAGTAACCAGGAATCTTCCGTCACGATGCACTGTACCGCCGAGGATGCGGCGGCACTGAAAGAGTTCGGCCTGAGCCAATTCGCGGCCCTGTGCATCGTCAGCGAGGTCAAGCTGGAAGAAGGCGTCGTGGAAACGACCGTCACGGCCGAAAAGAGCCCTCATCCCAAGTGCCAGCGGTGCTGGAATTACTGGCCGAGCGTGGGAACTGACGCCGAGTATCCCGACATCTGTGAGCGGTGCGCCTTGGTCGTTCGAGGCATCGAGCACAAGGACGCCTGACGTCGCTTGGCGTTTGTCATCCTGAACGGAGCGCAGCGGAGTGAGGGATCTGGGTCACGTATTTGAGGGGTCCCTCTATCTCAGCCCAGATCCTTCGCCTTCGGCTCAGGATGACATGGCAGCGCGAATTGTCCTTAGCCTGTCAGTTGCTCGACGGCCTTGGCGTAGACCTCGTCGAGCGTGATGTTCTGGATGCCGTGCTGAGGATGGCGGCTTCGGTTTGTGAGTCCCCTGCCGGAGATGTCCCGCGCTACGACGCACTGCGGCCGGCCGTAGGGGCCGACCCGCAGCGGATTCGACCAACTGAACATCATCACCAGCGGCCGGCCCAGAGCGGCGGCGATCTGGCCGGGACCGGTGTCGTTGCTCACGACGAGCGCCGCTCGCCGAAGGACTTCGACAAGCTCGGGCAGGGACGTCTGGCCTGCGAGATTGACCGGCGGGTGCTTGGCCAGACTGCGGACCTTTTCAATCATCGCGCTCTCGGATTTGGCGCCCGTGGCGGCGACGGCGAGCCCATGCTCGGATGCCAGCCGATCCACGAGACCTGCAAATCGCTCCGGCGGCCAGCATTTGCTGATTTGGGCGGAGCCGGGGATGATGATGGCGTACCGCTCGGAGTCGATGCCTTGACGTGAAAGCAGATCGCGGGCGGCCGCCGCCGGGGCCGGCTTCTCGGGCAGGACGAACTCTGGGCGAAGGTCGGAGGCCCCCATCGTTTCGACCAGCTTGAGATGGTAATCGACCACGTGGACCCATTCGAGCCGGGGCGGGATCGAGGTTGTGTAGAACAGGTGCGCCATCTCTCGCCAGCGCGGGCCAAAACGTTGGTGGCAGCCGGAGAGCCAGGCCAGCAGGCCGGTGCGAAGAAGCCCCTGTAAATCAAGCACCGCATCGAAGTGGCCCTGCCACAGCTCGGAAACCAGAGACATCAGGCTTCGACCTGCGGCCGGGCTGTACCATGCCTTGGCCAGCCGCTTGCGATCAAAGAGAATGATTTCATCGAGATGCGGATGTCCCTCGATCAGTGGGGCGAACTCCGGGCGAATCAGCCAACTGATCCGCGCCTGCGGAAAGCTCCTGCGCAGCGCCGACAGAGCCGGCAGAGCGGTTACCACGTCGCCCAACGAGCTGGGCTTGATCAGAAGAATCTTCTCATAGCGTCCAACCATGTCGGTATCATATTCGGATGGCTTTATCTCGTACAGGAAGGAGTTGAGTGCCATGGCGAAGAAAGGCAAGTACGTGTACGACTGGCCGCGACCGATGATAACGGCGGATGCGGCGGTCTTCACTTTCGTGGACGGCAAAGCCAAGCTGCTGCTGATTCAACGCAAGAACGAACCCTATAAGGGCCGTTGGGCCTTGCCGGGTGGGTTCGTCGAGATGGACGAGGATCTGCCGGAGGCGGTGGCCCGTGAGTTGGCCGAGGAGACCGGGCTGAAGGATATTCCCCTGGAGCAGCTCCGCACGTTCGGCAAACCGGGCCGAGACCCGCGCGGACGAACCATCACCGTTGCCTACTTTGGCATTGCCGGGAAGGATTCGCCGGCAATTCAGGCCGGGGATGATGCCGCCAGGGCCCAATGGTTCGACATCGATGACTTGCCCGGCATGGCCTTCGATCACGACCAGATCGCCCGATGCGCGATGGACCGGTTGAAGCAGACGGACGCGTGTCAATGAGCCGCGAAAGCCACCTGCTGATTGAACGCCTTCAACTGGGTGTCGATGGCGTTGACGGCCCATTCGATGTAGTGCAGGGAATGAACCGGCTGATAATGCCTCTCGATCATCAGACCGTGGCGGACCGCCTCCAGAAGCCGGCGGATCGTCCGCTCGCCGATCGGGGTGGGACGGTTCGCCCACTCCTTCAATTCCTGGTAGTGGAGGAGAAGGCGAGGGTTCTGCTGCATCTGTTCGGCGGAGAGATAGTCCCCCGGGTTGTACGCCAGTTGCAGCCCCTTGAGGCACAGGATCAGAGGCTCGTAGGGCGCCTGCAGGTCCAGGCGGATGAACTTGTACTGCTGCACGTGCGTGGTCGCCTGGGCCGGGGGCCGGTCGGCGATCTCATCTCCGCCGAGATACCAGTTGCGCCGGCTGGTCCGGGCGAAGATGAATTCCTCGCCGTAGGTATCCTGCACGATTTCCCGCCGCCCCATGCGCGAGAGCCACAGGCCATGCGGCCCGCCCGGCTCCAGCCCGCCGCCCATGGCCAGCAGGCACTTGACGAAGCCCACGGGCAGAATCCGCTGGCGGCCGACCTGGTTCTTTCGCATCTGGAACGAGAGGTGCAGACTGTGCGGGCGGACCTGATAGAAGCTGACGATCTCGTGGATCAATTGGCTCAGGAGCCAGGGGTCGCCTGTCGAGGGCCGGGAGAGCTCGCCCGCGATGCTCAGCCGGCCCGGCGCTATTTCAAAGAAGCCTTGCCGTCGCGGCCGGTCCGTGTAGCCGCTGTGGTCGTCGATATAGCCGCCGAGTTTCCAGCACAGCACGTCCAGGCGGAAATCGTAGAAGTATTTGAACCCGTCATACACCGGGTCGGTGGCCTTGGTGGCGCTCCGTAGCGGTTCGACCGCGGCGGCGCCGACGTTGCTCAGCTCCAGCTCACACCCGAGCGGGACCAATCCGGGCTGCAGATTGGCGCGAATCCGGGTCAGATAGTCTTCGGCAACGCGCGGGTCGAAGATGCTCCTGACCGCCCGCACGGCATACTTGACGTAGTCGATCAAGTCGGCCCCTTCGGCTCCGCTGAGGACAAGCTTGCCGCTGGGGATCTTGTTCAGGCCGTTCTCAACGATCATCTCCACCACGGGGCGATTGGCATTCATCATTCGCAGGGCAGCCAGCAGGCTGACCGAGCGGGCGAAGTACCTTTGGCTGGACCGCATGTGCTCCAGCTCGAAGCGGTAGCGAGCCTGCAACTGCTCGTCGAACTGGTTCAGAAGCACCTGTCGCAGGACTAAGGCCAAGTAGTTGCGGACGTAGGCTTGGGCTTGTGGGTCGCTGCACACCGGCTTAATGCTCGGCCGGGGCCGATTCAGCTCGTGCTCCAGGTAGTAATCGCTGACCGCGTCGCGATGATAGTGGCTCATCACGAGGTCCCGCTCCGTGGTCGCCAGCAACTCGCGCTCGGCCTCGCGCTCCACTTCGGCGTCCTCCGTGTCATCGCCCGGGCGGGTGCGTTTCCTGAGGAACTGGCGAATGCGCTTACGCAGCCAGAGCTCGTGGATGAGATTGACGTGGAAGCGGTCGCCGAAGTGCTTGCGCATGGATTCGGCGGTCACGAGATAGGCGTCCGCGTCGATGACGCCGTGGCCGGTGTGGACTTGGACCGTCTCCCTCTGGTAGCGTTGGCCCTCGTAGCGGTCGATCTCAGCCATGGCCGCCGGCGAGACATCATGGATCACGAGGCCCTCAATCCGCGCCGGAGGCGACGGCACGGCGTAGTAATAGACGTTGTCGGGACTCACCCTGCGGTGGTGAGGCAGGAACGCGAGTTCGGCAAAGAGGGTTTTGTCATCGATCCGCGAAGGTTTCAGGCTGAAAGAACACCCGCTGACCGACTGGAAGATCCGGCTGTCCCGAAGCGAGCCGTAGATGAAGAGATTGACGTTCTGATTATCCATAGGAATCATGGCTCGGACAGGATCCGTCGGCGGAGCCTCAGAAGCTCCTTGAAGGCCCGAGCGATGACCTTTGGGTTGCAACCCGTCTGCTTGCCCGCCGTTCGTGGATAGTGATGCACGCCTCTTTGGGTCATCCGGTATCCTTTTCGGGCCGCCCGGGCCAAGATCTCGGTATTGATGAGGGCGCCGGTGCTCTCCATCTTCAGGCCGTCGAAGACCGCCCGTCGGAACAGCTTGAACGCGCAATCGATGTCTCGGAGTTTCAGGGCGAACAGCCAGCCCGTCATCTTCGTCCAGAGCCATCCGTTGATCCTGCGAACGAAATTGTCCTGGCGGTTCATACGATAGCCGCAGACAATATCATATTCCTTCATCAGGGGCAACCAGGGAGGCAGTTCCGCCAGGTCGAACTGGGCATCGCCGTCGGTAAAGAAGACCAATTCCTTGACGGCCGCACGAAAGCCGGATTGCAGGGCGGCGCCGTAGCCGAGGTTGCGCGGATGGTGGATCACTCGTACTCGATTATGGTCCGCGGCGATTTGGTCGGCGACCCGGCCCGTGTCGTCGGAGCTGCCGTCGTTGACGATGATGATCTCGTAGTCTGCCGACAGGCCCGCCAAGACCTCAATCGCCTGGTTCGCCACCTTGGCCACGTTGTCCTGCTCGTTGTAGCAGGGAAAGAACACCGTGATGGAGTCAGACCGCTCTTGCGGGACCATATCTTACCACTTCTTCTGCTGCTGGAGCCAGTCGATCCGGGCCTTGTATAGCTCGATTCGATTCTCGAAGGTCTCGGCCGCTTGCGCATTGTTGGTTGCCTTGGCTATCTGCGCCATGCGGGCCAGGGCCATCCGGGCTACGTGCAGGCGGAAGTTGTACCCATCCTGGCGAGCGTAGACGGCTTGCTCCTCTTCAAACGTCTTGGCGTACTGCTGGCACACTTCATCGATCCTCGGCCGCAGGTCCGAGAATTGCAGGCCGATGTACAGCAGGTCGATCATCGGCGCCGGCGAAGGATAATCGTTGAGGGCCTTGATCAGGTACTCGAGCCCCTTCTTCCTCTGAGCGGCGTCCGGATGAAGCAGGAGGTTGTGGCCGAGCGCCATGCAGGAGAGGTACTCGTTGGGGTACTTGGTCTGGCCCGTGAAGATCCCCTCATACAGGGCGGCCCCTTTGGGCGATTTCACGTCGACGAACATCTTCTGTTTGTCGTCGATGTACACGGTGCGCCAGGCCTGGCTATACTCCAGCCCGCGGGTGAAGGGCTTGTCAAATTGCAGATCGGGCATCAGGACGACCCATACGCCGTGCTGCCTCAACTGCTCGCTGACCCAGTTGCCGATCTGGGCGTAGTCGCCGGCCGTGAGCTCCCGGCCCGCTCTGACGGCCCGATAAGGCAACGGGCCGCCGGACAGGATATCCGACCAGAGATCGAAGGTGGCCACGTCGTACGCCGCCTGGGCCCGCCCATCCATGAAGAGCTGCAACGGGATCCGGCCCGTCTCGGGGTCCGGCTCCTGGCCCCACGCGACGAAGCCGCCTTCCGTCCAATAGTTGAACATGTTGCCGCTGAGCTTATTCAGACGCATGAACTCGCACGCTTCGAACGGCTTGGAATACGAGGCCGTCATGCGCATAAAGACCGATTTGTACTTGGCGTCCAGCGGCCAGGGGTCGAGGTAAACCCGCTTGAATTTCACCCCGAACCACACGCTGAATCCAACCACCGAAACGCACAGCAGGACCGACGCCATCTGCACCGAGTGCTTGATCGGCAGCTCGCGATTCCGCGCGCCGTCGGCCGACGCTCCCCTCCCTTTCGCGGCCGCGTACAGGACGGCCGAAACCACGAAGGCCAGCGAGATCAGGATCACCACCATCAAGATCAGCCAGAACCGGGGCTGCAGGAATCCGGGATACCCTGGAATGGGGAAGAACAGCCAGCGCTGAAGAAGCAGATACCACACGCCCCCGATCACCAGCGCCACCATCACCCCCAGGAGGGTCGCCTCCGAGACCGCCGGTGGCAGCAGGGCCGGGTCCACCTTATCCTGGCGGCGAAGCCCCGTCACCACCAGCAAGCGGCCGGCGATCTCCTGGATCAGCAGGGCCAGGACCGGACATGCCACATACCCTGCGATCGGGATGAACCGGCGGGACCGGACGGCCATGTAGATCGTCATCGCGGCGATAACCAGCAGGCCGAGGTCCAGTGGGGGCCACGCGTACTCAAAGGCTGGCTTCGTGCGTTTCTTGGCCGGACGATCCATGGCCCGCGACGCGTGGATGAGGATGGCGATCCACGCGACCAGGACGATCCAGCCGAGAGTGTACAGGATCAGGAAGGGTACGGCGGTGCCTACGGGGTTGGTAAAATCGAACGCCCGATGCCATTCGTGAACGTTGCGCCACCGCTCGGCGTGCTTGCTGATCGAGATCACGAACGTGTGCGTCAGATTGGTCAGGTGGAAAGGATTGAAAACCACCATCGCCACAAACGCCACCGCGCCGGCGGCCGCCGTGTGCAGGATGCCCTGGACGTCCATCACCCGCACGATCTTCTCCTTCTGGGCCAGCACGACCGCCCCAATCGCCATCGCGAACGAGAAGATACCGAGGTAGGAAAGACGCGACAGGCCGATAAACTCTTCCAGGTCCTGGACCTCATCCGACCTGAGCATCTTCACGTTCAGCGGCAGCGCGGGGAAGAACCGCGGCAGAAACAGCAGAAACAGGATGCACGCGGCCGCGACGTGATATACGATCAAGGCCTCGTCTTTGACCTTGCCGCTGTACGACAAGGCAATGCTCCCGGCGATGGCCGCGAGTGTCAGATAGAACAACGCGTCGTGCCCGAGCGGGATTGCCGTGAGGTGCTCGTGGTGGGAGAACCGGTTGCCCATCGCACACAACACGAGCCACAGCAGAACGCTGTACGCCGCGATCATCCACCGCCGGGACAGATTCATGATGGCGTGCCACGCGATGAAAGGAACCAGCACGATAAAGGCGTAGACGTAGCCGCCATGAACGTTCGACCAGAAGATGACCAGCGGGACCACAAGCCAGATGTACAAGGCGTTCCTATAGCTCGCCAGCGCCAAGATCAGGAGCAGGACGGCCACCAACAAGTTGGAAAAGCCCGCCGGCCGGATATCGAAGAACGAACGCCCGATAACCATAGCAAAGCAAACGAAGATGGCGGCCAGCACCGGATGCACGCCGTAGACTCGCGCCGTGGCATACAGAGCGACCGCCGCCAGAATATAGATGGCAAATTTCCATAAAACCAGCGCGTCGTAGTAGGGCTCCGCCTCGGAGCCGAGGGCCGTCGTGAGCTTGTAGAAGATCACGTGCGTCAGCCAGTTTTGGTTGACCCAGCCCGTGGGGTGCCAGCGGCGAACGGTTGCGAGGCCGACCTTGCTGGTGATCCACTGGGCCCAGGCCGGCCACGTCTTCACTTCCTCCGCCGTCGGCCCGGCCTTGTGGGAATTGACGCTGAACGGCTCGACGGTATTGACGCCGTGATTGACGAAATGCCGCCCGCAGGCCATCGCCACCCAGGTATCGCCGGCGGCGACCATGCGCGTGCAGGCATAGAAGGTGAAGACCAGCATCCCGGCCCAGGCAACAACCGTCAGCCAACTGGAAACCGCCTCCCGGCCTGTCCGCCCAAGAGACACATCCGCCATTAGATCCGCGTTTTTCTGCTCGATGGGAAAACCTCGTGTCATCCTGCCATTATCAAATGCGAAAACAGTACACCTTTTCGCATATTTCGTCAACAATCCGTTCCGTGTTCATAAGTCTTTGCGGCGGATGGACGCTCGGCTCGCCGTTTCCGCACGGTTCAGTCAAGGCCGTTGCTGTCCAGGGCATTGATGTCCGCCGGCCGCAGACCGTTGTAGTCGGCCGCCAGCACCCGGCCCGACCCGCTGTTGACGTCGGGTGAGGGTCTGGCCGATGGTCCTGTCGGGGTGTGAAGCCAGAGAACGCCGCAGAACACCACGATCGCAGCGGCGATCCCCGCCCAACCGGTCGCTCTGGGCCACCGGCGCACGTGCCACGGCGACGCTTGCCCTGCGGTTCGGCCGGGAACGCCCGCCAGGAGCCTTTCCTCCAGCCTTCTCGGCGGCTGAGCGGCTGATAGCGCCCGCAATTGCCGCTTCACCCATCCCAGGGAAAAGTCATTCCGTTCATCTCTCGAATCCACGTTCATGGTTCTGCCTTTCCGATAACTCGCGTCCTCAATTTCCCCAAGGCTTCGTGCGTCATCCATTTGAGCGTGCCGGCGGGCTGGTGCAGGACCCCGGCCATCTCGCGATAGCTCAGGCCGTCCAGGTAATGGAGCAGGAGCACCGCCCGCTCATCTCCACTGAGGTCGTCCATCGCCCGGTACATCCGCGCCAGATGCTCGTCGGTCATAATCCTGGACAGAGGGTCGGCGGCCGTCTCCGGATCGCGTATCGCCCGTTCGCCGACAAACGATTCGCTTCGCTTTCGCCGGCGCTGGGCGTCGAGGAACAGATTGTACGCAATGCGGCGCAGCCACGTCTTGATGCTCGCGTCGCCCCGGAAGTTGTGGATGGCACCCCAGGCCGAGGCAAAGACCTCCTGCGTCATGTCCTCGGCGGCACTCGTATCCCGTGTCAGAAACAGCAGCAGACGGTAGATCGAGGCATAGTGGGCCTCGATCACCTCTTCATACGCCTCGCGCCGGCCCTCGTGAAGGGCTTTGAGAAGCCGCCGTTCGGATCTACCGCGCACGCGTATCTCCACGCTCGAAACCAACACCAGACCTGCAAACAACGCTCTATTCTCTACCACAGACGTATACCAAGGCAAGGTGTTGGCGCATTCCACCGCCACTCCTTCTCCGGGACTCACTCACACAAAGCCACGAAGACACAAAGGCCAACCGCGAGGAAGTAGGCCGTGCGTCCCCGCACGACTCATGTCATTGCGAGCGCAGCGCGGCAATCTCAGGCGAGCGGGGACGCTCGCCCTACTCGGCGCCTTGCCTTGGGCGGTGGATTTGGAGATAATACCGCCGGCAGCGGCGAGAAATGGCACGCTCTGCCTATAGGATGGACGTTCGGAGTGACCTGATGAACACGCATTTGTCTGTGTCAAGATCCTGGCTGACCGTATTGTTCCTCGTCCCCGTGTGCATCTGCACGACATCTCCTGCGGCCGATCCAAGGGTCGTGGACCTGGCGGCCGATCTGACGGCTGTGCGAAACGAGTACGCGTTCCCGGCGGTAGCCGCCGCTGTGATTGTCGATGGCAAGCTGCACGCCACGGGGGTCGTCGGCGTCCGCAAACAAGGAAGCGACATCGCGGCCGAGCCGAACGATCCCTTCCACCTGGGCTCGTGCACCAAGGCCATGACGGGGTCGCTGATCTGCTTGCTCGTCCAGCAGGGCAAGCTCAAGTGGGATACCCCCCTGCCGGAGTACTTCCCGGAATTGAAGGACAAGATGCACCCGGACTACCGCGCGGTGACTCTCGTGCACCTGCTGTCTCATCGTGCCGGGATTCCGCCGATGACCAACGGCTTTGCGCCTTTGACCGCCGAACAGCTCAAGGACATAGGTGCCATGCCGTCGCCGTCGGCTCAACGCAAAGCCATGACGGAGATCGTCCTGTGTCAACCGCCCGTAGGCAAGCCGGGCGAGAAAGAACTCTACTCCAACGCCGGTTTCTCGATTGCCGGCGTCATTGCAGAGCGTGTCATGGGCGAAGACTACGAAACCCTGCTGCGGCGACTGCTGTTCGAGCCGCTGAAGATGACCACGGCCGGATTCGGGGCGATGGGCACGAGCTATCGCATTTATGCCCCCTGGCAGCATCGCAGAATGGGCACCGTGCTCGTCCCGGTCAACCCCGGGCCAAGCAGTGACAATCCGCCCTTCATCACGCCGGCCGGACGGGTCCATTGCTCCATCACCGACTGGGCCAAGTACGTCCAATGTGTCCTGACGGCAGCACGGGGCGAAGAAGGTTTCCTGCCGCAGGCCGAGATTCAGCAATTGAAGGAGCCCCCTTTCGACGGCAAGTATGTCCTCGGTTGGGGAACGACCGAGCGGGACTGGGCCGGCGGCAAGGTCTTTCAGCACGCCGGCAGCAACGGCATGAATTACTGCGTCGTCTGGATCGCCCCCCAACGCAACTTCGCCGTCCTGGCGGCAACGAACTGCGCCGGCGACAAAGTCCCTGAGGGTCTGGATCGAATCTGCTCCGCCATGATCAAGAAGTTCCTGACGCAGAAATGAAAGACGGCGAGCATCCTTCCACTACCCGTCCTTGACAGGCCCTGAGCCGGTTGTCAAAATGATGGCTGTGCAATCGCTTGGCTGAGGCGGCCGCTGGAAACGAGATGGCAGGCGAGGCGATAGTATCCGATTGCGAGGGGCAGAAGCGGCGTTGGCAAGGGACGTGACAGGCCAGCGCAGCGGACTGGCACGGCACCTTGCAGCCGCAAGGCCCCGGCGAGCGAGACAAGAAAGCGACTCGCTGCGTGAAGCGGTGAGGTGGAGGATGAGAAGCAGTGCGCGGAAGCCACAGTGTTAACAAACCGCTCGGTTTGATAACGCGGGCATGGGTACCGGGTACCGCCAACGTCCGGCTTCGGCACGGCGTAATTCCCTGGACATATGCCCCAGCTTACCCCGGTTTTGATTCCATTGATTTCCGCGTTCAGGGGTCTTCCGGCAGGGTTCCCCCACGCTTCTCAGGGTATGCATGGTTTGACACGGGCATGGGATACGCTATCATAGTCCTCGGTGTATGTAGGTTCCCCGGCAAGTGAGCTGAGATGCAGGTTTGAGAGGGTCGAGTGAGATGGCGGGCGGGGCCAAGGAAGGTCTCATCTGCACGGTAGACTTTGACAGAGTGCTGGATGCACCCAGTAGCTATGTGTTTGCGCGTCGATTGGGCAACAAGACAGTGCAGCTTGTGTGAATCAATCCAGCTATTCTTCGGCCAACCAGAAAGGAGATGACCCAAATGAGGCTGTGGAGAAAATGGAAGGTCCACCGGAACTCGAAGCGGTTGGCTTCGGGAGATGCAGACGAGAGATACCAAGCAGCTCTTGAACTCCTTCGTGTTCCTGACCGCAGAGCCGTCATGTCCCTAATTCATGCGCTGACTGACTCAAAAGAGATCATCAGGATGATGGCGGCAAAGACATTGGGATTGATAGCTGATTTACGCGCGACGGAGCCCCTTGTTTGCGCCCTTGGGGATACATGGGACGTGAGGTGCAGAGCAATTGTTGCTCTTGGTGAAATCCGAGACCCGAAGGCGATCCAACCGTTGGTTCATATCCTGAGAACACAACCCGGCCTGAGAGAATTGGTGATCCGCAGTCTGACAGAGTTGGAATGGTCTCCCGACACGCCTGAGCTACGTGCTGTATCCGCCGTTGCACGACGGGAGTATAAGCAAGCTGCTTCAGAGGGGAGCGTCAGCTTTCGACCCATGATTGAAAGGTATGCTGTTGCCAATCTGATCTTGTACCGGCACGACTTTTTTGTCTCTCACGAAGAGCACGTTCGAGAACTAGGCGTGCAAAACGAAATCCGTGAGGTCTTTGGCGAAGTCGGCCGAAGAGCCTCAGACCAAGTCCTCGACTTGGCGATTGATCCCACGTTCTGGGCACATCGTGAGGCAGTTGAAGTGCTGGCAACTGTAACTGTAGGAGACGATGCGGTTGTCAAACCGCTCGGTGAAATGCTGTTCTCGGGAGATAGCAGCCAGGAATTGAAAGGCACGATTATAGAGGCGCTCGAACAACTCCGCCATCCGGATGCACTCCCGTACCTCCTCAAGACCGCAATGACTGCGGACTATCCCCTTGGCAAGGCCGCAATCAGCGCAATGGTAAGCATAGGTCGGGTCGCCGTTGACTCCTTGTGGACTATTGTTGAGTCGCCGGACTTGAATCCCAACCTTCGAGACGATGCGCTTGATGCTCTGGGCGACATCGGGTCTGAGGCTTCGGTCCCACGCCTCATTGGTATTCTGTCTCAATCCGCGACAGGCTATGATCCCCACCATGCCGCCAAAGCACTGGGTAAGATGGGGACAAGACAGGCGGTGGAGCCTCTCATTGCTGCGCTCAGTTCCTCCGTGTACGGTTTGCCCCGCGCAGCCGCTGAGGCTTTGGGAGAAATCAGGGATGGGCGAGCGTTGTTACCGCTCGCGAATTACGCTAGGTCTCTGAAAAGTGAAGACGGGACGAGTGTGGCAGTCGACAGTATGATCATGATCCTTGAATCCTGCATGGCGTCCATAAACGAGGAGGACTTGGCCGCAGTGTCAGCCATGGCAGACATAGGGTGGAAGGAAACCGATTGGTCGAACCACGTTGGACAATGGTCGACTAGGGAGAGGAGTGTCGACTGTTCTCGTATCCGACAACTGGCAGCCCAGGAACTAGCACGCCGAACACGGAAAACGGCCAGGTAGAGGACATCCTTTTGGTGCATGATTTACAGACACCGTTGCGGCGAATGGAGGTGTTTCGCGGCAAGGCTCTGCGGTGGCGGAACCGTAGCATCTGTCGCCTTGATGCTGCGGACATGAATTACATCATGCGCTGGTTGCTGCAGAGGATAGGGCGCGGTTGGGAAGTGAAACTCAAGACCTGTTAGGCCAGAGAAACCGATAACAACGAAGAGGGGCAACCTCGAAAGAGGTTGCCTCCCTCACATCCTGCATGTGGCGTCGGGCCTCCTCGATGCAAGAGGTTCCCCGAGATAGGCGAGCAGTGATGCAAACACGGAGCCATGCTCGGTCATCAGGTAGGCTGTCTCCGCGATACGGTCGATGTCCTCGAATTCCGACAGGCGAAGGTCACCGAAATTCTCGTAATCGTGGATGGTCCATTCTTCGGCTATCGGTTCCTTGGACTCTGCCAGCATCTGGGCGATCTGCTCGCGGATGGTTTCTGCCGGTTGGTCGGCGTCGATCCATCGTCCGTGCAGGTGGCCCGCGTTGTAGTCAGCCAAGGATGCTACGTAGGTCCGTGGTGTCTCGGTGGAGTGTTCACGATTCAAGCTACTCTGTTCCATGTGTCCTCCCTCAAAAAAAGCCGTTTTCCCCCGGAATGGGGGGCGGCGTTTTGTTCTTTCACCCGATTCTGAAGAACAAAATGCCGCTCCCCTCTTCCGGGAAAAGGGAAGAAAAGCGAAGCGCCTCAGCCTCGCGAGCGGGGCCGTCAGCGGCCATGAGCAAGGTGCGTGACGGGCCAGCGGAGCGGACAGGCACGTCACCTTGCGGCCGCAAGGCCCCAGCGAGTGAGACAAGAAAGCAGCAGTTGTGCGGACTCGTGAAGTGAGGCGTGTGACTTGTCAGGCGTGCGCCAGAATAGTGTCTGATTCTGGTCTACTTCTTGTCTGAGTGTTGTTAGATTCGCGAAGGGAAGGACTACTGCTGCTTGTGGTGGGAATTGAAGGAGGACAAGTCAATGGAAGGCACGGGCATGAAGGCAGTGATTGGACGTGAGACCGTTAACAAACCGCTCGGTTCGATAACATGTGGCGACGTGTCGTTGGAGTTATCCCCGAACTGAGCCAGATTCAGGTTGCTGGAACGCTCATGGTCGTGGATGGCGCATTCTTCGCATAGAGGGGGGGCCAGAGTATCTGGCGTGATTGGATGGGCAGATATGGCCGCCTTGGGTATACTGGCTAAGCCATCTCATCTTGGGCCGGACTGAGCGGTCTGGATGGGACTGGCTGCGATTGTCCTGATTCGGGCGAAAAGGCGGTCCCGACCTGAGTACCTGGGCACAAGTAGAGGAGATTGACTATGGCGAGCATTCGCGATTTCTTCAGTAGTCTGTTTGGCCAAGGGCAAGGCAGGAATGTACAGTCACCAGCTTCGGCACCTTCTCAGCAACAAGACATTGCTCAGGCCTGGTACGGCAAGGGCAACGCCCTCGCTGCCTTGAGTCGGTACGAAGAGGCCATGGGCTGCTACGACAAGGCCCTGGAGATGGACCGGCGATACGTGGCGGCCTGGTCCAACAAGGGCAACGCCCTGGCTGCCTTGGGTCGGCGTGAGGAGGCCTTAGGCTGCTACGACAAGGCCCTGGAGGTCGACCCGCGATACGTGGCGGCCTGGTCCAACAAGGGCGGCAGCCTCGCTGCCTTGGGTCGGCATGAGGAGGCCATGGGCTGCTACGACATGGCCCTGGAGGTCGACCAGCGACTCGCGGCGGCCTGGTACGGCAAGGGCAACGCCCTCGCTGCCTTGAGTCGGTACGAGGAGGCCATAACCTGCTGTGACAAGATCCTGGAGATCAACCCGCGAGACGCGGTGGCTTGGCGCAACAAGGGCAACAGTCTCGCTGCCTTGGGTCGATATGAGGAGGCGATAGGCTGCTACGACAAGGCCATCGAGATCGACCCGCGATACGCGCCGGCACCCACGCAGTAGTGACTCCAGAATTGGACCGGTCTTACCAGCTTCAGCGATCAGGCGCGCGCCAAAGTGCGCGCCAGACATGTACGTCTGGCCTTCGGCTGACCTTCGGCTGATCTTCGCCTGATCTCGTAAGTCGCTATTTGACAATCATTAACCGTTTTGCCGCAAGGACTTACGAAACCCCTCAACGGACTGTCGATCCGAGGCTCGATCAGGCGAGCCACTTCTCGATGCGGTCGAGGCCTTTCGTGATTTGCTGCATGGAGCAGGCGAAGCTCAGGCGGACGTTCTTGTCGCAGCCGAAGGGCAGGCCGGGCACGACGCCGACGTTGGCCTGCTCCAGCAGGGCCTTGGCAAACTCCATGCTGCCAGTGATCTTCACGCCGCCGATGGTCCGGCCGTAGTGGGTCGAGACATCCGGGAAGCAGTAGAACGCCCCCGTCGGCTCGGTGCATTCGACGCCCTTGATGGCCCGCAGGCGGTCCGCCATGTAGCGGGCACGCTTTTCAAACTCGATCCGCATCTTCTCGATGGCCCCGGCAGATTCCGGCCCCATCGCGGCGATGGCGGCGTACTGCGCGAACGTCACCGGGTTGGAGGTCATGTGGTCCTGCAGCCGGCCCATTGCCTTGATCACGTCGAGCGGCCCCGCCGTGTAGCCGAGCCGCCAGCCGGTCATCGAGTAGGCCTTGCTCAGGCCGTTGAGCGTCAGCGTCCGGTTGAACGCGTCCTCGCTGAGGGCCGCGAAACTGATGAATTTCGTGTCGCCGTAGATGAGCTTCTCGTAGATTTCGTCCGACATCACGCAGACGTTCGTGCCTTCGAGGGCCTTGGCGAGGGCCCGAAGCTCATCGGGGGTATAGGTGAAGCCGCCGGGATTGCTGGGCGAGTTCAGAATCAGCATGGCGGTCTTGGGCGTGATCGCCTTGGTCAACTGCGCGGGCGTGACCTTGTAGCTGTTCTTCTTGTCCGTCTCCAAGACCTTCACAGTCGCGCCCGCCAGACCCGCCGCCTCGGGGTACGTTACCCAGTACGGAGCGGGCAACAGGAGCTCATCGCCGGGATCGAGCACGGCCTGCATCGCCTCGTAGACGGAGTGCTTGCCGCCGATATTGACGACGATCTGCTCCGGCGTGTACTTCAGGCCGTTCTCGGTCTGGAGCTTCTGGGCAATCGCGGCCCGCAGCTCCGGAATGCCGGAGGCCGGCGTGTACTTCGTCTTGCCCTCTTTCAGGGCCTTGATCGCAGCCTCTTTGATATAGTCCGGCGTATCGAAATCCGGCTCCCCGGCCCCGAAACCCACCACGTCGATCCCCTGGGCCTTGAGCTCCTTGGCCCGGTTGGTTACGGCAAGCGTCGCGGACGGCGTAACTTTTTTCGCTCTCTGGCTGACTTTCATCGGGCAAGCACCTTTCGGATTTGTAGGATGGGCTTTAGCCCATGCTGGTCTTCTTGGCCGCGTGCGAATAGTCCGCATGGGCTAAAGCTCATCCTACCGGTTAAGAACGTTCTCCAGTTTTGCGGATTATCTACGGGAAAGCCGCCGGCGGGTCAAGACAATTAGCGCTTATGCAGTTTATGAGTGTTTCTGATGGCCGAACGTCCCATATACGGGCGCTACACCCGGTCAACGGCTGTGGCAATTATCTTATGACCGATTTGGCAAGATCCCCTGAACCCGGTACAATGCAGTGCCGATAAAACAGGCTGCTTACTGGAGATGGCCGCAACGATGGAAAATGCCGTGCAAGAAATGAAGACATTGCCTTCGCGGGTCACGCACGTGAAGGTTGACGATAAGGACGTGTACCTGGTGGGCACGGCCCATATCTCCAAGGAGAGCGTCGAGGACGTCCACGCGACAATCGAGCAGGTCCGGCCGGACTCGATTTGCATCGAGCTGTGCAAGGCCCGTCACCAGGCGATGACCCAGGCCGACAACTGGCGGAAGATGGATATCTTCAAGATCATCCGCCAGAAGAAGGCGGTCTTTCTGCTGGCCCAGCTCATCCTCAGCTCGTTTTATCGCCGGCTCGGCGAGAAGCTCGGCGTCCAGCCCGGGGCCGAGATGCTCGAAGGCATTCACATGGCCGAGCAGACCGGGGCGACCCTCGTCCTGGCCGACCGCGACATCGACGTCACGCTGAGGCGCGTCTGGGGCTACCTCGGCTTTTGGACCAAGCTCAAGCTGGCCATGCAACTGATGATGAGCATCCTGTTCTCCGAGAAGATCGACATGGACATGATCGAGCAGCTCAAGCAGCAGGACCAGCTCGAAGCCATCATGGCCGAATTCGCACAGCGCTTTCCCGAAATCAAGAGGCGCCTGATCGACGAACGCGATACCTACCTGGCCCAGAAGATCCGCACGGCCCCCGGCAAAACGATTGTCGCGGTCGTCGGCGCAGGCCACGTCGAGGGCATCCAGAGCCAAATCCACCAAGACCAGCCGCTCGACGAGCTGATGAAGCTGCCGCCCAAGTCGATCTGGCCGAAGATCTTCGGGTGGGGCATCCCCCTGCTGATCGTGGCTTTGCTCGCCTGGGGCTTCACCAAAGGCACGGCCCACGGCGTCCAGAACATCTACATCTGGGTCCTCGTCACGGGGAGCTTCTCCGCGATCGGGGCGGCGCTGGCCCTGGCCCACCCGCTGACGATCCTGTCGGCCTTTCTCGCGGCCCCGATCACGACGATTCATCCGCTCTTGGCCGCCGGCTGGATCGCCGGCATCGTCCAGGCGTTCGTCAAGAGGCCCAAGGTCAGCGATCTCGAAAACCTGCCCGAGGCCATCGGCTCGCTCAAGGGGTTCTGGACCAATCCCGTCACGCGTATCCTCCTAATCATCATGTTGTGCAACATCGGCGCCAGCATCGGCGTGGCCATCGCCTTCCCCTGGATCGCCGCCCGCATGGTCTGACTCCTGTCTCTTTAGGGAAGATCAGTTGTTCCCCTGGGCTTGGAGCAGCTTGAGCGCCTGGCCCGGAACTTCCGACGACGGGATCTTCTTCGCCATTTCGGTGTAGAAATCTGTGAGGTCCCGGCGCAGTCCTGCTCGCATCAAGTCGGGAAGAGCTGCGCGTTGCGTCAGGTCGGTGCAGGTGGCCATCCGCCAGAGGCGCAGCACGTCCGCCTTTGCGCCGGCCCGCGCGGCCACGACGGCCAAGCGGGAGTACTTCTCTGTCGGCGTCATCTCGGTGGTCTCCGGAAGGAGTGCCTCCCCGCGCTTCCAGTCGCCGATATCCAAGCAGGATTCGAACAGGGTGAAGGTCACCCTCGCCCGGGGTTCCGCATCCAGGGTGTGCAGCGCCGCATATTCGAGCAAAGGAATGGAACGCCGCGCAAAGCCCATCCGGTTCATGATCCAGCCCAGCGTGAAGGCGCGACTGGCGTCCATTCCCCGGGTGAGTCCTTCCGCACGCGTGAAGAACCCATCCAAGGCGTCTCGAGGCGAGTTCTCCAGCATACGCCACAGCAGACGCTCCTCCGTGTAACCCCACTTGGGGCGTCCGGCGAGCCACGTCCAGAGAATCTCGTCCTTCGCGTTGGGATACGTGGGGAAATCGAACACCAGCAAGTAGGCCGCCCCCTCGGTGGAAACCGCGTCCGGCGAGGCTTGTTCGAGCTCGCGGCGCAGCAGCGCCACGGCCTCCGGAACTCGGCTCGTACGCTCCAGAAAATGGGCATAATCCGAGAGAATCCCTCGGCGCAGATCCTGGTAGCCCTTGGACGGCCGTTCGGGCGGTGGCTGCGGCGCCGTCAGAGCCAGGGCCTTCTGCAAAGCCTCTTCCTCGGCACCGGGCTCGTTGCGACCGCGATAGTATCCGGCACGTTCTTGCCAGTACTTCGGATCGTCCTCCTTCGCGGCCTGCTCCTGGTGGATCCTGCCTTCGATGACCGCTTGACCGCTGGCATTCTGCACGCGTCCCGCCAGGGTGGCATTGAGCCCGAGTTGGTGCTGAGCGCGGATGTCAGCCGCCTCCACCATCCACTTCTGCGCCTCGCTGTTGCGTGCCAAGGCCAGCAGGCACTCCGCCATTTCCTCGCGTACCTGCACGGCGAAGAAAGCCCGCAGCTCGTCGGGGGCAACGTATACCTGTCGCAGCCCCTCCATTTCCGTCACCTCCGCTTCCGTCAGCGGGAGATCGATGCTCCGTTGGTAGAACGCTACGGCGGCGGGCCATGCCTGCAACTGCCTGAGGTTGACGCCGAGGCTCGCGGCCTGCGTCGCCAGCCGAGGTCGGACCGTCTCGGCCATCCACGACAGGTCCCACCGATCGCGATCTCCGTAGCGCGCGTAGATGAGCGCTTTGACAAGCACGAGTGCTGTCTCGACATCCTCCGGACGGCGTTCGATCTGCTCCTGCAACGCACGGATCACCGGTTCGGCCCGGCCGTGGAGGTTGTCGAACCGCACACGCTGCATGACCCAGAACCCCTCCCGGCCGGGCGGCATGTTCGCCAGCCAGCGGTCGATCCTGTCGACGCTCCAGCCTGTCTCCTCGAAGTGCTTCAGCAGCCGGTTCTCGATGTCCAGATCGAAGACCTCGCTCGCATAAACCTCGACCAGCCGGCGGGCCACCTCCCACGCGCCGAATTGGTCACCGGCCTCGTAGTAGATGGTTCGAATCTCCTCATAACCCAGGCCGGGGCATTGATCCTTGAGCTCATCGACGGCCCCGACGGCCTCCCGATCCACCCCCGCCCGCAGCAAGACGATCAATTTGAACATGGCCTCGCGGGCGGCCCCCGGCCGCCCTGCACTCACCTGTTTCACAAGATCGGCCAAATCGGTCTTGCCCCCGAGGAGAACCGCCACCACGTCCCGCTGAGTCTGCTCCCAACTGGGCGGCTCCGGGGCAGCGCCGAGGGCACTGGAGACCAAGAGCATCACGCTCGCTACGCATACCGCTGCTCGCATTTTCATAAGCTCTCTCCCACAGAACGGCCCCAGGACAACCCGCCGAACCGAGCTCGTAGCATCCGGAATCGTGGGGCCGACATGAAATCCCCGGCCGCCCCGAGTATTGTAGTGGAAGAGTCACACCGAATCAAGAAGGACGCGAAATTGGGCACCAAGATCAGCCTCCGGGTTGACGACGCGATGAACGCGAAGATGCACACGAGCCGCTCCCGTCCGATCGGCCCCGGTTTGGTCGCGAGCGATTCCAACGTCATTGCGGGCTACAGCGAAGAGGGCGGCAAGCTCTGCCTCTGCCGTAGTTTTAGCCGGCCGGCGTGTGAATGACCGGCCGTGCGCGGCGACACCTATGGACAGGGAGGATTTGGCAGAGGCCAGATTCTCCCTGTCTTTTTCGCCCAGACGAGATTCAGTCCCCATTCCCGGCATCCGACCACCCGCTTGGACTCGCTTGTCGAGCGGGGTTGACCAGTTGCGGCTCCGGCGGTACCATGGCGGTTTTTGGTTAGGAGCCTGGAGATGATCAAGGTAACGCTGATAACTGGGGATGGGATTGGGCCGGAGATTGCCGAGGCCGCACGACGATGTATCGATGCGACCGGGGTAGCGATTCAGTGGGAGACGGCGGAGGCTGGGGTGGACGTCATGGCCCGGCTGGGGACCCCCCTGCCGGAGGCGACGATCGAATCGGTCAAGAAGAACGGCGTCGCCCTCAAGGCGCCGATTACGACGCCTGTTGGGACGGGATTTCGCAGTATCAACGTCTACCTGCGGCAGAGCCTGGACCTGTACGTCTGCCTGCGGCCATGCAAGAGTTACAAGGGCGTCCGCAGCAAGTATCAGGATATCGACCTCGTCATCGTCCGGGAGAATACCGAGGACCTGTACGCCGGCATCGAGTACGCCAAGGGCCAAGGCGAGACGCTGGAGCTGATTGACTGGCTCAATAAGCACAGCAAGCGCAAGATCAGGCCGGACGCCGGCATCAGCATCAAGCCGATCTCCGTGACCGCGACCGACCGAATCGTGCGGTTCGCCTTCGATTATGCCCGCAAGAACGGCCGCAAGAAGGTTACCAGCGTGCACAAGGCGAATATCATGAAGTTCTCCGATGGCTTGTGGCTGGAGGTCAGCCGCCAGGTCGCCAAGGACTACCCGGATATCGAGTTCGAGGACCGCATCGTCGACAACATGTGCATGCAGCTCGTGCAAAAGCCGGAGTTGTACGACGTGCTCGTCCTGCCGAACCTGTACGGCGATATCGTCAGCGATCTCTGTGCGGGCCTGGTCGGCGGACTGGGCCTCGCCCCGGGCGCCAATATCGGCGAGAAAGGGGCGACCTTCGAGGCCACGCACGGCAGTGCCCCGAAGTACAAGGGCCTCAACAAGGTCAACCCGACCGCCCTGATCCTCAGCGGCGTCCTGATGCTCAGGCACTTGGGCAAGATCAGCGAGGCGGATCGGCTGGAGAACGCCGTGGCCGCGGTGATCGCCGAAGGCCGGAAGGTTACCTACGATTTGAAGGAAAACCGCGATGACCCCACGGCCGTAGGAACCAGTGAGATGGCGGACGCGATCATTGAACATTTATGATTGTTGATGGTTGATGGTTGATTCGTAAATCGAAAATCACAAATCGTAAATCATAAATCCCAAGGGGGTCAGGATGGCCAAGAAGGTGCTCGTTCCGATTGCCGACGGGTCCGAGGAGATCGAGGCGGTCTGCATCATCGACACCTTGCGGCGTGCCGGGGCCGAGGTTACGGTCGCTGCGGTCGGCAGGCTCCAAGTGACCGCCAGCCGGGGCGTGAAGATCGCAGCGGATGCGACGATCGCGGATTGCAGGGGCCAGATCTACGACTGCATTGCGCTGCCTGGCGGAATGCCAGGAGCGGAGCATCTGCGCGATTCGGCCGAGCTGATCGAGATGCTGAAGAAGCAGAAGCAAGCGGGCCGCTTCTACGCGGCGATTTGCGCCGCACCGGCAGTGGTGCTGCAACCTCACGGCCTGCTTGAACAGGTCCGGGCGACTTGCTACCCCGCCTTTCGAAACAAGCTGGACTTGGCCTACGCCTCCGACGAGCGAGTGGTCATCGATGGTAACTGCGTGACAAGCCAGGGCCCCGGCACGGCCATCGAGTTCGCGTTGAAGCTGGTCGAACTGCTCTTCGGGACCGAGAAGGCCAGGCAGGTCGGCGCCGCTATGGTGGTAGGCGAATGATGGTCTGCATCTTATGACGCAAGCGGTGGGTGGCAACGGCAAGGCCGAAGGGCTTGCCAGATGGCTTCCCTGTATGCGTGATCAACCTTCGGCAAGCTAACGCTCGTTGCCGCCATTAAGGCAGGCCCTGATCGGACCGAACCGCTAGTACTTTTCAAGCCAGTGCTCGGCTACGACCATCATGTCAGCGAAATCCACTTCCCCGCTCTCATCAAAATCACACGCACCGCACGACTCTGACCCTCTGCAATCTCTGTCTCCCCAGTGCTCGGCGAAGAGAGCATATACGGTAAAGCCCACCACCGTCTTTACCACGATGTCAATGTTGGCTGATACTCCGGAGTTCTCGATAGTAACAACCGCCCGCCCCGGAAATCTGGCCTTAAGGACTCCTTTTGAGGATATCTCTGCCACCCTTGGGTCAGAAGACGTATAATGGGTCGTAGCAAGAGAAGTAATGTCACGATGCTGCCCATCGGGATACAATCCTTCAACACGAAGCGAAAGTGTGTCAGCGGGTCGCATGTACAACGGGCCGCTCGGCGACGTATCAATCTGCTCAGGAATATGGTCGGTAACAATGTTCATTTGAATACTGTCATATTTTATGGTCCCATTGTCCGTCTCGAACCAAGCATAAACAAGCATCGCGCCCAGGTACGATGGATCGATCGTGAACTGGAATTCATACGGTTCTGTTTCGGCGACTCCCGCCGAGAGGTCTTGTGACACAAAGCTCATGCCGCGAGGAACCTGCTGGGTGGATGAGGCCTGGACGACAACTGTGTCGCCAGGCGCGAATGCTGCCCCGTCTTGAGGTGAGACTATCGTGACGGTTCCATCATCTCCCTCATCTTCTTCATGTCCTTGAAAGGAAAGGTCTTGGGCTCGTGATTTCGTCCACGTGTCGCTTGCCACATCGTAAGTACCCACGATCGGCTTCGGATACGCGGATTGTGTAGGTGGAGAGAAGCCATCCTGGTCGAAACCAGCTACCGGGGACTCCAGTGCCGTCACGACCATCTGCTGAACGTCCTCGCTATCGGCTTCTAATGTATGATCGACCACAAGGACTTCACCACTAATGGATGCCCCGCCCCCTTGGCTCTCCAAGGAAACGACGAAATCTGATCCTGAATAGCTTCTCGTACTACCGAACAATCCATCTTCGATCTTGAGTGGGTCGTAAACAGGTTCCTCAACAAATTGAGCTCCGTCGAAGTAAGTCACGTTTGGGTTGAGGTCCCAATCCCAGTACAACAAACCAAATCCAGGGAGTATGCTGTCGTACACGAGCTCGAGCGCATGGCTCGGCGTAGAAGTCCTATGGCGGCACTTGATAGCGTATACAGGCACCTTGGTGTGAAGAGCTACATCCCGATATTCCGTGATCGCGTTAGACCCGACCTGCAAGTCCTCAACGGCTCCCGCAGTAAGAGACCCCTTCACGCCTTTGAAAATCAAGTAGCCTGGATTCGTCGTGAGCAAAAGACCTCGCTGTATATCTGACATCTCCCCATCTCCGTAAAGAAAATGAAAGGTAAAATTGGCTAATTGCGTTTCCGTTAACCACCGGCTCTGCCGGTGAGCATTCACAAGGCTCTGCCGTTTCGTGCGTGTTTTTGGGTAGGTAGTTCCCCTTGAGGAAGGCCCCGCCGGGCCCAGGAGAACTACCATGAAAGAACGGCAA
>JAPLMX010000198.1 GCA_026386805.1 Phycisphaerae bacterium | reverse complement strand
CCCGGCGGCCGGATTGTTCACGTCCACCTCCTCGTTGTTGCCGGCCTTGTAGGGCCGGTAGTCGTAGCTCGTGGTGGTGGGCTGTGAGCCTCTGCGCACGTACAAATCGACGTCGCCGGTGCCGCCGGAGGTGCTGATCTGCAGCGTGTCCTGGCCGGCGGGGACATCGATCTTGTAGAACGTCTCACTCCCGGCGGCGCCGGAAATCCCGGTGACGGCCACGCCGTTGGTCAGAGCCGTGGGCTCCCCGGCGTAAGTCACGGAGGCGACGAGGTTCAGCGCCGCCACGAGCACCACGAAGCGTCTCTCGCATGTTCTGATTGCACTTTTCATGTCTAACTCCTGTCTATGAACTCTTTCGTAGAATGCCAATCGATCCGAATCGTCACTCCAACATATCGGATCAACGAGACCTCTGCATAAGCACTATGTATATGTCCCATTTAGGTTGTACGTTCCATGATCTTCCTCCTTCCCAAGTGACAGATGGCCCCCCCCTGGATGCTCCCGCGTGCCGTCACGGAGCCAGATACATGCCTGGTCCGAGAATATGCGCACGCTGGCACCTCTGAAGGCCTAAGGTGGTGACGGATTGGATATCTCTTCACACAACGCATCGTAGAATCCGCGCAAAAGATACGCCCTCGAGCAAAGCTGCAAGTTGCGATACCTACAGCATAGGATTGCCCGAAAAATTCAACGCTGGTTGTTTAGCGGTTAGTGTAATCATAACACCTTTGCCCATGCGTGTCAAGTAGTATGTCCAATAATATTCTTTTCTTATCGAGTCTCCTCTGGATTCGGAGGGCACCAGCGTGCCACGCGACGCGGAATTGGGATGCTGTAAGGTGTTTCCGTACAATGCTTTGCAGGCCACGGGACGGGGTCTTGGCTCACGAGCAGCCCCGCGCCGTTGTGAACCAGAAGAGATTCTGTTTTTGATGCAGATTGCAGGAGTTGGCGACCTGGCGCAGATCATGGTCTCGTGGGGCGGCTGCATCGCGAATAGCCCGGCCTGGCGATTTTTGTCACGGCGGTCATCGGGCATGACAACGCCGGCGGCGATTGGTAGGATACACACACGCCCTGGCCGACGGGCCGGCCAGACGAAGCGAGTTCCGGGCTTTCGTCTCAGGCTGTTCCGTCGGTGGAGTTGGGGTGCATCGCGATCCCCACTCTGTCGTGGGGGTAGAAAGGACTTGTATGACGGGAGGTGAGTCATGACTGCTTCAGGTTCCGGGATTTCAAAACCAGATGGTGCTGTCCACGGCGTTTCGCGACGGCAGTTCCTCAAATCCAGTGCCGCGGTCGCGGGTGCGGCGCTGCCGCTCTATTCGACCCTGGCCGTCAACGCGGCGCCGAAGAAGATTCGCATGGGTGTCGTCGGCGGCGGGTTTGGCACGAGCTTCCAGTGGCACGAGCACCCCGACTGCGTCGTCGAGGCCGTCAGTGACCTGCGGCCGGAGCGCCGCGAAGGGCTGATGCGCGTCTACCAGTGCAGCAAGTCGTACAACTCGCTGGAAGAGCTGGTCCTGGATAGGAACATCGACGCCGTGGCCATCTTTACGGAAGGGCCGAATCACGTCAAGCACGTCGGCGAGGTGATGAAGCACGGCAAACACGCGATTTCCGCCGTGCCTGCCTCGCTGGGCGGCGGCATCGAAGAGGCCCAGTTACTCCTCGACACGGTCAAGAAGTACGGCCTGACCTACATGATGGCCGAGACCAGCTTCTATCAGCAGCCGACGATCTCCGTCCGTAAGTTCCACCAGCAGGGCAAGTTCGGCGAGATCTTCTATTGCGAGGCAGAGTATCAGCATCCGGGCCTCGAATCGCTGTACTTCGAGAACGGCAAGCGCACCTGGCGCTACGGCTTGGCCCCCATGCACTACCCGACGCACTGCACGGCCTTCCTGCTTGGCGTCACCGGCGAGCGGATCACCGAGGCCGTCTGCCACGGCTGGGGCGACAGCGACCCCATCTGCCAGGACAACGTCTACAAGAACCCGTTCTGGAACGAGTCCGCGCTGTTCAAGACTGATCGCGGCCACGCGTTCCGCGTCAACGTCTGGTGGAAAGGCGCCCATCGCGGCACCGAGCGGGCCCAGTGGATCGGCAACAAGATGAGCTTCTACTGCGGGACGCCGAACGGCCTGGGCCCCGTGATCGTCCGCTCCGCCGAGGGACGCAAGGAGAAGGACGATGCGGGCTTCGTGCGCGACCTGCCCGAGATCGAGAAATACGAGCAGCCGGCGTGGTGGAAGACCGACATGCTGCCCGAGCCGCTGCGGCATGATACCGGACATTTCGGCTCGCACTCCTTCCTGACGCACGAGTTCATCGACGCCCTGACACACGACCGCCGGCCCACCGTCGATGTCTACGAGGCCCTGTCGTACACGGCGCCGGGAATTATCGCGCACGAGTCCGCCCTCCACGGCGGCGAGTTCCGGAAGGTCCCGGTGTTCACCCGGCCCGCATAGGGCCCACAGTCTGCCTGTAGGAGTCTGGACATGATGAAGAAGAGAGTCCCCTGGCTTTGGGTGCTTGCGATTGGTCTGCTCCTGACTTGTGCGGTTCTCGCGGCACAGGACGAGAAGGTGGCCCAGCTTGCGAAAGAGGTGGGCGGCAAAGGTTGGATCGTCTACGCGTCCCGGGGTGAAAGCGGCACATGGGACCTGTTCCTCATGCGGCCGGACGGCTCTGCACGCCGCAACATCACGAACACGCCCGACTATGAAGAAGGCGGTCCGCGTTTTTCGCCCGATGGCAAGAAGCTGCTCTACCGCCGCTTCGCGAAAGGCACCACGATCAATCATGACCTCTGGGGCTTTCAGGGCAACCTGATGATCGCCGAGCCGAATGGCGCCAAGCCCGTGCAGATCGGCGGTGATAGAGAGTTCCCCTGGGCGTCCTGGTCGCCCGACGGCAAGCAGATCGCCTGCCTGGCCCAGAAGGAGGGGATTCAGGTGGTGGATCTGGAGACGAAGAAGGTCATCCGGCAATTGCCGCGCAAGGGCATCTATCAGCAGCTTTACTGGTCGCCGGACGGGCAATGGTTCTGCGGCGTGGCCAACGCCCGCATGATGTGGACCATCGTTCGCATGAACGCCCAGACGGGCGAGTTGAATGTTGTGCACGAGTTCCAAAGCTGCACGCCCGACTGGTTCCCGGACTCGAAGCATATCATCTATCCGTCCCGACCCGCCGGTCAGCCGGGCAACAACGGCTACGGCTTCACCCAACTGTGGTACTGCGACGGCGAGGGCAAAGACGCCAAGATGATCTACGGTGAGGACGACTATCACATCTACGGCGGGGCCCTCTCGCCGGACGGCAAGTACGTGCTCTTCACCCGCTGTCCCCAGGATGGCGGCGGCTCGGAGAAATCGGGGGCGCCCATCTGCGTCATGCGAATGGCGGACGCCCCAGCCATCGCAGGAGCGAGCAAGGACCTGCGCAAGATCCACCCCGAGGCCAAAGAGGCCACCGTGCTCCAGCTTGTGGAAGGCTGGGAGCCATATTGGACCTACGCCGAAATAGGAGCCCAGAAATGAAGGTAGTTCTCGTAATGACATTGTCCTTGGCCTTATTGCTGAGCGCCTCGTGTGCCAAGAAGCCCCAGACGGCGGATACTGGAGCCGACGCCAAGGTGACGACCCTGGGCAGCATCGAGGTCACGGCCCAACTGGAAGAGATCCCCGGCGAGGTGAGGAACGATCCCCTCTACGACTACGCCCACGTGATGAAGTACAAGGTGCTCCAGGTCCAGCGCGGGAAGGTGGACAAGGACACGATCTACGTTGGCCACTATAACCCGGCCAAACCGCGTGACGCCATCGCGGACGCCCGCGTCCCGCAGATCGGCGGCAACGTCAAGCAGTTCCGCGTGGGCGACGTCCACCGCATGGCCCTGGAGGTCCCCATTGACGACTACTACATGGGCGGGATCATCAACAAGTACTTCGGCCAGGTCAACGACCCCATCTACTGGGCTATCTGGACAAACAAGGTCTCGAAGTAGCCGATGGCGTTTACCGCGCACATCTTCCTTTTCTACTACCTGCCCGCGCTGCTGCTGGTCTACTCTGCGGTGCCCGGGCGATTTCTCGCCGCCCGCAACGTCCTGCTGCTGACGGCCGGGTACGTGTTCTATGCGTGGGCGAGTCCGTGGTTCGCCGCACTGCTCTTTGGCCTGACGGCGGTCAACTACCTCTTGTCCCGCTGCATCGCAGGGACCGAGGTAAGAAGGACTCGGCTGGTGCTGACGGCCTGTGCCGTGGTAATGGATCTGGCTGTGCTCGGCTTCTTCAAGTACACGGGGTTCTTCGAGCACATTCTCAACGGCCTTATCGCCTTCGCGGGCGCGAATGCTCTGCCCGTACTCAAGATCGTCCTGCCCGTCGGCATTTCGTTCTACACGTTCAAGCTCATCAGTTACCTCGTGGACACGTATCGCGGCCAGCCGCCGGCCCGGTCGCTGCTGGACTTCGCCTGCTACGTGTCCTTCTTTCCGCAGCTTCTGTCCGGGCCGATCCAGCGGTACGGCACGATCGACCGCAAATCCGAGCCTGTGCCGACGTTCGCCGACCAACTCGTCACGCGCGAGCACACGCTGGACAAATTCTCGTGGGGCGTGGCCCTGTTCATGCTCGGGTTCGCGAAGAAGGTCCTGCTGGCGAACGCCGTGGCCCGGGTCGCGGACGCTGTGTTTGCCGCCGAGTCGCCCAGCACATTGGATGCGTGGTTCGGCGCGCTGGCGTACACGTTTCAGTTGTACTTCGATTTCTCCGCCTACTCGGAGATGGCCATTGGCCTCGGCTTGATGTTGGGCTTCCAGTGCCCCCGCAACTTCGATGCGCCATACCGCGCCGACAGCTTCAGCGACTTCTGGCGGCGTTGGCACATCTCCCTGTCGAGCTGGCTGCGGGACTATCTCTACATCCCGCTCGGCGGCAATCGGGCCGGGGCCAGCCGGACTTACCTCAACCTGATGATCGTTTTTCTGTTGTGCGGCTTGTGGCACGGGGCCGGCTGGACGTTCATCGTCTGGGGTGCTTGGCACGGCTTGTGGCTTGTCGTCGAGCGGGCCCTCGGCAAGAAGCCCTTCTATGCAGCCTTGCCTGCCTCGGTCCAGGTCCTCGCGACGTTCTTGCTGGTCACGGTCGGCTGGGTCGTCTTCCGGGCCGAGACGCTTTCGGAGGCCGGGAGACTGCTGGCCGTGATGTTCGTGCCGACGGCGGCGCAAGGCGGCTCGACTCTCTTGAGTGCCATCATCTACACCCGCGGCCATCTCATCATCATGGCCCCGTGTACCATGCTGGTGTTCCAGCCGGTGCAAGGCTTCGATTGGACCCGCCGGCTCGACTGGTCGAGGGTCCTGCTGCCGGCCGGCTTGTTTATTCTTTCTCTGATGACGTTGTTTTCTCAATCGTTCAGATCGTTCCTGTACTTTCAGTTTTAGGAGCACATTGTGACGGCGCGTTGCGGACCGCGTGTCTGCTTGATCGTTGTTTTTCTGGTCCTGATCGGCGTCGTCGCGCCGAGCCAGATCGTGCTCGAACTGCGCGAGGGCGAGACGCCGGGGATCACGGACCTCGTGCGCCAAACGCCGACGCGAGCGAATCTGAAGCGGCTGGAAAGCGATCTGGAGACCAAGTGCCGCCTGGCGCAGGCGGTCCGGCCCTGGGTGCAATACGCTCGCTTTGTTCTTCTCCAGGACGCAGGCGACAAGGCCCTGCTGGGGCACTGCGGCTGGTTCTTCTACCGCCCGGCGGTGCAGTACCTCGTCGCGCCGTGCCCGCTGCCACCCACCGTCGGCACACAGGGTGACATCTTCACCGCTATCGTCTCGTTCCGGGATGAGTTGGCCAAGCGGGGCATCAAGCTTCTGGTGATGCCGGCACCCAACAAATCGAGCGTCTACCCGGAAATGCTCGCCGCACGGGCGGAAACCGCTGCCCCCGTGAATCCGACGACCCGAGCGGTCCTGGCGACGCTGAAGCAAGCCGGCGTCGAAGTTGTTGACCTGTTTGAAGTCTATGGCCAAGGTAGGGTGGGGCTTGCCCCACCACAATCACTATCGGATGGTAATCGGTGGGGCAAGCCCCACCCTACATATTACCTGGCCCAAGATAGCCATTGGTCGCCCGAGGGGATGCGGCTGGCCGCTAATGTGGTCGCCCGCCGGCTCCTGGATTCGGGCTGGGTCCAGAAAGGCTCGGTCAGGTACGACACCAAGCCCGTGACCATCCATCGTCATGGCGATGTGCTCCGAATGATTCGCGTGCCACAGGTCGAGCGGCTTTACGAGCCTGAGCAGATCGACTGCGCGCAGGTGGTCAATACCGACACGGGCAAGCCCTATGTGGATGACCCGGACTCGCCCGTTCTGGTGCTCGGGGACAGCTTCCTGCGGATCTTCGAGCGGGACGAGCCCGGCAGCGGTGGCTTCATCGCCCACCTGGCCCACAATCTCGGCTTCGGCCTGACCTCGGTCGTCAACGACGGCGGGGCCTCGACCCTGGTCCGCCAGCAGTTGGCCCGCAAGCCGGCCCTGCTGGCGGGCAAGAAGGTCGTCGTCTGGGAGTTTGTCGAGCGGGACATCCGCTTCGGCACCGAAGGCTGGCAGGTGATCCCACTGCCGTGAAGCATCCGAACTCTCCGAATTGACTTTCTCACCACAGAGACACAGAGGCCGCGGAGAGTTGATTCCTGGGTGCTCTGCCCCCAGACCCCCGGGCATTTTTCGCTTTGGGCCAATAGCATGATGGCAAGAAGCTACGGCGTCGCCGGGCTCTTGCTGATCACGCTTCATTTCTGCCAAGGTCCCGCTTTTCCTTTGTTTGAAGGGCGGCAGACCGCTATGATAGGCAATATGGAAACGCGAAGGACCATATCGGTGTACGCCGACACCTCGGTGTTTGGCGGGGTGTGACATGAAGGCGAAGAAGACGTTTGATTGCGTTCGCATGAGACGGCGGGGAGCCGAGCAGGTCATGAAGCAACTGGAGGGCAAATCCCTCCAGGAGCAACTCGAATATTGGCAGAAGGGAACCGAAGACCTCAAGAGGCTCCAGCAGAAGCTCAAGGAAAGAGGTAGTCGTGCAAATAAGTAGAGTGTCCCCGGAATTCACATGGGCCGGTTTTCCTTTGTCCGAAGGCCGGCAGATCACTATGATAAACAACATGGATATGAAGCCGAAGACCTTTGATTGCGTTCGCATGAGACGGCAGGGAGCCAAGTAGGTCATGAAGCAACTGGAGGGCAAATCTCTTCAGGAGCAACTCGAATACTGGCAAAAGGGCGCCGAGAACCTCAGAGGGCTCCAGTGGAAGCTCAAGGAAGAAGTTGACCGTCCATAGCATTATTTTGTCGGCTTGCTCGTACAGTGAAATAAGTAAGATGTCCCGGAACTCACGGAATTCGGCTCTGACTTAAGGGTGAAGTTCATGGCTATTCATTCGAGAATCCTGCTTCATTGGACGGGTAATAGAAGAGACGACATTGAGAGTAAACTTGAAGACATCAGACCGCGCCTATATCTTGAAAGGCTGCGTGACTACTACCAGCGTGGCCTTTTCGCGAAAAGAACTACTGAAGATGTAATTCGAGGTATGAAAATAGAGCATATTGTGAGGTTGTGTTTTACCGAGATAAGGCTGAGTCAGGCAGAAATACATGCAGGACAATATGGAAAACTCGGAATCGGCTTTAGCCGTGACTTCATAATGAACAAGGGTGGTCGTCCAGTAATCTACGTTCCATTCAAGGCAGAGGCCGATGGCCGCTTATTAGAAGACAGCATTAAGAATGCATACGAGAATTCACAAGATAACGAGGGGGTGCGTAGATCAGCAAAATGGATAATGGCCCATGTCAAGCGTATGTCGGATGGGAAGAGCGAAGAGTATTATGAGGAGATGGAATGGAGACTTGTGTATGACGAGACTCCCAATAACAAGCATTTCACAAAAGGCGAAGCTGATGGCATTCACAGGTTGAGATTTCAGACGAGTGACGTCAAGGTCATCGTATTTCCGGATGAGCATGTAAAGCAGATGTCATTAGAGGACCCGGCCATGAAGAACTACTTCTCTGAACACATGCCCATCGTGGTTACACTGGGCGATTGCTCCAATTTCTAGCGGGGGAACACGACTCCGTCAGGTGCATCATCGGGAAGCAACGGCAGCGGATGCGGCATGCAGTCGTATCGGCCGTCCCGAGCCTGCCTCTCTATCCACTGAACACTTCAGGGAGTCCGGTCAGACAACCCGTTCTACTCCGCTCAGGGCATGGTTTGGGCGTGCCACCCGCTGTCCCTTTCTGTGATGCTATTGGCCGAAAGCGACAAATGCCGGGGGTTTGGGGGCGGAGCCACCAAGGGGGGATTGAAGATATGCGGCGTTTTTCAATGCGGGGCGAGGTGGGGCGGGGCTGAGGGCTACTGCTTGAACGGGGAGCAGGGGAAATGCTATGATGAGGGCATGGTAACGACACGAGATCAAGCGTTGGAGATCGCGGCGAAGGTTCGGGCCGGACTGGAAGAAATCTACGGCTCGCGGCTGCGCGGCGTGTACCTCTACGGTTCGGCGGCGCGGGACCAGTTGACGGCCGATAGTGATATCGATGTCGCGGTCGTCCTGGATCGCATCCCGGATCGGTCTCGTGAGCACGAGCGGACCAGCCATTTGGGCTGTGAGATCAGCCTTGAGTGCGGCACCGTTGTTCTCTTCTTCTTCGCGGAACAGGAGGACTTGGACAAAGGGCGATTCGCCATCCACCAGGCGATCAAGGAGGAAGGGATTCGGTTGTGAGAGAGGATGCTCGATCACGCACTGGACTTCGTCGATGCGTGCAGACGCGGTATCGATGAGTAGCCGGCGTCTTCTGCTGTTATGCCCTTGGCCGAAAGCGGAAGATCCCGGCGGCTTGGGGGGCAGAGCCTCCAAAAGCTTGGTGACGGGAGGCGGCAGAAAGTGCTTGTGGAAAGCCGGGGGCCGGCTCATAATGGGTCGCTGGTGTCAACGGACATTCGACGCCGGTTTGTCGTGGGCCCGTGAAGGCACAGTAGCACGGGCATCTTGCCCATGATTTGGAATCCATGGGCGCTCGCGCCCATGCTACTGAAAACGCCTTGCGGCGTCACTACGAACTGGCCTGCGGATGGACAGACGAATGTGTGATGCAACTCAATCTTTAGGAGAAAGCCCACTATGAGCGAGATCACGAAGCAAGGCACGTCACGTCGCGAGTTTCTCAAGGACACAGGCCGGTTGGCGGCCGCTTCGGCGCTGGCGGCGGGAATCGCCCCCCGCATGTACGCCGGCGAGAACAACACGCTCCAGATCGCCCTGATCGGCTGCGGCGGCCGCGGGAACGGGGCGGCGGTCAACGCGTTGTCCGTCAAGCAAGGGCCGGTCAAGCTGGTCGCGATGGCCGATGTCTTCCCGGCGCGGCTGAACGGCAGCTACAAGGCCCTGAAAGGGTCACATGGAGGTCAGGTCGATGTGCCGAAGGACCGGCAGTTCCTCGGCTTCGACGCCTACAAGAAGGCGATGGACTGCCTCAAGCCGGGCGACATCGCGATCTTCGCGACCCCGCCGGCTTTCCGCTGGGTGCACTTCACCTACGCCATTGAGAAGAACCTCAACGTCTTCATGGAAAAGCCGGTCACCGTGGACGGCCCGACGAGCAAACGGATGCTCAAGCTGGCAGAAGACGCATCGGCCAAGAATCTCAAAGTGGGCGTGGGCCTGATGTCCCGGCACAGCCGGGCGCTCCAGGAATTGGCCAAGCGCGTCCAGGATGGCGAGATCGGCGACGTTATCCTGCAACGCGGCTATCGGATGCACGGCCCGGGCGGGTCCTTCCGTTCCTTGCCCGTGCCGCCGGGCGAAAACGAGCTGCTCTACCAGATTAAGAACTTCCATAGCTTCATCTGGGCCAGCGGCGGCAATTACAGCGACTTCTACATTCACGTCATCGACCACCTGAGCTGGATCAAAGGCTCTTGGCCGATCAAGGCGCAGGCACTGGGCGGCCGGCACTACCGCCAGAGCCCGGAAGGCATCACGTACGTGGACCAGAATTTCGACACCTACGCGGTCGAATACACGTATGCCGATGGGACCAAGTTCAACTTCGATGGACGCTGCATCGACGGCTGCCAGCAGTTCTATGCGAGCTACATCCACGGCACCAAAGGCATCGCCGTTGCTTCCAAGAGCGGCGACTGTGGTCTGCCTTCCAGCATTCACAAGGGCCAGGATCCCACGCGCGAGACCATCGTCTGGGAATCGAAAATCAGC
>JAPLMX010000037.1 GCA_026386805.1 Phycisphaerae bacterium | reverse complement strand
GGTCTGGAAAACTCTCAGACTAAGTTCTCCGAGGCAGTCAAAGCTTGAATTTGGACGTTATCAGGATTCGTTCCAAAAGCCGTAACCCTTTCACAGGTGCTTTGCACTTCACCTACTGATTTGGGCTATTCTATCCCGCCGTCGGTATACCGTCAAGCCCCTTTTTATTTTGTTCCCACAATTATCCTTGTCTTGTTTACGCCCGCGTGCCCTGAGAGGTTCGTTCGTCAAAGAGGCTTTGCGCTCCAGCGAAAGGCCTGCTCTTGGCACGCAAGACGGCGGCTCGGCACAGTGCCGGACCCTAACAAATACTAATCTCGGAATAGTCGCCATGCAAATCACCAACGGCCTCTGAGCATCATGGCCGTGAAGCCACAGCCTTCTGGGGGATGTAGAACTGGCCCGCGCCCAGGCCGAAGCCGCTGAGAGCGGCCGTGGTGCCGTCCAAGGCCTCGGCCACCTCCAGGACGGCGGTCTCGGCGGGCTGATAGGCTTCCACATGCCCATCGACAAAGCCGGCTTGCAGCTTGAGGTGCACGCCGGTCAAGTCCGGCGGCCCGTGGGGAGGGCGGAACCAGTAGGCCGGGGCCTCATGGGTCTCGGCCGTGATCTCAGCACGAGCCAGGGGCTCGCAACTGCCGAAGGCGTCGGGGCTGCGCCAGTGATTGAAGCCGAAGTAGTCGCTGATCAGCAAGCGGCTGCAGCCGGGCCAGCCATCGTCGGTCTGCGGCCCGTAGAAAGGCCGCTGCCGGTCGGTGAGATGTCCCACGTAGTTCCAGAAGAAGCAGAAGCTGCCCAGCACACCGTCATCCGTGAAGCCGGTGTCGGGATTATCCCACTGCTCCCCGGCCCGCCAAGCATCCTCCAGGTACGGATAGGGCCGGGGACTGCTGGGACACGACAACGCCACAGCCTTGGGGAGGTAGCTGCGCAGGTAGCTGGCCATCGAGCATTGATAGCCGGCAGCCCGCGGCTGGCAGGCCTTCAGCATCCGCGGCTCCTGCCAGCGCCAAGTGCGTCCGAGCATCGCGGCGGTCGCCACCGACTCGGGATAGCAGCCCTCGTGATCCGCGGCGTAGAGACTGACCGCCAGGACGATCTGCCGCTGCCGGTGGGCTCCCACCAGCGTGCGGGCGGCCCGCCGGGCCTGGCCCAGCGCAGGCAACAACACCCCCGCCAAAAGGGTCATGACGCTGATCGCCACGAGCAGCTCGATCAGCGTCATGCCCTCCCTTGGGATTCGTGCTGTCGCCGTTATCCGCTGTATAGATGCCTCCCTCAAAGCCTTTATGCGAATCTATCCCCGCGTTGCTCTTCCGCCAGAGATTGTCGTGTTGCCGAATGACTTGCCGTTGACGACGGCTCCTTCTACCGGTTGACCTGCGAGCAGCAATGGCCCGAACCCACGGGCGAAGATCACGATGGGATCGCCCGTTGTCCCATCCTCGCTGATCTCTCGCAGGGCAATCACGTCCGGCCACGAACCGGCCAGGAACTGCGCCGGGTCTATACTCGTGTCGGCCAGCACCTCCGCCAGCGTGCCGCGCTGGACCAAGACGGATCGATACTCCACCGGCGTTTTCGTGAACGGATCGTAAGGCACCTGAATCGTCGCGCCGGCAACGAGATACTCAGGATATTGGGCTTGGACGTGCTGGGGCGCTTGCAGCGGCATCGTGGGCGTCTCCTGGGTCAGGTACAAGGTGCGATTGGCGTAGTAACAATTGACCTTCGTCACCCAATCGGCCGCGTTGGCGGTCGTAACGTGGTAGGCCACGCTGGTGACGTCGCCCCTGCCGCTACTCATGTAGCCCGACACAAAGAACTCGCGGGCGATCCCTTGGGGGTCGTGAATGAACCATCGATAAGAAGAGCCCTCCTCGCGGGATGTACTGCCGAGAGGCCAGTAATCCTCCAGATCCACTGCCCCAACGCCCGGCGCCTCGCCGTTGGTCGGCGCCAGGCTTGCCTGGGCCGTGCCGCCATAGGCGCCCAGCTCGATGGCATGATTGAACCCCAAGCGACCCTCAGGGTCGTCAGGCACCCGCTCCAGTTCTCCGCCCAGGCTGTCCATCGGGTCGCCGGCGCTAACCGCGGGACTGGTCACGATATCGTAGTACCAGTTGGACCCGTGGATCGGCTGCGGGCTCCAGCGCCAACCCTCACTTTGGAGATGACAGTCCCCTTCGATCAAGCCCGTGAAACTGCCGCCCCTCGTTGCGCGAACGCCCGCTTTTATGAGCGCCGCGTTTTCCCAACGCCCCAATCGCACGAAACAGGGATCGCCGTACTGAATCGTGTTGGACCAAGAGCGAGTCACCAGCGTGCTCGCGTCCGCCGGTAGAAGGCAGTAGTCAATTTGCTCCGGCATGGGCAGCGAGCTATTCCGCCGTTCCATCACTTGAGTGCCTTGGTTACCCCAGATGATACAGTTGTGGATCGTGATCTGGTCCGTCGCGGAGAAACCGTCGTTGCTGATCTCCACACCCGACAGGTTGTTGGCGATGGTGCAGTTGACGAGCGTGCGGCAGCCCGACACGGCCGGCAGTACACCGCAGTCGTGGAACGTCGTATTGTCCACGATCAGGCAATTCGCGATGCGCCCGCACACGTCTTTGAGGACGGTCGCGCCGCAGGGGCCGTTGCCGCTGATGATGCAGTGGCTGATCGTGGCCCGGGTCTGGTTGCCGAGGATGCCGCCGTACCAATAGTTCTGGATCTTGAAGCCTTGCAGGAGGCAATTGGGGTCTTCATCGCCCTGGAAAATGACCATGCCACAGAGGATCGTCTGGTCGGCCACGGTGAAATCCGTGGGCGCCGTGCTGACCAGGCGGACACTCTTGCCTTTGAAATCCAGCTCCGCGTAGGCCCAGTTGCTATTCGAGAGGTAATGTCCCGGAGCCACGACGATCGTGTCCCCGGCCCCGGCGGCGTCGATCGCCTTTTGGATGCTGTCAAACGGGTGCGCGGCAGAGCCGTCTTCGTTGGGGTCGCTGGAATTGGGGTCGTAAGGTTTCGGATCGCCGGGGGCATTGTCGTCCACGTAGATCGTCGCGTGCAGGCCCCCCGCTAATAGGGATAACACAAGCAATAAGGCAACGCATTCGCTTTTCATGGCAGTTCTCCTGAAGAACCAGCATTCCTATTGTACCAGATTTCCCTGTGCCAGGCGCATCAACCACAGGCTTTTGGGCCCAGATGTTTGCCCGCGGCTGCGCGCCGGCGAGGAGACCGCGAACCGGTGTGGGTCCGCCTCGTCGGGCTGGGGATAGCTGAACGTCCATTCTCCTATCGTCACGTCTTCCTTGCTAAAGACAATGCTCTCGATCCAATCCTGATATAGATGCACGCAATAAGTGACCTGGACCTGGGGCCCGTGAAGCACGATCTCCACGCGCTGACCGTCGGGGAGAGGCCGGGTGGTGAAGACAATCCCGGCTCGGGCCGCATCCCGGCGGATCGTGTCGATGGTGTGCAGTCCACTCCACGGCCGCCCCAGGCCCTGGAAGAGACTGCCGCCGGGATAGCGGGCCACCACCGCGCCGGCGCGATCGCGCATCTCCGCAACAACTCCCGAATCCACGAGCATCAGGTCATTGCCCACCGTCAGTTGCAGCCGTGGGCCGTGGTCCCCGACCGCTGCCGCCACTAAGGGCAGGCGCCCATAGCCGGAAACCGGCTGACCGCCCATCTGCCCGCTGATCGTAAAGCAGGTCCATCCCGCGCGATGCTGGTCGTCCCGCTGGTCCACAATCGCGGCATCCATGGACCAGTCGTGCCGGAAATAGTCTTCCGTGGATACGTCGTAGTTCAAGGTCGCCTGCCGGCGCCGGCCCGCCTGCACCTGTTCCACGGCCACCAGCAATCCACGCACGCCAGCGGCTGCGGATTCCAGGTCCAGGTCACGGCCATCCTGAGCCCGCAGGAACGCCCGCAAGGCGGGAGGGTCCGTCGGCAGGCGCCAGACCGAAAGATCCGGAGCGAACTGCCGATGATTGCGAATCGTGATGGTAGCCCCCTGCCGATAGTAGTTGGCCTGCTCCTTTTGCAGCCATTGGCTGTAGGCAACGGTCTGATCTGTGGTCCGGATCATCACGATATCCGCCCGGCCGGGAGGATAGTAGTACCAGCAGGTACCATCCTGAGAAACCGCCCGTGCCGGCGCGACATGCGTCACGGCTGTGACCGGCGGCGGACCGTCGTTCCAGACGCTCGATCCGGCCACCAAGACCCCGCCGGCCGCGACCGCCATCGTTCCCAAGAGAACCGCCGCAACATGCTGCACGGCCGCGCCCGCCAGGGTTCCCCACAACCCGACGCGCAGCGTCGAGGCCGGGATCGACACGCTCGCGGCCGCCGCCTCGCTGGTGGCGCTGAACTTGCCGAAGACCAGCAGAGCCACCGGCAGCGCGCCCTTGTCAATCCCGCGCAACCGCAACAGGCCCGTCAACGTCTTCTTGGCCCGGTAGAACAGGGCCCGCGCTCCCAGTTGCGAGCAGCCCAGCGCAGCACTGATCTGGGCATACGACATCTGATCGTAGCACCGCAGGGTCAGGACCGCCCGCTGCCGCGGCTCCAACTGGCCGACCGCCCGCACGACGATCTCTTTGAGCTCCTTGGTCACAAGCTCGGCCAGCACGTCCTGATTGCGGGCCTGGAGCCAGTCCTCGTGCACTGCCGACAGCGGGGTCTCTCTCCGCCGCCAGCGCTGCCGGTAGTGCATCCGCACCTTGTTCAGGGTAATCGTATACAGCCAGCACCAGAATCGTTGCGGGTCCTTGAGGGTGTCGAAGATCTTAAGCATTTCGGCGATACTCTCCTGCACGATGTCGGTGGTCAGGTCCCGATCCAGGGTCAGGCGTCCGATGTACTCCGCCAGCCGGGGCTGGACGATCCGGAGCAGGTCGTCGCGCGCCTCGGGATGTCCCTGTTGTGCCTGTCGCACCAACGTAATGTAATCCTTGCATTCGCTCATTGAACTGCTATCAAAGGTGATCGAGCCGCCGAAACGTTACGCGAATTCCGCCGAGTCCGCCGTCTTCTCTGAAGAAAAGGGGACATTCCACTTTTGGCCCGAGAGCGGCCGTCCAAAGCAGAGGACAAGAGAAGAAGTAGAATGTCCCCTTTTCCCAAATCGCTATTTCGGGTTGCCGCCGAGCGCGCGGGCCGTGAAGCTCTTGAATCCAAAGTCCCGGTTGGATCCCACGCCCCGGCCGCCGTCGCAAGACAGAAAGGCGCCGATGCCGGGATTGCCCGTCTTGTGCGTGTCGTCTTTGACCTGGGCCTTCTCGACACCGTTGATGGACACCGTAATCACGTTGCCGACAATGGAGGCCTTGAGGGTGTCGCCGTTCTTGAGGCCGTAGTTGACGCCACGTTTGTCGGCCAGATACGTAAACCTTCCCAGCGGGCCCTCCCAGCGAACAACCTGCAAATACGAGGAACCGTCGTTCACACAGCGGGCGAAGCACTCATAGCCGGTGGTGCTATGGGCCGAGCTGGTCCAGCGCAGGAGAATCTCAAGTTCCTGATGGCAGGAGGGGTCCGGCTTGGCGATCCGCACCTCGGCCCAGGCTTCCTGGTCCGGCGGAAATCCGGTCAGGTGCGCGTAGGAGTCATCATACCGATAGATGCCTTTGTGGGTGCCGGTCTGCGTTCCATAGGCCAGACCATGGGTCTTCTCGATCTTCGTCCAGTCGAGGCCATCGTTGACCCACTTCCCACCTTCCGAGAGCGGATTCTCGTCACCGTCGAACGTGGTGGTGTACTGCATGACGGTCCCCTCCTTGTTGCTCAACCGCGAACTCGCGGACGGGTTTGTCAGCAGGGCCACGAAGGCGATCACCGGTATCAAAATGAAATCTCTTCTCACGATGGGGTCAGCCCTTAAGTTAAGCTTTAATGCTCAATCGAGGTTGCCTTTGAGTCCACCACCGATCTTCGCGACTTGGTTTCGCAGCGTGCTATCCGACTCGAGCGCCCGCGTGAGTTTGCGTAGCTGCTGGCTGACGGCCGCCCCGTTGGCAATCCCCAGCACTTGGGCCGCCTCGCGCTGAGTCAGCCCGGCAAAGTCACAGAGCATTCGCGACGCAATGGCCCGGTCGAACGAATTCCGTCGCCGCTGCAGCAGGGACGAGCGATCCACGGCGAGGGCTTCACACACCGCCTCCAGGACGGCATCGACGCCCAGCACCGTGCCCGTCCGGCGGAACGCTACATCCTCCGGCCGGAGTCTGGCTTCCAGCAGGTCCTCATACAGCCTGCGGATCTTGTCGCGAAAGTCCTCGGCCCCGATGCACAAGGGCGACGCCCTCTTGGCTTCCAGGAAAGCGGCGTCGATATCCTCGATGGCGGCCTCCACAAAACCGCGATAGGTCCGGGCTGGGCAACTCGCATTCTGACCAACCAAAGCCAGGATTGGCCCACAGTCCACGAAAGGAAAGCGTTGATCCTTGCCGAGGTAGCGGCGATAGCTGCTCCAGGGATATTGCCGGAGCATCATGACCCGCTCCCGAATGGGGCGTCGCTTCGCGGCGGCGGTGAAAACGGGGTTCAGATGGACATACCGGGTCAGCCGCAGAAGGTACGAGTCCTTCTCGACCAGCGAAGCCCCGTAGCGGCCCTGCAACAGATGGCCGTGCCGGTCGTGCCGCCAGTTGAAGTACACCGTATACGCCGTCTGCAGGCGGTGCATGAATCGGCCCAGGTTGGCCCGGGGAGTCTCGACGACCAGGTGAAGGTGATTGCTCATCAGACAAAACAGGTACAGCCGCACTTCGAATTGTTCGACACTCTCCTTGAGCCGGCGTAGAAAGTGCTCCCGGTCGGCGTCGTCCCGGAAAACCGCCCGCCGCTCATTGCCCCGGACCGTCACGTGGTACACGGCCCCTTCGTACTCGATGCGCTGCGCCCTCGCCATGCCACAAAGGATATCCCGTCCGGCCGCCGTCGGCAAGTGCCAAATAGATCACGATTCTTCCTCAATGGTCTACAGAACAGAGCGGGACAGTCGTTAAAGCTTAACTTAAGGGCTGACCCCATTACTCTTCCTTTGGAGCTTACGAGTAAAATGTCCCGTTCTTTCACCGGCATTCGAAAACTCGGTAGGAGTGCGGCTTGAGGGGCACGGTGAAGGTGGTTCGGGGGCCGGCGTTGGGACCGCGTCCGCCGAAGCCTCCCAGGCGCGGGCCGCCCGCCCCACTGCGAGCCGGCGCGAGCACTTCATCGGACAGCACATCGTGCAACCCCGTGACCTGCTTTGTGACCGTGACGCCGACATCCACCGGCTCATCGAGGAAGGACTCGACGATGAACGTGCCGTTGTCGTAGACGAACAGGCTGACCCGCCCCGGACCGTCCACCCGCACGGGCAGCTCGCGCGTCAGCGTGTCCTTGATCCGCGACAACACGCCGGCGGGCAGGTTGTACAGATCGGTGAAGCTCTCCGGAATCGTCAGTACGTACAGTGTGCCCTTGGCGTAGCCGGCGGAGATCAGCATGGGCCAGCCGTTGGTCTCGTTCATTGCCGACAGCTCTTCCCAGGCGTCGTTCGTCAGGTACTGGATCTGGGGAATCACCATTTCGGCCTTGGCCTGCATCCGGGGGCCGAAGCCACCGCCGAATTCCTTCACGACGGCCTTGCGGTCGGTATAGCGCAGCTCGGCGATGTCTTCAATGCCCTTGCCCTGCAAGGCCCGCAGCAGGCCCGAAGTAATCATGACCGACTTGCCGTCGCGCAACTGGCCCTTGATCTTCGCGACAATCGTCGGGTCGAACTTGGCACACTCCGTCAGCAGGATCATCTTTTCGCCGGCCGGGAACTGCGGCACAAGGTCCATCGGGATGCCGCACATACCCAGATAGGTATGCAAAAAGTCCTCGCCCGTCGAGTGGTACGGCTTGTAGCTCTTGACGCCGATGGGATTGCCGAGTTTGCCCAGAACCCTGTCTACTTTTTCGAACGTGTACCCGGCGGCCCGAGCAATGGTCGTCGGCGCCACCGTCGTACCATCCGCGAGCTTGACGGGTTTGATCATCTCATCGAAGTCGAAGCTGGTCTGCTGCCCGCGCCAGGCGACGTTGGACGACGGCGGCAGCGGTCTTAGCACCTGGCGGATGTCGAACAGCGTGATCTCCGGGGCCTTGGCGAAGAGAGTCAGCCAGAGCTGCTCGGCGTAGCGATCCATATACATCATGCCGCCGGTATCGACCCAGCCGCCGCCGTTGTGGCCGGGCTTGAGGTTGTCGAAATAGCGGAAGATCAGGTAGCCCAGGTACTGCTGCAGGTGCTGATTGCCCGAGGGGTCCCGCGTCTCGGTCCCGGTATACAGCCCGTCGAAAATCGCCGGCTCGGTCTCCAGATTGAAGCCCAGGCCCTGGAAGTGCTCGTACCAATTGGGGTACTTGACGACCACCTTGACCTTGGGGTTGACCGCCTTGGCGGGACCGACGATCAGATCGCGCGCCGCCTCCGCCAGCAGGCCAAGCCGGTACTCGGTCCAGCTCTGGTCACCCTTGGCCCGGATGCACAGGTCGCACTTGCAACTGGTGAAGAAGAAGTCGTCGAGGATGACCTCATCGAAGTGGCGGGCCGTGTATTCGACGATCTCCTGGACCTTGCGGCGGTGCTCGGGATTCGTATAGCAGAAGGTTTCGAAGCGGTTACGCTCGTTGACGGTCAGGGTGATGCCCCCGGCGGTCTGCACGCCCCGGCCGGCGAAGAACTTCTTGGCCGCCGTGAGCGTGGCCTCGTCCACGACGATCAGGTCGCGGTGGGTCTCCAGGTAGATCTTGTCCACGTGCACCTGCCGGGTCAGCTCGGTCCAGCGCGGCTCGATCCACTTCACATCGTTCATCTCCCGCGTCTCATAGGCCCGGCAGTAGACACTGACTTTGAAATTCTCGTAACCGCGAGCGACGTTTGCCGGAAGAGACATAGCCAAAACACTCCAAGCCGCCACCAAAGTTCCTGCCACACGTGTCATCATGTTCGCATTCTCCTTTCCGGATAGGATTGTCCTATACTCAATGACGAAATCATACGTGACAACGCGTTGATCTTCAACTAAGGAGCACCCGGTCGATACCCGCACACAGCCGTCTCAGAACGGGAACGAGTGGCATCGCCAAGGGCTCCGCCCTTGACGATGGCGGCTTTCGTGTGCATCGGACCATCGTCAAGGCCAAAGGCCTTGGCGATGCCACCCAGAAGCTTGGCCTACCTTGAATATTCGGATGTTCACTCCGAATCATCAAGGATAGATTCATAGATCGCTTCTGGGCCTGCCCAACACCATAGTGAGTCCTGACGAGCAACTTCGGCCATGGCGGGGTGCGGGTCCCCAGACGCAATGAACTGCGTTTGGCAGCCCGGTGCCATGCTTACGCTGGCGTAAGCATGTCTTGGCCGAGCCACTTGGATCAGCGTTGGCCGTAGTAGGCGTTCTTGCCGTGCTTTCGCAGATAGTGCCGGTCGAGCAGGGCCTGCGAGATCCCGTTTTGGCGCGCGTTGACGAGCAAGGTGCCGGAGGCCATCCGCGCCACCTGCTCCAGGACGGCGGCGTTCTCCACGGACTGGGCGGGGTCCTTGCCCCAGGTGAAGGGGCCGTGATTGGCGACCAGGACGGCCGGCATTTGGAGCGGGTCGAGCTGCGCGAACCGCCGGCCGATGACCCGGCCGGTATTCTGCTCGTAGGGTCCCTCGATCTCCTCGCGGGTCAGCGCGTCCGTCACGGGGACTGGGCCGTAGAAATAGTCGGCGTGCGTCGTGCCGAAGCAGGGAATCTCGCGCTCGGCCTGGGCCCACATCGTCGCGTACAGGGAATGCGTGTGACAGACGCCGCCGAGGCCGGGGAAGCTGCGATAGAGTTCCAGGTGCGTCGGCGTGTCGGAGGACGGCCGCAGGTCCCCTTCCACCACGCGACCCTCCAGATCGACAATCACGATGGTTTCGGGCGTGAGCTTCTCGTAGCTGACGCCGCTGGGCTTGATGGCGATCACGCCGCGGCCGCGGTCGATGCCGCTGACGTTGCCCCAGGTGAAGACGACCAAGCCGTGCTTTTGCAGATCGAGGTTCGCGTCACAGACTTCTTGTTTCAGCTCGTCGTACATAGTGGTAGAATCAAATTCAAAATCCGAAACCCGAAATCCGAGACAAATTCAAAACCCGAAATCCAAAGGACCGAAACGCTGTCGCCTACTCGGCTCCAGTTTGGGATTTGGGATTTTGGTCCTTCGTGCTTGTTTCGGATTTCGAAATTCGAATTTCGGATTTGCTTCAAGCGTTGGCTTTCTCTTTGATCGTCAGCAACTCCTTCATGACGCTGCCCATGCCCAGGACCTTGCCTTGGATACCGAAGCCGTCGTGCAGCCGCTTGTACAGTTTGTAGAGCTGCTTGTAGACCTTGTGGTTGGCGGCGATCGGCTTGAAGGTCGTGTCCTTGATGCCGCACATCGCGGCCTGGGCCTTGGCGAAGTCCGGATGCGCCCCGCCGACCACTGCCGCCGCGACCGCCGAGCCAAGGGCACAGGTCTGCGCCGAGCGGCTGATCTTCATCTCGCGGCCGGTGACATCCGCGTAAATCTGCATGAGCATGGCGTTCTTCTCGGCGATGCCGCCGCAGTTGACGACCTGGTCGATCTTGACGCCGAACTCTTCGAAGCGGTTGATGATGGTCAAGGCCCCGAAGGCGGTCGCCTCGATCAAGGCCCGGTAGATCTCCTCGGGCTTCGTGTGGAGCGTCTGGCCCAGGAGCAGGCCCGTGAGCCGCTGGTCCACCAGGATCGTCCGATTGCCGTTGTTCCAATCGAGGGCGAGCAGACCCGACTGGCCGGGCTTGAGCTTAGCGGCCTTCTCCGTCAAGGCCTGATGCGAGCCGGCCTCTTTGCCGCCCGGCTGAATGTAGTTGACGAACCAGTTGAAGATGTCCCCCACCGCCGACTGGCCCGCCTCCAGGCCGAAGTAGCCCGGCAGGATCGAGCCGTCGACGATCCCACAGATGCCGGGGATGTCCGCCAGCTCCGTGCCGCTCGGAGCGACCACCATGTCGCAGGTGCTGGTGCCGATGATCTTGACCAGGACGCCGCTCTTGATTCCGGAACCGACGGCCCCCAAATGGGCGTCGAAGGCCCCCATCGCCACGGGAATCCCGGCGGTCAGGCCCAGCTTGCCGGCCCACTGGTCGGTCAGACGTCCCGCCGCCTGATCGACGGCGTAGGTCCGGCCGCCCAAAGTGCTGCGCAGAGCCCCGAGCTTGGAATCGAGCTGCGCGAGGAACTCGGCATCCGGGTAGCCGCCCCAGGCGTCGTTGAACATCGCCTTATGCCCGGCCGCACAGCGGCACCGTCTCAGCTTCTCCGGGCTGTCCGTCCCCGTCAGCACGGCCGGCAGCCAGTCGGCGTGCTCGACCCACGTGTACGCGGCGTCGAAGACGGCTGGGGCAGCCCGTAGGCAGTGCAAAATCTTGCTGAAGAACCACTCGGAGGAATAGGTCCCGCCGCACTTGGCCAGATACTGCGGCCGCAGTTCGCGGGCCAGGGCCGTGATCTCGCCCGCCTCGGCGTACCCCGTATGGTCCTTCCACAGCCAGGCATGGGCGTTGGGATTGCCCTTGAACGCCTCCAGCATCCCCAGCGGCGTGCCGTGGCGATCCACCGGCAGCGGCGTCGAGCCGGTCGTGTCCACGCCGATGCCGACGATGTCGCGAGGGTTGAACCCCGGCTGCACCTGGCGGGCCGCCGCGATGGCCCCGGCAATCGTGACCTCGGCCCCCTTGAGGTAGTCCGCCGGGTTCTGCCGGGCCAGGTTATGGTCCGCCGGATCGAGAATGATCCCCGCCTCGCCGGTCGGGTACTCAAAGACGCACGTCCCCAGCTCTCGCCCGTTGGCCGTATCGACAATCAGGCATCGCACGGAATTCGTGCCGTAGTCCAATCCAATCGCGTACTTCATATCCCAGTCCCCTTTGTCGTCATCTACACTGCCATCGCTCAACTCGTCCAGCGTCCCAGGGTGGCGCGGCTCGTTTCGTCCGTTTGGAGTCCCGCGTTTACGCGGTCCTGGGCCGCCTGAAGGCGGAACTCCGAACGTCGCAACCGCTGGACGATCCATGCCCTCGGACCGTCACGGCGTCCGAGTCGCCCGCCAGTGTACCCCCCGACCCGCCACAAGGCAAGCCAGGACAATCCAACGGGTGCATGACCGCTCTTGCGCGGGCGTCTTGCGTTGTTCTTTCGTGGCGAGGGCATCTTGCCCTTGTTCTTCTCTCGCCGGCAAAATGCCGGCGAGACGCAAGGGCGGGACGCCCTCGCCACGTTGCGGCCCGGTAAGCACGACACGGTTGGAGGACCATCAGAGAACGCTGACGGGCAACGCCGTGTTCTTTTCGTCCAGCGGGAACATCCGCGAGGTCTCCAGCCACACGTCTTGGAGCGATCTCTGATAGCACATCGGTCTTCCTGTCACCGGCTATTTCTAAGTCTCATCTTAAAATAGCCGATGCGGTCTGCCCCGTCAATCGCTCACTCCGCCGGATCGAGGACTTCGTCGAGAAGAGATAGGATGGGCTTGCATTCCAGGCATTGTGACGGTAGGCTGGAGGAGTGGTGTGAAACGCGACGCAAGCTGAATTGGGAACGCTATATGGATTGGCGAGAACGCATCATTGTTGATCCCAAGATCGTCGTGGGCGAACCCCTCATCAAAGGGACCCGTATCTCCGTGGAGTTCGTCATCGATCTGTTGGCACGCGGCTGGACGACGGAGCAAATTCTCAAGGAATACGATCACCTGACCTTGGAGGACATCCACGCCTGCCTGGCCTATGCGGGAGAACTGGTCAAAGAGGAAAAGGTCTATTCGCTTCCGGTCGGACGGTGAAGATGCGCATCATCGCCAACACTCACGACAAAGACTTCGGAGCTCTGGCTTTTCGATGGGGGCTGCCCGCCGCCGCAGGCGTGATCCTATTGCGGCTTTCAGGGAACAATCCTGATGTGGACAACGCGCGAATCCTGAACGTCTTGGAGCAACACACGGATTGGGCAGGCCATTTCTGCGTTGTCACGGACGACCGAATTCGGGTACGGTCTTTGCCACATAAGGGGTCTTGAGAATCCCGGCTCCGTCCCTGCTGCTCTGCCCGGTGCCATCGACATCGTACGCGAATGAGAATGGGCGCTTCCTCCTGCCATCGTTTCGCTTCCACCTCCGCTCAATCCTCGCCACCCGGTCCCTGGTCAGCCAAATCCCGTCGCCGGTACGTGATCCACGTCGCCAGCAGGAAGAACGCCCACCCACAAGCCAACAGGACCGGCGGCGAGACCGACGGCAGGACCGACGGCAGATCTGGACTCACATGGAAATCGTGGAATTCTCTCGCCACGAGGAACGGGATAACAAGCAGGAGTACAAAGGGCACGACCGTCCGCACACCGAGCAGGAGCAATGCGAAGACAAGCAACACAACGGGAAACCATGACACTAGCAGACACGCCAACCAGACGTTCTTCATACTGAAGCCCGTGTATTGCCGGTGGATCATCCCCAACGAGACCGGCGGCAGGAGAGCCGCAAAGACCCAGGATAAGACGACGACACCAGCGGAGGCGACCATGAGAAGCAGTGTGGCCACAGCGCCCGACGCGATGGTGAAATAGTACTTCTCCCTGCGTCCCTCCAGCAACAGCATGGTCGAGGAGACCAGCCAGACATTGCCCACGAGGTGCAGACCGAGAAACACGAACGCCATACCCACCAACAGCCGGTTCAGATAGCCTACTGAATTTCGCATAATACAGTGACAAGTCACTCAAAAAAAAGACCGGTGTGCTCCAAGAACCCGAACAGGAGTTGTCCGTTCTGTTGCACACGCTCCATGCCATCCTCCACCGCTTGCCCCACCTCCCCGAGGTTG
>JAPLMX010000042.1 GCA_026386805.1 Phycisphaerae bacterium | reverse complement strand
AGCGTTGCGGTACGTTAATGTCACGCTGCAAAAGAGAAGATAGAAGAACGCCGAAAAGGCCACGCGGACTATTTATTACACGCGTGAATATTTCGGTCCGGGGACAGTATTTTTTTACTTGACAGGAAACCTATATGGATGGCCCTATGAGCGGATCGAGCGCGAGCATGGTCTGCTCGATAAACTCCTTTCCTACACAGCTTACGGCAAGAGAGACTGGGTCCGCGAGCCCGGGACGACCGAGGACGGCGTCGAGCGGCAAAAGCTGATGATCACCGCCATTATCGAGAAGCAGGACCGGATCAACGCCGAGGACCTGCGGCGGGCGTGGGTGGACCACATGAATCCCAGCGCCGCCGGGCTGGTCTCGGAGCCGTTCGAAGGGCCGCTGCTGGCGATGGCCAAGACGCATATTCCGGCCTCGGACATCGGTAAATACTGCGACTACTCCGGCCTGGTCTCGCTCTCGCGCTCCTGTCATCCCCTCGGCCTGATCAACGCGGGCGACGTCCACGGGGCCATCGACGACATTCGTGAGGTCGGCCAGCTCTACAACACCGCCAATAGCCGGGGCATCCTGTGGGCGGAGGTCACGGTCGTCGCGATTGCCGCCGCCACCAAGCCCGGCGCCACGGTCGACAGCGTGATCGGAGCGGTCTTCGACAACTGCGACAAGGCGGACACGCGCTTTTTCCGGCCGGCGGGGATTCGCGGCGAGATCGAGCGGGCCTTGAAGCTTACGGCCGATTGCACCGACGTGCGCGACATGCGGCGCAAGTTCGACTCGCTCTACAGCGGCCAAGGGATCGTCTACGCCCAAAGCTACGCCAACGAGATCGTCACCAAAGCGATCTGCGTTCTCAAGATGACCAAGGGCAACACGTGGGACGCGATGAAAGCAGGCGTCAACATGGGCCGGGACACCGACTGTCTCACCGCCGTAGCCGCCGGCGTCTGCGGGGCGCTTTCCGGCGCGAACTCGATCCCGCCGGAGATCGTCAAGCAGGTGGACTACGCCACGTCCCTCAACCCGCACACGAACTCCAAACGCACGCTGCGAGAAAGCTCCGACGGCCTGTACAACGCCTTCAAGGCCCGGCTCGCGAAGATGAAGACCTACATCCAGGAAATGGACGCAGCGTAGAGCCGCAGGTCGAAAGACAGTCTCAAGTTGGAGGGTTGAAGTGTGAAGAATGTCATCGCGAGGAGCGTAGCGACGAGGCAATCTCGATCCCAGGGACGGGAGATTGCTTCGCTTCGCTCGCAATGACACGCCTCGAACTTGGGCCTTCACGCTTCCGGCCGTCACGGCCTCTGCTCGACCAAGACAAATTGCCGAGAATGCCGGTAAGGCGGTCGCCGTGCGGCCATTTACAGAGGCCGCCGTATCTGCTATCATGAAGGTTCAAAATCAGAAAGACGGTTGGCAAAGCTTTTGGATAAAATGGCATGATACCCTACGAATCCTGGCAAGCGAGAACCGCGGACGCCGGCCTGTTGCAGCGCTGCAAGAGGGCCATCCGCACCGTCGTTCCGGACGCCGATGTCATCCTATACGGGTCGAGGGCCAGGGGAGACGCGAACGACGGCTCGGATTACGACATCCTCGTCCTCGTCGATCACTCCGCCGGTGTGGCGCTGCACGAGCAGTTGATCTCAAGCATCTCCCCTCTGGAGGACGACGGAGCCGTACTGACCCTGAGCATCCACAATCGCGACCTCTGGAACTCCAAGTTGTACCAGGCCATGCCATTTCACGAGAATGTCGATCGAGAAGGAGTGCTCCTGTGACGCCGGAAAGGCAGACGCTGGTTGGCTATCGACTGGAACGAGCCAGGCAGACGCTGGAAGAGGCCCAGCTCCTCCTGGAGGCCGGCCATGTCAACGCCTGTGTGAACCGGCTCTACTACGCGTGCTTCTATGCCGTCTCGGCATTGCTGCTGACCCAGAACATATCGACGAGCAAACACAGCTACGCGCGTTCGCTGCTGCATCGCGACTACATCAAACCAGGGCACGTATCCAAGGAAATGGGCGATCATTACGACCTGTTGTTCGATAGCCGCCACAAAGGCGACTACGAAGACCTCATGGTGTTTGAGGCCGAGACTGTCCGGCCCTGGCTTGAGCCGACCAAGTCATTCGTCGATCATATTGCAGACCTTGTCGCTCGCGAAACCCAGTGACAGCGGGCTGTTGAACTTCAGGCATTTGAGACACAATGGCCACGAGTCTGGGTGGCAGCCTCAAGGCCTCCGGCCTTGGGGATGGCAGACGCCTGAGGCTCAATAGTCGCACCAGTCCCAGCGAGCGCTACAGTTGCGTGATTTCGGAGAGACTCTCGATCTGGGTTTCCGTGATCGTGCGGATGCGGGATTCGAGCTCGCCTTGCAGAGTCGCGGTTTCGTGGCGGAGGGTCTTCTCCAGCCGGGTTTGGAAATCCGTTCTCATGCGCGCGATCCGCGCCGCCGTCAGAATACTCCTGGCCACCCAGGGTGGCGCGTTCCAAGTGTCGGCCAATTCTCGGGCGCGGGCCGTGCCGTAGCGAACGGCGAGGAATGCTGCCACGGCGACGAGGACGCCGCCGATGACCCAGCCCACGGGTCCGGCGGCCAGCAGGTGCAGACCCCCGCCCCCGCTGATCGCGGCGCCGGCGGTGGCCGCCAAGGCGACGACGAACCAGCCGACCGTCTCCATGATGCTACCATACAGGTCCGGCGTGCTCGGCGGGATCAGATCTTGCCCGGTGCCCGTTTGCTGGGCCTCTTCGAGGGGCTTGTCGCCCACGCTCAGGCCGTATAACCCGAACCACTCCCGAAGCAGCTCATTGAGCTCGCCGGGCAGACCCAGCCGCAGCGTCCGCATCCGGCCCTCGATGATCTCCGTGAGCTTGGCTTCGTTCGCCTTGACCTGGCTCGAGATCGAGTCCCGCAGGTCCTTCACCGAGCCGCCCTTGTGCCGGAATTCCTCCAGGATCGGGCGGATGATCTTGTCGAACAGCTCCGTCGTCATGTCGGCGGCGACGCCGGCCACGTAGCTATCCGTCACCTTCTCGACCAAAGGCCGCACCTGGGTCCGGCAGAACCGCGGCAGATCGTGCCGAAGCCCTTCGCGGCTTTCGTTGAACGTCTTCTGCAACGCGGGCAAGATGGACAGGCCCTGGGCGATGACGGCGTAGGGCCGGTCGCTGCGCATCAGGCGCGATCGCTCGACCCCGAGTGTGTCAGCGACCACGTCGGCAACAAAAGGCCATTGGCTGCTGCCGCCCGCGAGGATCACCCGGCTGATCGTGCTCGTATCGATGGCCTGCTCCGCCAGGCCGTGCGAGAGCGTTGTTCGAAACCAGTCGATGAGATCGATTGCGGATTGTGGATTTCGGATTGCGGATTCAAGACGATTCGGTCTTCCGTCTTCTGTCCTCTGTCCTCCGTCCTCCGCCACCCGCAATCCCATGCCCTCCAGATGCCGGACGAACGTCGGGCTGGGGCGGTATTTCCGGGCGCGGTCGAGAAAGCTCGGCCAGTCCATGCCCCGCAGGCTGCCGTAGCGGCCCACCGATTTGCTGACCTTCTCCGAGCGGTCCCGCGCCATCGTCAGGGAGAAGAACTCCTTGACCTCCCGGCATAGGTACGAGTGCACGTAGTACGTGTCGCCCGCCTTCTCCATGTCCTGGAGGGCACCGGGATTCTGCTCGACGAACCACTGGAAAAACAGGTCGTCGAACAGCCGGCCGCCCAGCTCCATGTCGCCCCAGGAATGGCTGACTTGCAGGCTCTGGAGGAACGCGAAGTCGCAGGTCCCGCCGCCGAAGTCGATGACGAGAATGCCCCGCCGGGCCTCTTGGGGCGAGAAGTCCTTGTGCCAGAGGTGATGGAGCAAGGCGCCTTTGGGCTCGTCCATCAGCCGCACGTCGCCGTAGCCGGCCGTCTTGGCGATTTGCGATAACTTATCGCGGAATTCGGCCTGCGCTTCGCTCGGGACGCCGAAGATGACGTCATATTGGACCGGGTCCAGGGCGATGTGCTGCCGCTGGGCCTGGAGAACCACGCAGCGCAGAAACTCTGTGGCCGCCTGGGCCGCCTCTTCGCTCGCGACGATGTCCGGCTTGAACTGCGTGTGAAGCCGGTAGCCCGCGCGCTCCTGGGGCGATGCCTCGCCGTACTCGTGCAGCGCCGGCTCCCCGACGAGCGGCTCGCGCTGGCCCCGATAGAGGATCGCCGTGGGCAGGCCGTCGCGCCCCGTGCCAAAATCGACTCCGATGGGCGAAATCTGGTCCGCCGGACACTTACTGAAGTACGTGTTCGTCGTCCCGAAGTCGATGGCCAGTATGTTTCGAGGTTCCATACTACGTCCTGTCGCGAACCTTCCTGACGAGTCCGCGCTGCACGATCCGGCCGCCGAGGATCACGGCCGGACGCTCCACCATCACCCGATCGCCCTCGACAATATACCCGAACGTCTCATACTTGTTTTGGAGGTCCGGCTTCCAGGTCAGGACCTGGCTTTCCGCATGACCATTGTCCAGAAACTCCGGCAGACCCTCCAAGCCCTCGAAGCCGCTGTTCTTGGCTTCCTGAATCAGCTCGTGGGCCACGACGGGCAGCGACTCCGGTCCGGCCCGGTGCAGGGCATAGATCAGCTTGCCGATCCGCCGCAGGGCCTTGTCGCGGTCGGTCCCGGATTCGGCTGCTCCGGACTTGTGGAGGCACAGAACCGCCAACATCGGCACCGCCCAGTCCACCCACTGCTCGAGGCACGTCCGCACGGCCTTCTCATGTTCGCTGCGGACCGCGCCGTGCAACGACCTTCGCCGGAGGAACAACCAGGGCAACGCTCTCGCCAGCAATCGAATCCGGGCCAGCCGATGCACGATCAGCACCGCCAGCAGCGCCCCGAGCGGCGCGCCCAGCACCAGCCCGAGATCGCGCATGTCGAGTGCCAGCCGCGTCAGTGGCGCCAGCGCGAACATGCCGCCCACCGCTCCCGCCGCCCCGGCCAAGGCCAGCGTGAGGGTCTTGGCCTCCGTGATAGACATCGGCCCCGGGATTCGCAGGGGCCGCGCGATCGCGTCGAAGCTCAGGGCAACGAGTGCTAGGTCGTTCTCGGCGACCCCTGCCTGCGCAGGGGTGACGTCATTTCCGCGCAGGCGGGAACCGGCCTCGCCGCTGATTGGGCCAATGAACTGGGCCGAGAGCAACTCCTCCTTGAGCAGGGCCTGCGCGCGGGCCCCGGCCGCTTCGAAATCGCTCGCGCCGGGGCTGCGGATCGGCTCCAGCGCGCTGAAGTACTCCCGAACGGCCCTCTCCACCGCCTTGCGGCGTGGCTTGACCGTCGCCGACTGAGCTTTCGCGATGTTTTCCTGAAGTTCGAGCATATACCTGCTTCAACTATATACGATAGTCGGGGGTGGAAACAGAGGATTGCCGGAGAATTCCCTCCAGGCGATGACTTTCCAGGCCACGGGCAGCCGGCGAAGGCTGGCTGGGTTCTTCTTTGCCTTTCCGCCGGCTTAACCCTACAATATAGCTGCGGACTCTGAGGCTGCTATGCTTTGTGTGACGGAGAAAGAAGCGCGATTGATGATTCCTCTCGCACCATCTTTTCAGATGAGGTAGGTGGGAAATGGGGTGCGTCCCTCGTAATCCCCCGTGTACGGGACATACATCGGCGACGAGGGCGACAATTTCCTGAACACGCACAATCTCGTCGTGGATAGCGAAGGCAACTGCTACTCCTCGACCTGTGCGGCCAGTTCCTCTTTCCCCACGACGCCGTCAGCGGTGCAAAGGACCTTCGGCGGCAAGGTCGATTGGGGCATCGTCAAGCTCTCGCCGACCGGGGCTCTGCTGGCCGGCACGTTGCTCGGCGGCAGCGCCGGCGACAACCCCGATGGCATCCGAATCGATCCCCAGGGCAATCTCGTTCTGTTCGGCCAGGCCATCCCCGACCAAATGAGCAGGGTACGGCAGACTTGCCGCCTCGCCAAGTGGCGATCCTTGCCGCGTCCCGCGTAACGCGAGTGCGATGCCCAGTGACGCCAAGAAACTTCTTGACATTTGTCGGTAGGCATTGTACGTTATCAGCAAAAGGAGCGGTGAAACATGGGGCCATTGAGTTACGTTCCAGCCGTGCATACCATGATGCTCATCCTTTCCCTGTCATAGCACGGCCATTGCTCTGGTTCTCTGCTTCGATTCCCGTTCCTTGGCAGGTATCAGTCCAGACTCATGTTGTCGGCAGCGGGAGAGAAAGGAAGGGATGTATGAAAGCGAACGGTAGTCATGGCTTCCAGGTGCTGGCGGTCTGTGTCGCTGTCATTCTTGTGGCAGACAGTGGTGTGAGGGCTGATTTCACCTTCGGCCAGCCCGTCAATCTCGGGCCGAACATCAACAGTTCGTCTATCGATGCTGGGACGAGTATCTCGGCCGACGGTTGTGCCCTCTATTTCAGTTCCACTCGGCCCGGCGGGCGGGGCGGCTGGGACTTATGGGTAGCGACACGTCTCACAACAGACGCCGACTGGGGTCCCCCGGAGAATCTCGGGCCGACCGTGAACACCCCGAGCGACGATGGCCCCGGGTCTATTTCGGCCGATGGCCTGTCGCTCTACTTCGCTTCCAACCGGGCCGGTGGGTTCGGTAGTTATGACACATGGGTTACGACACGGGCAACAAAAGGTGGAGTGTGGGGTATCCCCGTGAATCTTGGGCTGACGGTCAACAGTGCAACTGGGGACGATCATCCGAGCATCTCAGCCGACGGCCTATCGCTCTACTTCGTTTCCAATCGGGCCGGAGGGAGCGGCAGTGGGGACCTATGGGTGACGACGCGGGCCACCCTCTCCGACCTCTGGGGTCCACCGGTAAACCTCGGCCCGACCGTCAACAGCTCGGACTTTGAGGAATGGCCGGGCATCTCGGCTGACGGCCTGTTGCTTTTCTTTTTTTCTAATCGCGCCGGCAACGGCATATGGGTGACGAGGAGAGCAACCGTCTCCGATCCGTGGGGATCGCCGGTGAATCTTGGGCCACCGGTCAACACTTCGGTCAATGACTTCGGGCCGAACGTCTCGGCGGATGGTCGTACCTTCTATTTCAGTTCCGATCGGCCGGGCGGCTACGGCAACATTGATATCTGGCAGACGCCGATCATCCCGATCGTTGACTTCAACGGCGATGAAAACGTGGATATCAATGATCTGGTCATACACATCGAGCACTGGGGCACAAGTGATACGGTCTGTGATGTCGGCCCCATGCCCTGGGGCGATGGCAAGGTCGATGAGAAGGACCTGGAGGTCCTGATGAGCTACTGGCAGCAGGAAATCCTCGATCCGGCGTTGGCCGTGTACTGGAAACTGGATGAAACTTCGGGAATGATGGCCGCCGATTGCATTGGGGCGAGCAACGGCACGCTGGTTGGCAATCCGATCTGGCAGCCGGCCGGCGGAAAGCTCGGCGGGGCCCTGCAGCTTGACGGCATCGATGGTTATGTCAGGACCCCGTTCGTCGTGGACCCCGCCAAAGGTCCGTTCAGCGTCTTTGCCTGGGTCAAGGGCGGAGAACCCGGCCAGGTGATTCTCTCTCAAGCGGGCGGGGCGAACTGGCTGACGGCGGGAGACCCAGGCGGAGTGCTGGCGACGGACCTGAAAGAATCCGGGCGCAAAGGCAAACCCCTGGTGTCCGCAGCGGTCATCACCGACGGTGCATGGCATCGCGTAGGTTTCGTGTGGGATGGCTCGAAGCGCACTCTCTATGTCGATGGTGCTGAAGTGGCCAAAGACACGCAGTCCAGCCTGTCGGCGTCGTCAGGCGGCCTGTACATCGGGGCCGGGGCGAACCTGACACCGGGCACCTTCTGGTCCGGCCTGATTGACGACGTGCGAGTGTACGACCGAGTTGTGAAGCCGTAAGCAACGCAATTGCTCGTTTCTGCCCTGAGGGTGGAAAGGAAGGTGTTAAATGACATGGTTAAATGGTCACAGAATCAGGGTAGTGCTATTGGGATTTGTGGCCGCTGTTGTGCTCGCCGCCGGCGGGAGAGCGAAGGCAGATTTCACCTTCGGCAGGCCGACGAATCTCGGGCCGAACATCAACAGTTCGTCAGTCGAGATTGACCCAAGCATCTCGGCGGACGGTTTGGAGCTATTCTTCGAGTCCCGCAGACCTGGCGTGCAGGGAGGTGCTGATATATACGTGTCAAGACGGCCAAGTAAAGGTGACCCTTGGGGACCTTGTATGAATATCGGGGCCCCGGTCAACACAGCGTATTGGGACCAAGCCCCGAGTATCTCGGCTGACGGGCTCTCGCTGTACTTTTCCATCTGGCCCGGTGGGTCTAGCGATGATGACCTTTGGGTAGCCACGCGACCAAGCGTCTCGGATCCCTGGCGACCGCCTGTGAATCTCGGAGCGACCGTCAACACCTCGTCTTACGACTGGGCCCCGAGCATTTCAGCCGACGGCCTTACGCTCTACTTCAGCTCCTACCGGCCAGGCGGTTCCGGCGGTGACGATCTATGGTTTACGAGCCGGGCAACGAAAGATGACCCCTGGGGCAGTCCGGTGAATTTAGGGGCCACAGTAAACAGCTCACATGAGGAGACTTTCCCGGACATCTCTGCCGACAGCCGTATGTTGTTCTTCAGCGATCACGGGCTTGTTGGGCCATTTCGGCCCGGCGGCTTGGGCGGGTGTGACTTATGGGTTACGCCAAGGGCAACAACAAATGATCCCTGGGGAAAGCCGATGAATCTCGGCCCCTACTGAATTTCGCATAATATAGTGACAGATTTTTCGCATAATATATTGACACCAGCGTTTCGTTCTCGTAGGCTGTCCGCATGGACAGAAAAGGACGAACACGAAGGGACTTCGACGAGTTGGAGAACCGCCGAA
>JAPLMX010000185.1 GCA_026386805.1 Phycisphaerae bacterium | reverse complement strand
AGGAGACTTCACGTTAGCACCTCCAAGAGGAAAAGACCGCGAGAAGCGGGAGGACCAGGGTAGTTGAATGTTCGATTAGTCACGCGATGGCCCCTTTTAGGGGCCTTCCTCATACCACCGGCTCTGCCGGTGGTTCTGATTTGGAGCAGTTGTCGGACAATGCCAGTGGATTGGTCGGTCGCCAAGAAAAGGATCGAGCAACCCTGATGGTGAGACAACAAACGGATGCCGCCCGGACGGCGGTGTGAATTCGGGGTGCCTTATGGAAGCTGAGTTGACCGGCTTGTCGCGGCGCTATCAGGCCGCACTGCGAAAACACATCGAGCAAGGGCTGCGGGCGAGCCCGCAGTCCGCGGATAGGCTGGGACGCCAGGCCCTGGCCGCCGGGCTGGAGACGTTGGACTTGGCCAAGATTCACCAGCAAGCGCTGGCTGTCATGGCGCCGCCGGGCTACTCACCCGGAGCCAAAGACGGCCAGATCAGACGGGCGCGGGCTTTTTTCATGAAGGCCGCCACACAGATTGAGAAGACTCATCGGAGCAAGAGGGAGGCCAACGTCCACCTGGGTCAACTGAACCGGACGCTGCGCCGGCGCACCGGGGAGCTGGCGGTTAAGAATCGGCAACTGAAAAAGAAAATCCTCCGGCGCCGCGCCGTGGCAGAAGCCCTCCGGAAAAGCAAGCAGCACTGCAGCCTGCTGTTGGAGCAGTCCCATCACATGCAGGAGCAGTTGCGGCGTCTGTCCCGCCAGATTCTGTCGGCCCATGAGGAAGAACGACGGAGGATCAGCCGCGACCTTCATGATGAAGTCGCCCAGGTTCTGACGGGGGTCAACCTCCATCTGGCGACATTGAAAAAAGAAGCCACCACCAACACCAAGGACGTCAAGAGAAAGATCGCCCACACGCAGCGGCTGGTGGAAAGGTCGTTGAACGTCGTGCATCGGTTTGTCGGCCAGTTGCGTCCGCCGGCGTTGGACGTCTTGGGGCTGATTCCCGCCCTCCATTACTACCTGAAGGACTTTGCGAAACAGACGGGCCTCTCCGTTCACTTCACGGGCTCTACTTGCGTCAAGACGGGACAATCGGACAGTGCCAAGCGGACGGTGCTCTATCGCGTTGCCCAGGAATCGCTCACCAACGTTGCCAGGCATGCGCACGCCAGCCTGGTGAACGTGAGCATCCAAAAACTCCGGGGCGTCATTCGCATGGAAGTGAAAGACAACGGCAAGTCCTTTCAGGTGCAAGACGCGTCACCCACCGGAAGGAACAAAGGTTTGGGACTGCTCGGCATGCGCGAGCGAGTGGAGATGGTCGGCGGCCGTTTTACCGTCGAATCCGCGCCGGGCGAAGGCACCACGATCCGAGCGGAGATTCCGTTCGCCGGGAGAGTCTGACCGGCCAGGCAGGTTTCGGGCTATCCGAGACGGACGCCGAGCCAGATCCTCGTGCCGCTTGTTCCCACGGTCTTGGGGAATCGGCGACCCGTCATCCACGTTGCCGGATGGATCAAAAATGCGCCGGTCGGGTTTTACGCCATTGACAGATGGAAGCAACTGCCAGACAATAATAATGGCTTGTTGGCTCGCCAACCTAAGGATCGAGCATCCCTGACGGCGGGACAACCACGGATGCCGCCCAGGCGGCGGCGTGTAAATTTGGGGTGCCTTATCGAAAAACGGCATGGTCAAACGAGCGAGGGAAACAGGATCATGAAAAGGAAATCTGCGTCGAAACGCCGGCAGAAAAAGCCTGCCAACGCTGCTTTGCCAAAAACGCCATCCCCGCAGGCGAACGTTTCGTTCCCCATCGTCGGCATCGGCGCCTCCGCCGGGGGACTCGAGGCCTTGGAACTGTTCCTGCGGCACGTGCCGGCGGGCAGCGGCATGGCCTTTGTCATCGTCCAACACCTGGACCCGACACACAAGGGCATCCTGCCCGAACTGCTCCAGCGCGCCACCGGCACGAACATGAAAGTGATGCAGGTCAAGGATCGCACCAGGGTCCGACCGGACTGCGTCTATGTGATCCCGCCGAACAAAGACATGTCCATCCTGCACGGGATCCTGCACTTGTTTGTGCCAGCGGCGCCCCGGGGACTGCGCCTGCCGATCGATTTCTTCCTCTGCTCCCTGGCGGAGGACCAGCAGGAACGGAGCATCGGCGTGATTCTATCGGGCATGGGCTCCGACGGCACGCTGGGCCTGCGGGCCATCAAGGAGAAGGCGGGAGTCGTGCTGGTGCAGGAGCCTGCGACGGCCAAATTCGACGGCATGCCGCGTAGCGCGATTGACGCGGGGCTGGCGGATATTGTGGCCCCGGTGGACGAGCTGCCGGGCAAGATCGTCACCTATCTGCAGCGCACCCCCCTCATTGCCAGGCCCGAAATAGCCCCGGAAGACAAGACGCAGAGCGCCATGGATAAGGTTGTCATCCTGCTGCGAGCCCACACCGGCCAGGACTTCTCCCTGTACAAAAGGAATACCATCCACCGCCGGATCGAGCGCCGCATGGGCATCCACCAGATTGCCAGGATTTCCGACTATGTCCGGTACCTGCATGAAAACTCCCAGGAGCTGGATTTGCTCTTCAAGGAGTTGTTGATCGGCGTGACGAGCTTTTTCCGCGATCCCGCGGCTTGGAAACATCTGTGCGAACAGGCCCTCCCGGCGCTCATCGCCGACCGGCCGCCCGGCCAGGCACTGCGGGCGTGGGTTGTCGGCTGCTCCACCGGGGAGGAGGCCTATTCCCTGGCCATCGTGTTCCGGGAGACGCTGGAGCAGGTCAAGTCTAAGGGGAGTTTTAGCCTGCAGCTCTTTGCCACCGACCTGGATCGGGACGCCATTGACAAGGCCCGCCAGGGCGTCTTTCCCGACAATATCGCCGCAGATGTGTCGCCGGAGCGACTGAGCCGGTTCTTCTCCAAAGAAGAACACGGCTACCGGGTGCACAGAGAGATCCGGGAGACCGTGATTTTTGCGCCGCAGAACCTCATCATGGACCCGCCCTTCACCAAGCTGGATATTCTGAGCTGCCGGAACCTGCTGATCTACCTGACCCCGGAGATGCAGAAAAAACTCTTTCCGGTTTTTCACTATAGCCTGAATCCCGGCGGCATCCTGTTTCTCGGCAACGCGGAGACGATCGGCGGCTTCACCGACCGGTTTGCCCCCGTCAGCAGCAAATCGAGGATCTTTCGGCGGACGGAGTCCGCCTTGCGGCCGGAACCTCGCGGTTTTCCCCCGGCATTTGGCTTTACCCCGCACGCCGGGGCGGAGGCACGCGAGGTGCCGAAACCGCCGCTCAGTCTCCAATTCCTGGCGGATCAGTTGGTCCTGCAGCGTTACTCGCCGGCGGCCGTTCTCACCAACGACAAAGGCGACATTCTTTACATCAGCGGCAAGACGGGCAGATACCTGGAACCGGCCGCCGGCAAGGCCAACTGGAACGTTTTTGCCATGGCCCGCGAAGGGCTGCGCTACGAACTCGCCAGCACCTTCCGCAAAGCACTCCGCCAAAAAGGCCCCGTGACGCTCCAGGGACTCAAAGTCGAGACCAACGGCGGGGAGCACTTCGTGGATCTTACCGTTCAGACCCTCGAGGAAGCGGAGCCGCTGCGGGGGTTGGTGATGACCGTTTTTACCGACGTGGCCGCGCCTCTGGAAACGAAAACGCCGGGCCGGCGTGGGAAAGCTCCGGCCCGCAGCGCCCGGCTGGCGGAACTGGAGCTGGAACTCCGCCAAGCCCGTGACGAGTTGCAGACCACCCGCGAAGAGATGCAGACCTCGCAGGAGGAACTCACGTCCACCAACGAGGAATTCCAATCGACCAATGAAGAACTGCAGTCCACCAACGAGGAGCTCACCACCTCCAAGGAAGAGATGCAATCCCTGAACGAGGAGCTCCAAACGGTCAACGCCGAGCTGCAGGCCAAGATGGACGATCTTTCCAGGACGAACAGCGACTTGAAGAACCTGCTCAACAGCACGGATGTGGCCACCGTGTTCCTGGACAACGACCTCAACGTGCGCCGGTTCACCCCCCAGGTGTCGAAGATCATCAAGCTCATCCCTGCCGACGAGGGCCGGCCCATCACCGACCTCGCCTCGGACCTGCGCTACCCGGAGCTGGTTCAAGACACGCGCGAGGTGTTGCGGACGCTGGCGCCCACGGAAAAACCGATTACCGCGTGCGACGGCCGCTGGTTTACGGTACGGATCATGCCCTACCGCACCCTGGACGACCGCATTGACGGCGTGGTGATCACCTTCGCGGACATCACCGTAGCCAAGACGCTGGAGGCGACCTTGCGGGACAGGCAAGCCACTCTGGAAAACCGCGCCGCGGGCCAATCCTGGAAGAGGGAGAAGGAGAAGGACAAGAAAAGTTCGCCGACGGAGGCGCTCGCACGCAAGCGTGTCGAGAAACGCGCCGGAAGATCGCCGGGGTCCGTCAGAACATGAAAGGTCTCGCCATGCAGAAGAAACCGAACACCTCCGCCGATGCCGCCAAACTGCGCCGCGGCGCCGAACTGCGGCTCAGAGCGCAGCAAAGGGATACGCCCACGCTCCGAACCGACGCCGACACGCAGAAGCTCCTCCACGAATTGCAGGTCCACCAGATTGAGCTGGAGATGCAGAACACGGAGCTCCTGGAAGCCAGGGACAAGATGGAGACGCTGCTGGACAAATACACGGACCTCTACGATTTCGCCCCGGTCGGCTATTTCTCCCTTGATGAGCAGGGCCTGATCCTGGAGGTGAACCTGACGGGAGCCGCCTTGCTCCACGTGGAACGGTCTCTGCTGCTCAACCACCGCCTGCAGCAGTTTGTGGCCCCGGCGAGCCGGCCGGTCTTTCTGGCCTTCCTGGAAAAAGTATTCGCGGGATTCGGAAAACAGGTCTGTGAGGTGCCCCTTCTGAACAAGAACGGCAGTCCTTCCTGGTTTCAGGCCGCGTCCGCCAGCTCGCTCCACCGGGAGCGGAAATGGTGCCGGGTGGCGGTTTCGGACATCACCGCCCTCAAGCAGGCGGAGGAGACGCAACGCCACATGGAGGCTCAGGTCGCGGCGAACCGGGAGTTGAAACAGGAAATCGTCCGGCGGCAGGCGGTGGAAAAAGCCCTCAAGAAAAGCGAGCAATACTCCCGCCAGTTATTGGCGGAGTCCCTCGGGTTGCAGAAACAGTTGCGCGATCTGTCCCGTCAAATTCTGGTGGCGCAGGAGGAAGAACGGAAGCGAATCAGCCGCGAGCTGCATGATGAAGTCGGCCAGCTCTTGACGGGAATCAGCCTCCATCTGGCGGCCTTGACCCTGCCGGGTACGGTAGACGTAAAGGATCTCAAGAAGAAGATTGCGCGGACGCAGCGGCTGGTGATGAAGTCGTTGAACATCGTGCATCAGTTTGCCGGTCAATTGCGCCCGGCGGCGTTGGACGACCTGGGGCTGATTCCCGCCCTCCATTCCTATATGAGGGACTTTGCGAAGCGGACGGGCCTGGCCATTCACTTCACGGGCTTTACTCGCGGCAAGGCGGAACAATTGGACAGTGCCAAGCGAGCGGTGCTCTATCGCGTCGCCCAGGAATCGCTCCTCAACGTGGCCAGGCATGCGCAAGCCAGCTTGGTGAACGTGAGCATCCGAAAACTCCGGGGCGTCATTCGCATGGAAGTGAAAGACAACGGCAAGTCCTTTCAGGTGCAGGGTGCGTTACCCGCCGGAAAGAACAGAGGTTTGGGGCTGCTCGGCATGCGCGAGCGAGTGGAGATGGTTGGCGGCCGCTTCACCATCGAATCATCGCCGGGCAAAGGCACCACGATCCGAGCGGACATTCCGTTCGCCAACGGCACTGGAGGGTAGACGTCTCATAGGTTTTACGGGGTCCGTCTTATGGAGCGAATCACAGTCCTTCTGGCTGAGGACCACACGATCGTCCGAGAGGGACTTCGGGCATTACTCAATGCACAAAGCGATATCGCGGTGGTTGGCGAAGCCCAGACCGGCCGCCAGGCGGTCCAACTGGCCAAGAGACTTCGCCCCGACGTGGTCGTCATGGACATCGCGATGCCGCTGCTCAATGGTCTGGAAGCCACTCGACAAATTCTGAAAGCCATCCCCGCCGCCAGGGTGCTCATCCTCTCCGGGTATAGTGATGACGAGTATGTCCGGCAAGCAGTCACGTTGGGCGCGGTGGGATATCTGCTCAAACAAACCTCCGCCGATTTCTTGTCCAAGGCGATCCGGGAAGTCCAAAAAGGAAACACGTTCTTCAGCCCTCCCATTGCCCATCGCCTGCATGGTCTTTACCTGGAGTCGCCTGATGAGTGCGGAGTGCTTAAGAAGAAGAGAGCCACCTTGAGCTCACGGGAAGTGGAGGTGCTGCAACTGATTGCCGAAGGCCGGGCCAACAAACAAATCGCCACGGAGCTGGGCATCAGCATCAAAACGGTCGAGAAGCACCGGCAGCATCTCATGGGCAAGTTGGACCTCCACGACACCGCGGGGCTCACCCGCTACGCGATCGCAGCGGGAATCATCGAAAGCCGCGTTCAGATGACCATCCTCTAACGACTCTCCGCCGCTGCCGCCGCTCGGCGATGGATCCTGCCTCCTCTTCTCAGCATTCGCGCCACGAAGTGGAATGATATTTGTGCTACCGGCCTGGACATCGTTGCCCGCGCAGAAAAACCCAGAAGAGGCAGAGAGGAGTCGATTATACGGATTCTGGTTAATTCTTGCGCCTCCGCTTGTCATCTCTTCGGCAAGCTCAGGGCAGGCTCTGAACGGAACGCAGCGGAGTGAAGAATCTGGCCTGCGAGTGAGAGAAACCTCCGATTCGGTGGCCAGATCCTTCCGCTTCGCCTCAGGATGACAGAATTCGTACCGCGCACGAAGTTTTCCGAATCCGCATTATTTGGTAAACAACGTGATCCCCTTGGGGGTATAATAATGTACACACACGTTTCGGGATGGGCTTCACACATGATAAACGGCTGGTCTTACAAGGACAAGAAGCCCTCTTCGGGAGGGCGAGAGGCCTCATGAATCCGCTTCGCAGGAACGAGAGGGAACCCGCATTCGACGGCTGCTTTGGCTTGACCCTGGCAGAACAGGCGGCTCTCGGGCCCCTGGGAAGCCTGCATCCCGAGCCGTGTCCACAGGAGTTGGCCGAGCGTACGGTTCGATGTCTTTGTGCGATGGCCCAAAAGGCGCAAACGCCTGCACCCACGCAAACCCCTCGTTTGCGTTCACAGGATCTGGAGGATTTCTGGCTATGTCTGTCGAGCAATATTCTGATGACGTGATCGTCGTGGCGGTTGCGGATGGACCTTCGGTGTTCAAAGTGTGGCTTCGCGAGGAGGCGAAGGATGGTCTCACAGGCGATCTTCAGTGGCTCTGCGATGAGTACATGGACTCCCACGTTGTCATGGATCTGGCCGACTTGGGGAACTTGGAAGCCGCAAACTACAAGCTGCTGCTGGATCTCCAGGAGCTGGTCAAGGAGTCCGATTTCCGTTTCCTCTTGTGCGGCCTGTCCCCCCATCTCAAATGGCAACTGAAATGTGTCCGCCTCTTGGACAGGTTCGATACGGTTGACACCCGTGAGGCAGCCATCATGGAACTCACGCCTCAGGACTCCTACGAATCCCGCTGAGTAATGGACAGGGTAGGAATCGAACACCCCTCATTTCTGCTTCAAAAATGCCGATTTTGCAGAATCCGCCCGAAAAGCGCACGGAATCCGGCACACCAAACGACCAAAACACCCCGCTGGACCCCGACTTGGTCAAACTCATCGAGGTTTGGCCGACCCTGCCCGCCGACACCCGGGCGGCCATCTTGCGGGAGGCCGGCCTGTGAGTCGCTTCCCGGACTTCGGCAAGGACCTGCAGCGCGGCTTCAAGCTCGATGAGCGCTGCTTCGATTGCGTCGAGCTGTACGCCGGCTGCAAGGCGCGCCCGGAGAACCCAGCCTTGCGCTGTGCCGACTACTTCCCCCTGCCCGAGGTAGGGGTGAACGGAAAGACCGGCCAGGAGATCCCGCCGTCGAGGATGGGCGACCGAAAAGAGCCGCGTATCCGGTCGTCGAGCGGCGCCCCTGTGCGGCCCCAGGTACAACCCGAGAAGCCGCCGGCCAGACAGCTACCCCAGACGAACCCCCACCGTGAGTATCCGGCAGCCAATTACGGACTCGCCGGCGAACGGCTCTGCCCGTGCGGGGCACGCCTTCCGAAGCGGAAGAAGTGTTGTGAGACCTGCCGGGAGAAAAGACGGGCTGAAACCCTGCACGGCCGCCGAAACCGCGAAGGGGCCCTGCGGCGGGTCCAGACGGTCTCAGACGTGCCATTTTCCGGCCCCGCAAGGCGGCCTGCACGGCCTACGGCTTGCGCGCACAGATAACTTGACCTACGATACCCCCGGCAGACTTCTGTATCAGAAATGGCCCGTTTTCTGCATGGCCGCTCAATAGGATGGGGGAAGATATAAAGCTCCGTCATACAGGATTACTTATCCGACACGCGCGCAAAAAAACGGTAGTGGTTCACTCTCGTTTTAGGTTCTGTCGGCACGGTCTGCTTCTGTGCTCTGCTGAACGATCCAAAGAGCGAGTTGGCTAGGATCGCGGGGGTGGCTACCGCGTCCGTCCGGCTTCTTCTTCGGTTCTTTCTTCTTGTCGGCCATGCGGTCATTGTACTCTACGCTATCGAAGAAGGCGAACCTTATTGAGGTTCCTGCTCCTGAAACCTGCCCTCTTTTTCAAATGCCTGAGGCCGAAATATCTGTCAACTTTCGCTTGCGGAATGGTCGATAAAGGGGTATACAGGCTCCATCAACCGGCTGTGACGTGTATTTTACCCTGCGGAGGGGTTGACCATGACTATTCTCGTGTGGTATACTCTGAGGAACAGGAGGAGATAGATAATTGGCCGAAAACGTCCGAGAATTACCTCCCCCTGTACTGTTGGCAGCATTGGTCTGCGATGTGGTCATTCTGGACGCCCTGACAGGGAAAGGCACTGTCGTAGGCATCTTTGATGTGCTCAACGCACCAACATACCCGATTCGGCATGACAGGCTTTTCGTATTCTGCCAGTTGACAAATGGTCGGGGTAGCGTGGATATTCACACCAAGTTCGTCGATCTGGAAGATGACGAGAAGGTCATATTTGAAAACACGGTTAAGGCTAAGTTTGCTGACGTTAGAGAAGTAGCTAACGTCGTGTCCCAATTCCTTGGATTGGTGTTTCCGCATCCGGGTGAGTATAGGGTACAGGTGTTTGCTGGAACCGATTTCCTTGGTGAGCGTAGAATCTTATGCAAGCTGATAACTGGACAGCCGGGAGGTAAAACTGATGCAGAATTGTAGCGCAGAAAATACTCTGGAATCTGGCATTCAAGCGCTGGGTATGCCTCTTGGTCAGACTTGGTGGACATCGCAGTCTGCCTTCGATGATATCAAGAGTCTGTGCAGTGATCGGCCACTGGCGACCGGCCTAATATGTGTCTCCGTTCTTGAATGTTCTGGCCGGCGATTCAGGTTGACCAAGCCTATCTGCATCCAAGAGTCCTACGAGCAAGGTATCTGGTCGAGGCGGTTTGACCTTCTTGGTATCTTGGCGTATGGGCAATCCAAAGAGGAAGCAATGGAAGCTTTTTGCGAAGAATTCGCCTGTTGTTGGGAGCAGATTGCCTGCGAGCAAGATGACAACCTCACCGTGGACGCTCAGGACTTAAAACGGAGATTGCGGGATCTCGTGAAAGGCGGCGCCGAGTTGTTGGAATGACCACCGCCAAGACCAAAGATATCCGCAAAGCACTCACAGGGAAGGGTTTCCGAATCGTCGAGTCCCATCATGAAATGCTATGGTTCTTTGTTCAGGGCAAGAAGACGAGCATACGGACACGACTTAGCCACGGCAGCGAGGAGTACAACGATAGCCTTCTTGGGCAGATGGCCAAGCAATTGAAGTTGAAACGAGCAGATCTCGACAGGTTGATAGAGTGTCTATTGACGGAGAAGGAGTACGTCAACAAGTTGATCCATGACGGCCATGTACGCTTGGTCAATTGACCTCCTCTCACTTCCTGACCCGCCCCCATGTCATCACTTCCTACGGTCTCGCTCCTGGGTGATTTGAGAGTGAACCACTACCAAAAAAACGCGCGCGTTCATTGGATTGTCCGAGTTACCCGTACAACCCGGAAACCACGTCCCAAGTGGCCCGAGAACCGGCCGATTCAGGCGAAAGTCACGCGGCAGAGAGGGGCGTCATCCGCGCGACTCCCCGGGGGGTAAGAATTCTTTTCCGCGCCGGGCCGGGGTCCGCCCAAGAGACCGGGTCGTCCTTACTCTCTGTAGGATAGAGGGTGAACTCGTCTCCGTGCGACGCGCCGATCTACTGATTCGCAGGGTAGTCGGGCTTGGACCATTCCGCCGACGCGCCGCCGGGAGGCTCGACCAGTGGAACGCGGGGCTGAATCCACAGCGTCTCGCTCTTGCTCTTCGTCGTAGGCACTGCCGGGGCAGTGGCATTCCCACGCACTTCCTTCTCTGCACGGACATCGGACGGACGAACGAGCGCCGGAGTCCGCGCCACCTGCCCAACGCATAAGCGGAGGACCAGTGCAAAGACGCCACCATCGCGATGGTACTTGGGGTGGATATCGAGACGTTCCGTGATGAGTTTTCACAGAGATGCCGCAAAAAACGTGATGAGTTCTCGAAGAGATGCCGGCGAGAACAGGCAAAAGGCAAACGGGACCTACTGGCTTGGCAGCGGAAACGGGGCAAAAAGGGGTCTGATAGGATGCTGATATGGATGGGCCAGCAGCACTTGGAGCAAAGCGACAGACAGGCCCTTGAGCACAGCGGCAGTATCAAGCGGATTCCACGCAAACTGCGTTACAAAAGTTGACAAATACTAACATTCGAGTGCTCTTGAGAGGGAGTCTTTCAGCACCTAACGCGCGCACGCGCGCGAGGGGTTCATGGCGTGAGTTTGCGGAGAGAACCGACAAAAAGGTGGCCGGAGTTTTGACAGTCCATAAAAGGGCGGAGATGAGTTTCTGGCCTCCCCAAAAAGGGGGGCGAGTTTTCGTCGAGAACCGACAAAAAAGGACGCGGGCGGAATTCTCCGAGAGAAAGGGGCAAAAACGCGAGCACTCGCGTGTGCGCGAGGCTTGCCTTGCTCTCTCAGAGCGTTGTGAAGGCCGTAGAGACGCTGGTGGGCCTTCTGGACGCCGGGGACGGCCGATTGAAGCGGCTGGCGGCCAGAGACATCCTCGACCAGCACGTCAAGTTCAGAGAGCTTGACGAACTCACACGACGAATTGGGGCCATTGAGGAGCGGCTGGAAGCCCGGAAATGAAGAAGCCCCCGCGTTTGGAGGACGGGGGAAGCGAGACTACGCGAGGGCCACATGAACCAACAATGGGGTGCTGCCCTGGGTTGCCGCGCCCTCCGTGTCGCGGTGAGCTCAACAGCACCCCCAGATAAAGGCGATTCTTGATGGCCGGATGTAGGTGCGAAAATCGGCGGAATGTCAGATTCTTCCAGATAGCGGCGGGACTCCT
>JAPLMX010000145.1 GCA_026386805.1 Phycisphaerae bacterium | reverse complement strand
CCCGACTTCGCGGATTCGGTAGTGGTTTTGATTTTTTGGGGGGCAGAAGTCCTGGATTTCAGGGCCGGGAGGGCCGGTGGGCGGCTCCCCACCCGCTGGAGTGAAGACCCGGCCTATTGGCGGCGGGCCGGTGGTGTGCCTAATGGGGTGCCGTTATGTTTCTACGCTGCACCCCTCGCAAGAAGAACGGCAAGGAGCACTCCTACTGGAGCATCGTCGCAAGCCGTCGGCTGGCTGACGGTCACGTGGCCCAGCGGCACGTGCTGTACCTGGGCGAGATCAACGACGATCAGGAGAGAGCATGGACCCGATCGATCCAGGTCTTTCAAGACGGCCAGCCCGAGCCGCAGACCGTGGCCTTGTTCCCGGAGGATCGTGCCGGCACGGTTGTGGACGAAGCGTCCATCGTGCGGCTGCGACTGTCGGAGTTGTCCGTACCTCGGCCCCGTCAGTGGGGAGCCTGCTGGCTGGCGTTGCAGTTGTGGAAAGAGCTGCGGCTGGATCCGTTCTGGACCCCGCGGCTGCCCTCCAGCCGCAAGGGCACTCGCTGGGATCAGATTCTGGCGGTCTTGACGGTCTACCGGCTGCTCGCTCCCGGCAGCGAGTGGCGGCTGCAGCGCCAGTGGTTTGACCGAAGCGCGATGGCCGATCTCTTGGGGGTGGACTTTTCTGCGGCGGATCCGCACAAGCTTTACCATTGTCACGACCTGTTGCTGGCCCCTAAAGCGGCCTTGTTCACCCACCTGACGCAGCGCTGGCGGGACCTGTTCAACGCTTCCTTCGAGGGGTTGCGGTACGATCTGACGAGCACCTACTTCGAGAGCGATCCGCCGTTGGAGGCAGGGGATAAACGCCGGTTCGGCTACCGCCGGGACCAGCGGCCGGACTGTGTGCAGGTGGTGATTGGATTGATCGTCACGCCCCAGGGGTTTCCCCTGACCTACGAAGTATTCTCAGGCAACACGTCGGACAAGACGACGCGGAGAGACTTCCTTGGGAAGATCGAGACGCAGTACGGCAAGGCCCGCCGCATCTGGGTGATGGATCGAGGGATTCCCACCGAGGAGGTCCTGGCCGAGATGCGGGCCAGCAACCCGCCCGTGCAGTATCTGGTCGGCACGCCCAAGGGGCGGCTCAGCAAGCTGGAGAAAGACCTATTGGACCAGCCCTGGCAGGAGGCTCGTCCGGGGGTCACGGTCAAGCTGCTGGGGCAGGAGGGGGAACTGTACGTGCTGGCCCGCAGCGCGGATCGAGTGGCCAAGGAACGCTCGATGCGGCGACGGCAGTTGAAAGGACTGTGGAAGCGGCTGAAGGAATTGCAGGCAATGAAGCTACGCCGCGAGGAATTACTGATGAAGCTGGGGGCCGCCCGCCCGCAGGCCCCCAGTGCCTGGCGGCTGGTGGAGGTCGAGGTCGAGGCCACCCAGGCGATGTTCACCTATCGGCTGAACAAGGACAAGCTGCGGCAGGTGCGTCGGCGGGAGGGCCGGTATCTGCTGCGGAGCAACCTGACCGAGACGGATCCGGCGGTGGTGTGGAACTATTATCTGCAACTGGTGGAGGTGGAGCAGGCGTTTCGGAATCTCAAGGGCGACTTGGCAATCCGGCCGATCTTCCACCAGGACGAGGCCCGAAGGGAGGCCCACATCTTCGTGAGCTTCCTGGCCTACTGCCTGCACGTCACCTTGGGCCAATGGCTACGAACCCTGGCCCCCGGCCTGACGGCCCGCCGCGTCCTGGAGAAGTTCGCGGCGATTCAGATGGTGGATATCCAAATCCCCACGAGCGATGGTCGCACGCTGCTGTTGCCGCGCTACACGCACCCGGAGGCGGAACAGAGATTGCTCTTGGAGCGACTGAAGCTGGAGCTACCGGCCCAGCCTCCGCCCCGGATCACGGTCGCACCCGGTCAGACGGAGGCTGCTAGGTAGTGAAGACTTTTGCCTTTTATGGCCGATTTTGACCCCGCCAAACAGGTTCCAACCTCCGAATCCGCGAAGTCGGGGTAGCACGGCAGCGCCGCGTCCCTCCAAGTTGAGAGTCGTGCCAAGAGTTTCAAGTGGGAAGCATGTCCTTGCGAGCGTAGCGAAGCAATCTCCCATCCTTGGGATTGAGATTGCTTCGTCGCTGCGCTCCTCGCAATGACGTGCTTCCCACTTCCCACTTGACACTCCTGACGTTCCCGTTACCCACCCCGGAGTTCCTGCCTCTAATAGGTAGAGAACGCTCTCAGCCAGCCGGCGTTCGTTGTGGATGCCGGCGGAAATCCGGGGCACCGAGAAAGACGAAGGAGTGAACCATGGGACTGCTGAGGAGATTTGGGCAATGGTGGCGGGATTTCTGGGGGTGTGATCTATACTGGCCGATGAACGTGGATTCTCACCGCTGGGGGAACAAGATCGAGATCCTGCGGCGGCTCGGGGCGTGAGAGTCAATTTCGGATTGCGGATTTGGGGCCGAAGCTCGAATCCGCAATCCGAAACCAGCAATCCGAAATCTTGTCACCCCGGACGACGATCCGGGGCATCAATCTGCACTCAATTGGCGGTTTCGAGCGCCATCACGACGTTCCAGTCTTCCGCAAACCGCCCGACCGCCGTGTGCAGCCGGCTCTTGACCGTCCCGATGGGAATCCTCAGGATTCCGGCGATCTCCGCGTAGGAGAACTTGTGAAAATAGGCCAGGATCAGGATCTCGCGCAGCTTTGCCGGCATTCGCGCGATCACCCGTTTGACCGCCGTTGCCGTCTCCTCCTTGATCAGGTCGTCATACGGCATGTGTTCGTCACTGTCCAGCGTGTTGAGCACGTCGTCGATGGAGTGCTCATCGCTGTCGAACATGCTCCCCAGGTTGGCGGAGTCGATTCGCTGCATGCGACGCAGGGCGTCCTTGGCCTTGTTGGCCGCAATCGTGAACAGCCAGGGACGCAACGGCCTCGACAGATCGAACGAGTCGCGACTGACGTACAGTTGCATGAAGGTTTCCTGGAAGACGTCGTCCACGAGGTCCGGCTGGTTCAGAAACCTCCGGAGAAACGCGTAAAGACCGTCCTTGTACTGGGTGACGAGCTCCTGGAAGGCTCCTTCCTCGCCCGCCGCGTAACGCCTCATGAGTTCCATGTCATTCATTGTGATCCCCTTCCAAACAAGTTCTAACTATGTGACGTCATGGTATCCGAGGCGCCATTTGGGTCAATCGGGCGTACTCTGGCTTCTTCTATCCGGCACAGCGAGGCTTTTCGTATCGGGGAATCCCCTACGGATACCCCGGTGTTTGGCCGGAGCGCCGCCGGTATTGTCCTGAAGGACAAACTTGGAGATCATGACTATTGTGCCGCGGGGATCGGCGGTATACTGGGGATGCCGTGTGGCCCGATAGTTGGAATGCGGGTCATACGCATTTGGCGTGCAAAAGCCGGAGAAACGTGAAGTGGCAAAACAGATGCCGCGAAAGACCCAAAGCAGCCCGCCCCTGCGGGACAAACGAACGGTCCTCATTGTGGACGATCATCCGATTGTGCGACAGGGCCTCGCGCAACTGATCGACCAGGAGCAGGACCTCAAAGTCTGCGGACAGGCCGGAGACGCCCACGAGGCGATGCAGGCCATCGGCCGGCTCAATCCCGACATGGTGATCGTGGACATCGGCCTCAGAGACACCAGCGGCATGGAGCTGATCAAGGACCTCAAGATTCAGTACCCGGATTTGCCCGTGCTGACGTTGTCCATGTATGATGAGGCGGTCTACGGCGAGCGGGCGCTGCGGGCCGGGGCCCGGGGCTACGTCATGAAACAGGAGGCCACCGAGAAGGTGGTCACGGCGATCCGTCGCGTGCTGGCCGGCGAGGTCTACGTCAGCAGCGGCATGGCCGCCCAGATGGTCAGCAAATTCGTCGGCGGGGGCACGCGTGCGGCCGGCTCGCCCGCGGATTCCCTGAGCGACCGCGAGCTGGAGGTCTTTCGCATGATCGGCGAAGGCTTCAGCACGCGCGAGATGGCGCAGAAGCTGCACCTGAGCGTCAAGACCGTCGAGACCTATCGCGCCCACATCAAGGACAAGCTCGGCCTGCAGGACGCCAACGAGCTTTTGCGGTCCGCCATCCGGTGGGTCAACGCCGGATTGCAGCGATAGCAAAGGGTTCCCCAACGCGAAAGTGGCGAGGCCATCCCTTCGGCTTCGCTCAGGGCGGGCTTGGCCTTGCGTGGCGAGGGCGTCCCGCCCTCGCGTGTCGCGGGCATCCTGCCCGCGGATCGAGGGCAAGATGCCCTCGACACGGAAGAACAAGGGCAGGATGCCCTCGGCACGGCACGGTGGGCGCCCTAATCCACGATCTGCTTCCAACTGCCGGGGGAGACCTTCATCCCTTCGACAAAGGTGTAGCCTTTCGGCGGACTGGCGTACAGCGCTGCGTTGTGAATGATGGCGTTTGTCCCAGCGCAGGTGACGGCGCCCTCGCAGATCACCACGCCCGCAATTCGGGCGTTATACTGAAGAGTGAGCGATCCTTTGACGTGGACGAGTCCGCGAATCTCATTCGGGTACAGATCGGCGGTATCTGAGTCCGATGCACCATCGTAGGGAGCCCCGACTGGGTTGAAGTTCGTGCTGCATGTCGCTTCCGACAGTGGCCCTTCGATGCTCTTGAACTTTACGACCAGATTGCCTTCCACCAGCAGCACGGGAAAATCAGATCGGTAGTTCTGCATGAATATCGCATTATCCACGGTCACGGTGCCCCTGGAGGCCCTGACGATGAGCGTTCCGTAGATCCTCATGTTCTTGATCGTCAGAGCTGCTCCACCAGTGTTGATGACGTAGAGGCCGTTCGGGTCGGTTGGTCCCAGGGGATTACATCCCGGCGCGAGCACGACGTTCTGGATCGTCGCGGCATAGGGCACGGAGGTCGCCTTGCTGATGTAGTCCGTGAAGACGCCGGCATCGGGCATCGGTCGGGACGTGCCGGGCACCGTGCGCGTGCCGGTGACCGTGCCGGCGCGGACGGTGTCCTGTGCCTCGGCATCCCCGTCAATTGTGCCGAGGCTGTCCAGTTTCTCGTTCGTGGCCACGGGCGCCCCGATCGCAATGATTCTATTGCCGCTGCCGACCGTGAGCCGGCCGGACGCACACAGACATGTGTTCAACGCCGCCAGGGGCTTCACAATGGCCACGAGTGTGACCTGCGCTTTCTGACGGGCGGTGCCCTTCGTGCCGATGCCCGTCAGGACCACCGGCTCGTACGCGGAATCGCTCAGGGAGCCGTCCTGGGGATCGGTGCCCTGGAGCGTAAACCGCCCCGCGCCCAGCTCCTCGTTGTCCAACCACGTGCCGTTTGGCTGCGCCGTGCGCCAATTGGGATTCTGCTTGATTTGCAGCAGGCCCAGCTCAATCGCCGAGACCGCGTAGGCCCGGGCCTCGGCCGAATCACGCACCAACCGCGTCGAACGCATCTGGATCCGCACCGCCGCCAACGAGCCGAGACCGAGAATCGTGACCAGCAGCGAGGACGCCAGCACGTACAGATAGACGCTGCCGCCGTATCGACAATGATGGGCGGGTGGCACCCGCAAGCCCCGACGCGCAGCGGCGCTGCGGGCTTGCTTGGGGGTGGTCGTGTCGCGGCCCTCTTGGCCGCGCCGTGTCGAAGGCGTCCCGCCTTCGAATCGCGGGCCGGAGGCCCGCGACACAACGAGCCATCG
>JAPLMX010000150.1 GCA_026386805.1 Phycisphaerae bacterium | reverse complement strand
TGGGCCATCAGCAATTGTGGATGCTGGAGGCCAAATTACAGGATGAAACTCAGGAACAAGGTGTTGCCAGGAAGGTCAAGAGCGCGTAGGATTCAGCTTGGAGTGGCCATCGCACCTCCAACTGAGATCGGGGCAACTTCGACTGGCGCACCCAAAGGAGATAAGTCAGGCTTCTATTCGCCTGTTTCTCGTCCGGTTGTGGATTTATTCTAACGCTTCTATTGAGGAGAATGTCATGGGTATCTTTAGTCGAAAGCACGGAGTGAGTCTCCCGAGTGGAAAGCAAGAAGTGAGTCTCCCGTATGGGTGTGCAGCGTGCAAGTCCGGGCCCATTACTCTTATGGTCGACGATCCGATCGCCTTTTCGACACAATTCAAGTGCGATCGGTGTCACTGTACCTTTCGTGTGACAAAGGAGTCCAACAGGGATAGGACGTGGTGGAGCCTCATCGCGGATGAAAAAGGCCCGGTGAGGGAGAAGAGTATATACGGATGGTCAATCGACACCTGTCCACAATGCCACGAAGAGAAAGCACTCTACGTGTTCGGCGGTGGAACGAATCGTCGCGAAAGCACGTGTCAAGCGTGCGGTGCATCTGACAGGTACGAGGGACCCGACTAGCGGTGTGCAGAGCACACCCTACCACGCCGACTACCTTTATTTGGTGGGTGAGTCCTGGCCCTCGTGGTAACAATATGCTTACAGCGTATCCAGCGATGGCCGTAATGGGCACAGCCCACTTCTAGACCACCCACCACTTTAGGGTAGACGGCGTACTACCGGCTTGACTGTTGCGACGGACCGAGCTCGCAATTACAATTGGCGATGTCGCAAGTGACGGTCCTCCAAAAACTGAACAAGCCGTGAGCTTATGAACGGTAGACCCATGAATGTTAACCGCCTGTCACCCGTGTTTTCTGGGCTCCGGCTAAGGGTCCATCCGATAGACGCACACGAGAGGAAGTGAGGGGACGCTGATGTGGATATGGTTCGCCATATGCAACGCTATCAGTTCTGGTTTCACGATACTGTTGGGACTGTACACCCTGGGAAACGAAACGGAGTCAGGTACATCTTCTGCGGAAATCCTCTCGCTCAAGGATGAGGCGTGCTTCCCACCGGTCTTTCTGGTAACATGATGTTGTGAAGCCGATGGAGATCGACTATGAAAGCGTTTGACCCCATTCTTGAGGAAATCTGGAAGGCGAGGGATGAACACGCTCGGCGTTTCAACTATGATCTGAAGAAGATCTGTGCCGATCTGAGAAGGATAGAGAAGCAGTCCGGCCGGCGCGTGGTCACGCGAAAACCCAAACGGCCTTTGGACGCCACCGGCAAACAGCCACGGAATAAGTGACCGAGCGGAGAAGCTGTGTCAATCGTGTGCAATGCGTGATGGCCGTCAGATGCGATCACTCTGGGCGTAAACGTCGTAGAGTTCGCGAAGGCAGGCCTGGAGGTTGCCTTGGTGGCGATCATAGAGGCTGTCGAGGAATTCTGTTGTGAGGGTGCGGCTTTGTGGCTGCAAGTCGGTGACGATTTCCCTCAGCAGCGCAGGGGTCGTGGAGCATTCGATGAGCGTTGGCAGCAGGCCGCGCCGGTGGGACGTGATGACGAGACCATAGGCGTGAGTGATGGTGTGGCGCTTCAGGAGCGACCAATCGGACCGGCGGATCAGGTCCGCCCCGTCGAGCAGGATGATTTGGTCTCGCGTCAGTCCTGACAGGAGCCGTCGGCACGCCGGGCTGTCGAAGTGGGAGGCGTCGTTTACGAAGACGAGGTTGGTCTTGACGCCTTTGCCTTGGAATACTCGCTGCAGGTCTTCGAGGAGCGTAGTCTTGCCGGAGCCTTCGGGGCCGGTGATGGCCGCACGGTAGTTCAGTTCGTGCAGGCGGACAAGAAGCCGGTCGAAGGTCGTATGGAGCGGACGATACCGAATCGTATGAACGCGCTCCACGGCGAAAGGATTGTCTCTTGCTTTCATCGACGCTCACTCGACGGCCTACCGCCGTTGCCTCCGCGAGAATCCATTCCAACCATGCCCAGGCTCCTTACCAGACGGGATATGCGGCTATTATACAGCGACCGGGCGAATATCGAGCCCGTCCCGGCATGGAATTTCGTGGTTTTTACATTGCAGGCCCGCATGCTCGCGGTATCTTGGTAAACAGAAGACAAACATCAATCGGTTGAAATGGTGAGAATAGGCGATGGAAAAGATCATCAAGGTCCGGTGCACGGGGCCAGGGCAGCATGAAAATGAGATCAATCTGGACGATATCATCGGAGAGGACGTCGTTGTCTATGGCAACCCGATTGCCACCGGTCGGGACTTGCCGGCACGCGTCGTTCGCCGGTGCGATGTCTGCGACCAGGGGAAAGTCATCATCACCCGCGACATGATTGAAGAGAACCTGTGAGCGGGCGGGGGTTCAAGACTTGGTCAGATCGAGCGCATAGGCCTGATCGCAGCGGCAGGAGAGGTGATCGGGCCGGTAGGGCTGGAAGCCGTAGCTTTCATACAGGCGGAGGGCCTCCTTCAGGACCGAGGCGGTCTCCAGCGTGATCCTCTTGAACCCCAGTTGTTTCGCCTCTGCCAAGGCATTCTCCAGCATGTGCCTGCCGTGGCCTTTGCCTCGGTAATCCCGGTGCAGGTACATCTTTCGCAGCTCGCAGGTGCCCGGCTGCATGGGATACAGGCCGTAGGAGCCGATGATCGATCCATCTTCTTCTTCCAGAACGTAGAACACACCGCCTCGCTTGAGGTAGGACTTCTCGATGTCCTTCAGATCGGCATCGGTGCACCCAGGATCGGGCTTCAGACCGTATTCGCCGAGGACGGTGAAGACGAGGTTACTCACCGGCTCGCAGTCTGTGTTGGTTGCGGGTCTCAATCTCGGCCACATCTCTGACATCTATCCGGAGATTCTCCTTTGCAGGTCCGGATGGAATCGGCCTTCGAACGTGCCTTCCACCGGGCCGGTCATGTGAATTCGGTCATCGTTGCCGATCTCGATCCGGAGCGTGCCGCCTGGCATGTGGACCGTGATATCATTGTCCACGAAGCCGAGCTTGTGGCTGGCGGCTGCCGCCGCACACGAGCTGCTGCCGGAGGCCAGGGTGTAGCCGGCTCCGCGTTCCCAGATGCGGATGTCGATGTTCGCCCGGTCGATCACTCGCACGATCTGCATATTGATGCGATTCGGGAACATCTTGTGGTTCTCGACGAAAGGCCCCAAGGCCCGGGCGGTCTGTTCGCTAACCTCCTGCATCGGGATCACGCAGTGCGGGTTGCCGATGGATAGGCAAGTCACTTTGTACTGGGTGCCGTTGATGTCGAGGGACTCGTTCACGACTTCACGTCGGGGGCCCGCCACGGGGATCTCGTTGCTGATGAAGGTCACCTTGCCCATGTTGATGCGGATCAGGTTGGCGGTCTTGTCCTGGACCTGCACGTCCACGATGCCGCCGAGCGTCTTGATCTGGAAGGTCTTGGATCGAACGTACTTCTTCTCGAAGAGGTACTTGGCGAAGATCCGCAGGCCGTTGCCGCTCTTTTCCGCCTCGCTGCCGTCGGGGTTGAAAATCCGCAGCACGGGTGTGTCGTCCTCGAACCTCGGGCCATACAGGATGCCGTCCGAGCCGACGCCGAAGTTGCGGTCGCAAATCAGGCGGATATTCGCCTCGGTCATTTCGAAATCCTGCACGTTTGGGTCAATCACGAGGTAATCGTTGCCCAGCCCGTGATACTTTTTGAAGTGCACAGCCATAACTACTACAGCTCCAACTCCATGAATACGACGCCATCAATCGGCACGTGCTGATACGGCGGGATCTCCCGGAACCCGAGCGATCTATACAGGCCCTTGGCGGGCTCGCACACCGTATCCAGCCGCATACGCTTATATCCGATTCGGCGACCCTCTTCAATGATCGCCTTGGCCAGGGCCTTGCCGATTCCTTTGCCTCGAAACGCGGGCTGGACGAAGAGCCGCTTCATCTCGCAGACTCCCTCACCGATCTGTCGCAGCGCCACGCACCCGACGAACGCACCGCGGCATTGGGCCAGCAGCATTTGTCCGCTCGGCGGTGCATATCGACCGGGCAGCTCCGCCCATTCCTGCTCGAAGTTCTGAAACGACAAGTCAAACGGCAGACTCGCCTCGTATTCACGGAACAACGCTCTGACGGCATCAAAGTCTTCTGGAGGGGCGGGGACGATATCGATTTCAGGTCTTTTCCTTTCACGAGCCAGGTATCGCTGCGTCCACGGGCAGGCGTGGATGCAGACGCCGCAGATCGTCGCCTGGAGACCTTTGGCTCCGGAAAGACTTCTCGCCGTCTTGAAGCAGGAGACCGCGTCATAGATGTGCTCTCTCGTGGCGCCTGTCTCCCAATTCACGCCGACGATGGCCTTGGCCGGGCAATGCTCGACACACCGGCGACAGTCGCCGCAGCTCGAAATGTCTACCGGTTCTCCAATCTCAAGCTCGGCGTCCGTTAGCACAGAGGCGAGCCGCACGGCGGACCCGTACTCTCTTGTGACCAGCAGACCCGACTTCCCGATCCAGCCCAGTCCGGCCCGCGTGGCGACGGTCCTGTGCTGGAGCTTCGCCGACAGGGTGGCCTTGTCGATTTGTTCCGAGGTCGGCGCAAATGCCCGGGCTCGGCTCCCGGATTTAACGAGCGTACGGGCGACCTCTTCGCTCAGTTGGGCCAGCAGCGCGTTGGCCCGTTCATACTCGGCGAAGTATTCCGCGGTTGGGCCATTCTCTATGTCGCGGATCACGGCCGGATCGAGCGCCAACGCGATCGCGACGGCCCGCGTCAATCCGCCGGTGACGTCGGCGGGCAGGCACGATACATCCGCAAAGCCCACCAAATCAGCCCCGTGATCCGTCAATTGACGTATGATTTCAGCATTCGAAGCTCTCATGCCAATCCCTTATTCGTCCACCAGCACCAACCTTACGGCATCCGTGATCGCCCGGGCTTTGTGCCCGTGTTCGTTTCCGGGCGGTATGAACAGCCCGTCGCCTGCCAGAAATACCACATCCTCCCCGTGGAAGTCCACCGCGATGGCGCCCTCCAGGACATAACCGGCATGTCCTTGGGTGCACCAGTCGGTCTCGACGAACTCCTTGGTGAATTCCACCAGTCGCAACCGGCGGTCCTGGCGTTCGCACTTTTTGAACCGCACCCCCGGCGCCGGCGATTCCCACGGTATCGAATCGAATTCTACCCGGTGGCGCTCCGGATTCAATACCGGGGGATTGTCATGCTCCGGGGACGGATCCTCGGCGCCTGACCACAGATAGTGCTTGCCTCTCTTGTCGGCCCATTGCTCAACGCCGAACTGCCGGATCGTCCGCAGATTGTGGCTCACGGTGTTCCCGTGGCACGCGGCCATGGGCTCCAGGAGCGTGCAGGTCTCGAAGGTCGTACACTGCCAGCATCCTTCCATGCCTTTCTCCTGCGCGCAAGCACGAATAGGACAATCGGGTCTGCCACCGCCGTGGAAACAAGGCTTCGGGCAGGGGAGGGTCAGGATCGCGTCGAGAACCTCGCGGAAGGTTCCGAAGTCAGCGAAAGCCCTGTTGCCGTTGCTCTTGTACCGTGCATACTTGTCGAGCTGACACTTCTGGAGTTCTGCCCTCAGTCGCTCGGCCGCGTCGAACAGCGGCCGATTGGAAGGGATGCAATCGCCACAGTGCAAGCCGCAACAGATGGTTTGTTCTCTGTCATTCGTCATGAAAGATGCTCCCTTCCGGGGTCTCGACTCCCCACACCATTTGGGCAGATTCTCCTGCGCGCGTTGCAGGCATACAAAGGATAGCCTTTCTTCGTTCCCGTGGTCATAGGAAACTCCCCTGGGCGATCATGACCACTTTGCCGCCCACTCCTACGTGGATGGTTCCGTCCCGGTCTTGTGCCTTCAGGTAGATCAGCGAGGGCCGGCCGATCTCGTAGCCTTGCTCGACCCGGACGTCGATTTCGCCGGAGCCGGAGTAGCGATGCTTGGCCAAATAGGCGGCAAAGCAACTGTTGGCACTGCCCGTGGCGGGGTCCTCGACAATGCCGTAGTAGTCGGCGAACGCGCGGGCGTGGACGTGGTTGCCCGGACGGACCGTCTCGCGGCAGAAGACGAAAACCATCTTCGCCTGGCGGTCCTTGACCCAGTCGAGCCATTTGTCCTTGACGACTTTGGCCCGCCGGACCGCCTCCAGGCTGCGCAGCGGCAGCAGGACAAAAGGCAGGCCCGTGGAAACCGACTGAATCGGATAGTCGGGGTCTATGTCGTCCGCGTCCAACGTCAGGAGCGGCGCAATTTCCCGGCGGTCGAACGTCTCCCCGAAGACCGCTTCTTTCGGCGTCATCCAGACAATGTCCTCGCCGTCGGCTTGGCGCTCGAAGGCGACGGGGATCTGCCCGACCTTGAGATTGAGGTTCACCCGCCGAACGGCGTTCTTGACGATCTCGTGGCGGATGACGTACGCGGTCCCGAGGGTCGGATGTCCCGCAAACGGCACTTCGGCCGCCGGCGTGAAGATTCGCACGTCATAGCCGCCATCGCGCTCGGCGTTTGACAGAATGAACGTTGTCTCCGAGAAGCCCATTTCCTTCGCGATCTTCTGCATTGTATCGCCGGCCAGTCCCCCCGCGTCCCGGAAGACGGCGAGCTGGTTGCCCGCGCACTTCTCTTCGGCAAAGACATCGACGATGTTGAATATGGTCCCTTTCATAATGATCTCACTTTCCCAATAGCGTTTTCTGCATCTTGAGGAAATCCAGACGCCGGCCATTCTCCACCGGCAGGAATGTGGCTTCCACCGTGGTGTAGCCGAGCCCATCGTAGAACGCCTTGGACGGCAGCGAGGCGTCCAGCTTCACGGTTTTGGCCCCCTACAGAGCGGCCGTTTCCTCCAGGTGCTGCACGATCCGGCGGCCGAAGCCCTGCTTCTGGAACGTAGGATCCACGAAGACTCTCTTGATCTCGTTGCCGACCACGGTGCCGGTGCCAAGAATCCGGCCGGCCTTGTCGAGCACGATCGTATGGCCCTTCTCTGCGTCCCGGAGGATCGCCTCTCCATCATGGTAGTCCACGAAGAAGCGGACCGCCTCCCTGCAGTAGTGACTCGGATAGCACGTGGCGATCGTCTTATGAACCAGCGACTGGAGAGCCGCCAAGTCCGCTCGTTGAAATTCCCGTATCATTGACGCTATTTCTCTTGCCATGTTTCAAGCTCCGTTACTTCTGAGCCACGCCGTTAGCGTAGCTGTTGGTCGGCGACGGTCAAGCTCTTGGCCCGGACCGCGTCGGACTTGTTCGTGCAAACATACCCGGCCAGGAAATCGTCCTTGTAGTCGGCCTCCTCGATCTGAAAGCCGGCCCTCTCGAGCAGACCTTCCATGATCCAGTTGCAGGTGCTGTACTCACTACGCAGGTGGGTCTCTGACTCCGCCTGGCCATTGGGGCCCATGTGGACGCTCATCCGCTGGACGAACTGGCCGGCGGCGGACTCGTACTGGGCGACGTCAAACGAGAAGACCACGTCGAACAGGTAGAATCGCGCGTTCGGCTTGAGCATCGAGGCGAGCCGGTGCAGACCCACGAGCTTCCAGAAGTCCGGCAGGGGGTGTAAGGCGGCCACGGAGACGGCCGCATCTGCCGGGGGACCCTCGTGCTCATAGGTCAGGAATCCGGCGTGATGGAACTCGACATTGGATGCTCCAGCCTTCCTGGCCTTTCTGCGGGCACGGTTCAGCATCGCCTGGGAGACATCGACGGCGTGGATCCGGTGATAGCACGGTGCCGCGTGGATCGCGAACACGCCGGTGCCGCAGCCCATGTCGATCACCGTCGCGAAGGGATCCCGGCCGAGCAGGCCGACGATCTGCTCCGTCTCCTGCTGGTAGTCCCGGAACATTTGATGATGCGTATCGTAGACCCGCGCCAGCAGGAAATTGTTGTAATGGAAGCCGCAGGGCTTCATCTCATCGTAGCGCCACGCCGGCCCGCGGGCGGCTTCGGCCGCCTGGGCACAGTGCTGATAGAAGTCGATGTCCATTTCTCTCACTCCGATCATGGGACAGTCCTTTCACGTCCTCGCAAAGCAACGGCTTTGCGGGTCCGGTGGAAATAAAAAAGCCTTTCCGGGTCTTATGCTCCCTGAAAGGCTTTTTCCGATTGGCAGATTGGGGATCTGGTCCTGTTAGGGAGTTGCCTCCTTCTTCCTGGCTACGATCATGATCGTGGCGATCATGCCGGCCGGGAGAGCAGCGCACACAAGCACCGTGGCCACGGCGTGGCGGGTCAAACGCTTATGCTTGTGTTCCCTAATTCGAACCATGGGAGAATTCCGCTCAACTCACAGTAAACCATAAATGCTAAAGAACCGGACAATCCTTGTCAAGAGGAAATATCGACGAAAATCACGGAAGATATTAGAATTTCTGTGTCTTTGGTCGGGGGAGTAATTCTCGCCGCCGAGGTGTGTGCTCACTCAGCCAGTGGCATCTCATCATGGATGATTCGGATCAGGTCAGGAAGGTGAGAATCACTTTTTTGAAGTAATCGGTGCCCGCTTGCAGGTCGGCGATTTCGATGTACTCATTGACCTCGTGACACAGCTGGGGGTTGCCCGGCCCGTAGAGCACGATGGGAGCCCCGAGCGGGGCGAGGTGGGGGGCGTCGGTGGTAAAGCCGATGGCGTTGGTCAGGTCCACGTCCACGGCCGCGCAGAACGTCTTGACGAATTCACGGTCGGGATCGGTCTCCATCGCCCCGGCCCAGCGCTCGACGGCCAGCTCGGCCTCGAACTGTGGCACGCCGGCCGTGAGTTTCGCGAGTATCCGCTCGAAGTCGCAGCGGATGGCCTCGTGGTCCTGGCCCGGCAGGGTGCGAACGTCCACGCCCAGAGTGCACCGGTCGGGGACGATGTTCATTGCCTCGCCGCCGCTGATCGTGTTGATGCTCATCGTGGAGTTGCCCAACTGCGGATGAGGCGGAAATTCGATCCGGTAGCGCTCCAGTTCGTCGAGCACCCGCTTCATCGAGCCGATGGCATTGACGCCACGCTCGGCCATCGAGCTGTGGACCGCCTTGCCCTTGGTGGTGATCTTGAGCCAAAACAGTCCCCGATGGGCGGTGATGACGGCGAGGTCCGTCGGCTCGGGAATGATGATGCCGGTCAATTCCGGCAGCCAGGCCCGGTCCTGCATGAAGCGCAGCACGCCGCTGCTGTCGGTTTCTTCGCCGGCCGTGGCGGCAAAGACAATGTCCCCTTTCAGGGTCGCCTGGGAATCCACGACCTCGCAGATGGCCGTGGCCACGGAGGCGATCGCACCTTTCATATCGACCGTGCCGCGGCCGTAGATTCTGCCACTGTCCTCGACGGCCTCGAACGGTGGATGCCGCCAAGGCTCCTCGCCCGGACCGACGACATCAAGATGGCACACGAACAACAGGGCAGGGCGTCGGCCGGCTGTCTTGACGTGAGCGATGATATTACCCCGGCAGCCCTCCCACCGGTCGATCCGGCTGTCGATGCCGTGTTCTTGAAAATGGCGTGCGAGCACCTCGGCGGCGGCGGCTTCGCCCGTGCCCGCCGTCGATTCGGCTTGGATGAGCTGTTTCAATAAGTCCTTCATGGCACGGCGATTATATCGCCGCACTTCGCAGAATCAACCACGGGAAAAAGGCGTTTTGTAGGTCGTGCGTCCCCGCACGACTTCTGGGGGCGAGCGGGGACGCTCGCCCTACCTGGGCCGCCCGAAAAAAGTCGGCAGGGCCGCTAATTTTGGGTTGCGAGCAAGGAGCAGACTGGACATAATACGCGGTTCATAACTTTGGCTCTGGAGCCGTTGCGGCGGACGCCCGGCGGCTGGGACCAAGAGGAGAATACATGGGACCCATATTGAACGGTCTAATAAAACTTCAGAGTGTCGAGAATCGTTTGCGGGCCGCCAAGGCCAAACTCACCCGCAGCCGGAGGAGCGTCATCGTTCAGGAGAACCAGGTCCGGAGCCTTCAGAGTGCTCTGGAAGCCAAGAAGGAAGAGCTGCAACTGACCAAAGTGCAATCCAGCCGTTTCGAACTGGAGCTCAAGAGCCGGGATGACGAGGTCAGCAAGCTTCGCGCCGCCCTGAACACTTCCAAAAGCAACAAAGAGTACGCCGCCGTCCTGACCCAGCTCAATACGACCCGCGCCGACAACACCAAGATCGAGAACCAAATCCTGGATCTGATGAAGGCGGTGGAGACGGATGAGGCGGAGTGTGGGAATATCCGCCAGCAGATCGAAGAGCACAAGCAGCAGCTCGAACAGACGCGCAAGACGTCCGAAGCGGCTGCCGTAGATCAGGAGGCGGAGATCCGCAAAATCCAGGCCGAGTGGAACGCCGCCGCCAAGACGATCCCGGCCGAGCCGCTGAAGGTCTTCAAACGCATCGCGGAGACCTACGACGGCGAGGCGGTGGCCCAGGTCGATCTGCAGGAGGGCCGGCATGGGACGTACAGTTGCGGCGGCTGCTTCATGGGCATCACGGCCGAGAGCGTCAACTTGCTGATGACGCGGGACGAGATCATCCGCTGCTCCAATTGCACCAGGATCCTGGTGCTCAGCACCGCGCAGATGCAAGTATGAAGGTGATTGTTCATACGGACGGCGGCAGTCGGGGCAATCCCGGTCCCGCCGCCGCGGGCTTCACGCTCGACGACGCCAACGGCCACCGTCTGCTGGCCCAGGCGTTCTTTCTGGGCAAGACGACGAACAACGTGGCCGAGTACACCGCTTTGGTCAAGGCCCTGGAGGCGGCCCGCCAGCTGGGCGCCGAGCACGTGACCGTCTACAGCGACAGCGAGTTGATGGTCCGGCAGCTCAGCGGCGCGTACAAGGTCAAGAGCGAGGCGATCCGGCCGCTCTTCGAGCAGGTCAACGATCTGCGGTCCCAATTTGACAGTTGCCTGGTCCGGCACGTGATGCGCGAGAAGAACGAAGCGGCCGACCGGATCGTCAATCAGGCCCTCGACGCCCGGCGGAACGTTGAAGAAAAGCCAATCAAGGAAGACCCTCGCCAAGCTTCGCTTGACGCTGCCGCCCAAAAGAAGAGAATCCGCCTCGGAATCCTCATCAGCGGTGGCGGCCGGACGATGCTCAACCTCCTCGATTGTATCCGGCGCGGCGCGCTCGACGCCGAGATCGCCATCGTCATCAGCTCGCTCTCGGCCGTTGCCGGCGTCGGCAAGGCCCGCAGCGCCGGCCTGCCTCTGAAGATCGTCCGCAAGAAAGACTGTGCGGACATCGATGCCTTCAGCCGGCAGATCGTGGACGAGCTGGACGCGGCCCAGGTGGACTTGGTCGTTCAGGGCGGCTGGCTGTGCCTCTGGAAGATCCCGCCGCAGTACGAAAACCGCGTGATGAATATCCACCCCGCGCTGCTGCCGTGCTTCGGGGGCCAAGGCATGTGGGGCCATCACGTGCACGAGGCGGTCCTGGCCACCGGCTGCAAGGTCAGCGGCTGCACCGTCCACTTCTGCACCAACGAATACGACCAAGGCCCAATCATCGTGCAGCGGACCTGCCCTGTCCAGGACGACGACACACCCGACACTCTGGCGGACCGGGTCTTCGAGCAGGAGTGCCTCGCCTATCCCGAGGCGATCCAGCTCTTCGCGGAGGGCCGCCTGCAAGTCAAGGGCAACCGCGTAAAAGTCAGACAATGATGTCATGGCGGAGGCACGCCACCTGCGCCGCGCCGTTGGTGGGGCGCACGTCCTGAAAACGCAGGCACTTGGTTCTCACACGGAGCCACGAAGCCACAAAGTCGGGGAGGTGTTTCTGGGACCGCCATTCGGGACAGCCTACTCAATTCCAGACCGAAATAAGTAAAATGTCCCCGGAATTCCCCTAGGAACTCGATAGTCAGCGAGAATGTGAAATGTGTAAGTATGACCCTGGTCCTTCCGGGGCGGGCTAGTGCTCCATTACTCGTGATGCGATGAATATTTTCCGGTCTCTTTGCCGATGGGATAACCAGACCCAGGTAAGGAGACCTACCATGAAAAAGAAGTACATCGTGACGCTGACGGAAGAGGAGCGACAGATGTTGCAG
>JAPLMX010000222.1 GCA_026386805.1 Phycisphaerae bacterium | reverse complement strand
CAACCTCGGGGAGGTGGGGCAAGCGGTGGAGGATGGCATGGAGCGTGTGCAACAGAACGGACAACTCCTGTTCGGGTTCTTGGAGCACCCCGGTCTTTTTTTTGAGTGACTTGTCACTGTATTATGCGAAATTCAGTAACTAAAGTTTTCGCCGGAAGGCGAGGGTTTTACTCCCATCGTGGGACAATAACTCCTATCGCATCAAGATTGCACTTGACGGCCCGTTCCGACGTCTGTATGATAATCTTTGAACTATTAGTTGAAGGGGTTGGCTACATGCCGCATGCTACATGCTTCGGTTTCTTGCGGCTATTACAGTCTGCGTTGCGGGCGGACTTCGGCCCGTCGAGAGCCTCCGGGTCGAGCGACGAGCTCAATCGAGCCGAGACCGCACCAAGCCCTCCGTGCCTGGACGGCGAGGATTCGTGCGAAACAAAGCCAATTTGCGGCGGAGTTTCAAGTTTGAGGTTTGAAGTGGCAAGTGTCAAGGGAACAGAGCGGACGCAAGGCGAGCGGGGACGCTCGCCCTACCAAGGGCCATCGTGCCAAACAAAGCCAATTGGGCGGGTCCCCCGGCCGCCAGGCTTGGCCCGGCCGTGCCAAACAAAGCCAATCTGCCCGGAGCGGATCAGAGATGACGGCTTGTCAGGCAGGGGATTGGGCGAGAGAAGGCAGACGCTGCATCGGCACAAACAAAGCCAATTCGGCAAGCAAGCATCCGCTGGGTCTCTCCCAGCTTGGGTCCGGGGCTGCCGCGTCAAACAAAGCCAATTGGGCGAGCGGGGACGGGGCTCCCAAACACGATCCATTGCGTTTGGGGACCCACGCTCGCCCTACCAGGGGCCCTTGTGCAAAACAAAGCCAATTTCCCGGCAGCACGCCTGTGAGCGGTGCCCCGGATTGGGGTCCGGGATGACAACCCCTGCCTGCGCAGGGGTGACAGTCATTCCTGCGAAGGCAGGAATTGGGGCACTCTCAACCTGCAGGTACGTAAAAACCGGATGAGCTGATCTTGCTCATGGATGGGACTGCCTTGTGAGCATTTGCCTGTACGCCGGCAATCGTTGTTGGCACGGCACAGGCACACATGGTATTCTGCAAGCCGTCGGTATTCAAGAGAGGTTTGAACAACTTGACCCTGTACTGTAAAGGCGGTGATATAGGCTGAAGACCATGGATCCTATGAGACAACATTTCGTTTTCGCCATTCTGCTCGCCGGTCTGTTCGGCAGCTTCACGACCCCAGCCAACGCCGAATCCTGGCCTGGCTGGCGCGGCCCGCGCAGCGACGGCACCTGCATCGAGCAGAACGTCCCCGCCAACTGGGACCTCGCTGGTGCGCTCTGGAGAACCGAGATCCCCGGCCAAGGACATGCCTCCGCGATCGTTTGGGGCGACCGCGTCTGCACCGTCACGGGCCTGCCTGCCACAAAGGAGCGAGTGCTCTTGTGCCTCGACCGAGCCAGCGGCAAGATCCTCTGGCAGAAGACGGTCGTGCAGGGGCCTCTGGAGAAGCTCAACAAGGAAAACAGCTACGCCTCCGGCACGCCGGCCACCGACGGCGAGCGGGTCTACGTGGCCTTTCGCGTCGGCGACGACATCGTCGTGGCCGCCCACTCATTGGCCAATGGGGAACAACTTTGGCTGGTCCGGCCGGGGACGCATGCCGGCGAGTGGGGATTCAGCAATGAGCCGGTGCTGTACCAGGACAAGGTCATCGTGGACGGTGACGGCAAGGGCGACTCCTTCCTGGTCGCCTTGAGCCGGACGGATGGGAAGACGCTCTGGCGCATCGGGCGCACCCATCAGGGGATCAGTTATAGCGCCCCGCTGATCCGCACGATGGCCGGCCGCCCTCAACTGGTTCAGTGCGGCGACCGTTGCGTGACCAGTTTCGATCCCGACACGGGCCAACAGCTCTGGACGGTGGACGGTCCCTCCGAAGAGTTTGTCGCCACGCCGGTATACAGCGAAAAAGCCGGGTTGGTGTTCATCAGCAGCAGTTGGCCCAAACAAGTCCTGCTGGCGATCCGGCCCGACGGCAGCGGCAACGTCACGAACACCCACGTCGTTTGGCGCGACACCAAGGGAGCGCCCTATGTCCCCTCCCTGCTCGTCGCGGGCGATTATCTGCTCAGTATCAGCAATGCCGGCGCGGCGTTCTGCTATGAGGCCGCCACCGGCAAGGTGTTTTGGCAGGAGAAGCTCGGGCGGCATCACGCCTCCCCCGTTCTGGTGGGCGGATTGGTCTTTTTCATCAACGACGACGGCCAGATCAACGTGATCAAGCCCGGCGTCAAGCTCGAGCGTGTAGCCAAGTACGAGCTGGGCGAGTCCTGTTATGCCTCGCCCGCCATCAGCGACGGCCAAGTCTTTCTGCGAGGCTTCCAGCACCTGTTCTGCTTCGGTCGCAAGGCCAACTGAAAACCCCGATAGTCCGCGCGCCGCTTTAACGGATTATTCCGGTATGTTCCCCCCGTCGGAGATGACGTAAGTCCTGCCATTACAATGACTTCAAGAAGGTCCGAAAAAAACTTGCGCCTTTTTGGAAAATCGCGTTACATTTTCGCCCTGCCGCGGCACTTCTTAGTGAAGACAACGATAAAACGAGTTTCCAACAAGATAAGGTAGGGTGGTGATAAGATGGTCCTCGACAACAACATGACACGCTCACCGGCAGAGAACTTGACGAATGCTGCCGTCCCCGCTTCCCAAAGAAGCGTCAGCGGTCAAGACCAAGGCAAGCGTGACATGCTGCCGCCGACCGTCAGGAGGGATCCGGCTTCACCAAGACAAAACAGACCTTTCTCCTTAACCCAAGCAATGCCCAGGTCAAACTCTGAGCCGCAAGACACACCGACACCGCTATCGTTTCCCTGATGATAGCAGCTCTCTATCACCTGCCTCCACCAAGCGTCAAGCCCCGCTCACCCGAGTGGGGCTTGGCGTTTATACCGGTCAATTCCCGCCGAACTGCACTTTGACGTTGAGATCGGACCCGCCAAGGATGAGGAACTTCACCAGCAGCCCCTTTTCCGGGGCGACAAGGAAGTTCGTCGCCACATACGCCAACTCGGTCGGCTCCTCGGAGTCCTTCCCGTCAACTTTCACTCGCGCCGACGTGTTGGCAGGAAGGTTCAGTTCGTTGGGGCCAAGCTTGCCCTCTCGCTGCAGCGCGATCGGCAGGTCGGAATCGTTCCTGATCGTGAACCGAACCGTCCTCTTGCCTTCCCGTTCCATATCCGTGATCCGAACAGCCCCCATGAGCAGGGCTTCCACGTATTCCTTACGCCCGATGAGCTTGTCTTCGAACCAGATCGCGGTCCGGCCGGCGATTAGCGCCTCCTTGATGGCGGGGATGTTCTTGTCCTTGGCAAACACCAGCGTCATAGGCCGGTGACCGCCGGGGGGCATTGGCTCCAATCCGACCGGCTGGTGGATGTCGGAATTCCCAAGGAAGGTCAGGTTCTTGTCCAAGGCCCACTGATGAACCGTCGGGTAATACGACCGCCCGTTGACCACCTCGATTCCGCGCAGGTACTTCTTCTCGTACAGTGTCGTATGGATGTCGAACCAGCCCTTCTTGTCGGGAATCCAGTCGGGGTGGTTCCACCAGATGAAGGCCCCCTGCTTGTCGGCGGCCGCCATGCAGTCGAGCAGGTCGTTGGTGTCGAGCGGCTTGACGTCGGTGAGAAACAGCGCATTGAAGTGTCCCGGCGGGGTCTGGCGTGTGATCTCCGCCGCTCGGATCAGGAGCATCCCCAGTTCTTTCGCCCGGGGCAGTGCGATCTCGTAGGAGCGGTTGTGATTCGTCGGGACGTCCTTCTTGTGCGGCTGGTACTCGATGTGGTCCGTGATCGCGATGGCATCGAGCCCTTCCTGCCACGCCTCGTCCACGCGCACGGTCGGCCAGACCAGACCGTCCGAGAAGACCGTGTGCATGTGGAAATCACACTTGAGCGTCTTACACCCCACGATATCCGGAATACGGATCTCCCGCCGCACCTGGGCAAGAAGGACGGAGGCCGGCAGCCAGAGAACGATGACGGCCATGATGGCAAGCCTGGATCGCAGTGTGCCTTTCATGGAGGGACCCTTTCTTCCAATCGAACCTGCGTGCCGCCGGACCCGCATCCGGATCGGCTGTGCGTACCATAACATGCCCCGCGCGGGACCGCAACCGGACAGTTCGGACCGGATTCAGGATTCCGAAACCGGGCTTGACAAACGGCCTCGCCCGGTCGTACACTACGGTCTTACGCTGTGCCTCAATCACCATGTTGGCGGCCCTGCCAGGCGCAGCGTCCGGCAGAGCAAGAACGGCTCTCAGGAGGAGGACCGTATGGATAATGTCGATCCGATCTTCCTTGAGATCGACAGGCTCATTCGGCTGTCACGCCTCAAGGAGATCGAGTTCATCATGAGCATGGACGCAACCGAGCGGGTGCACGGCATGATCGCGGCGCTGGAGCGGCTCGTCTCCGGAGAATATCTCCTCGGAACCGGGCCGTCTACCATCGGAATCATTCCTTTGGACATGGAGGACGTCGTGCTCGGCCGACCGCCGACGGTTCTGGAGACCCCGGCGCGAGCCCGCGCCGACTGGTGTGCCGTGGACACTCTGTACTTCGTGCCGCGTGAGATCTCTCGGACTCATGCCAGAGTGCTTCGGCAAGTCGGCGGCTTCGGGGTCCGCCACGTTCTGCGCGACCTGCACAGCACCTGCGGGACCTTCGTGAACGACACGCCGGTGGACCCGGACGGGGCCGGCGTCGTGCTGGAACATGGGGACACCATCTCCCTGGGGCCGTCGCAGGCAAGCACCTACCTCTATTACAGAACCGACCAGGTCAGGTCCCGCCACGGCACAGCGGAAGAATTCCAGAGGTCTCAGGACCTGTTGCGGTGGCCCTGACGAACCGGATAGCCCCGCAAGCACCAGGCGCACAGTGACGCTCTCCTCGGCCGGCGGGTCTTGTCCGGCGCAAATACCCTGTTGCAGACCGGCCGCCAAAACCGCCCGAGATACACGGAACGCATCAGTCCGTCCTCCCCCCAACCGAGATCAGATGAGAGAAGGTTCGCAAGAACATCCGGCCGTTGGCGACGGCCGGCGTCGCGTGGCTCTTCTCGCCCAGAGGGTTCACTCCCAGTAACTCATACTTGGGACCGGCCCTGAGCACGACGACATCGCCATCGACGGTGATGCAATAGAGTTTGCCGTCCACATAGACCGGCGAGCCGAAGTACCGCCCGGCGGGCTTTTGGCTCCAGAGCACTTCCCCCGTGTCGATGCGGAAACACGACACCAAGCCGCCATCGTGGAAGCCGAAGAAGTACCCGTCGTGAACCACGCAGGTTGGCACGTAGGGGACCACCGCGCTTTGCAGACCGTAGACCTCCTTTGCCTCCGAAGATACGTCCTCGGGAGGTCTGATTGCCGACAGTCGAATGCCCCGCCCGCCCTCTCCGCAGGTGCCGATCACCAGGTCGCCCGCCAGGAACGGCGAGCTGACCACGCGGGCCGGCAGTGCGGCCGGGGTCTGCCACAAGAGCTTGCCCGTAAGCGGATTGAGGGCGGCGAGGCCCCGCGAGTTGCTCGTGAAGACCACCTGCTCCCGCCCCTGCCGGTCGCGATACACGCACGGCGTCGAATACGAAGCACTCGCGCTCTCCGGGTGCTCGTAGCGCCATTGCACTTGTCCCGTCTTGCGATCGACGGCCAGCCAAACGCTCGGGATATCCCCGCCGCTTTTCTGGTCCTGCTCCCGCGTGACAATCACGCTCTCGCCGACGATGATCGGCGAGCTGCCCATCCCATGCTGTGTCCGATTGCCGGGCAGCTTGGCGGTCCAGACCTCCCGGCCGTCATGCGTCAGGGCCATCAGCAACGTCTGATCCACTCCCGGCCAGAACAGGTAGATGCGCTCGTCATCCAGAGCCGGCGTGGCAGAAGCGTAATTGTTCAGTCCGTTCATCGGGACCTTGTCCAGGCCGCACTCTTTGCGCCACAGCTCCTGCCCATCGGCAGCACGGACACACAGGAGGATACCCTGGCGGGCCTTCTCATCGGCACAGGTGACGAACACCTTGTCGTCCCACACCACCGGCGAGGAATGTCCCCCGCCCGGCAGCTCGATCTTCCAGTTGTACTCCTGCGGCGACCACTTCGCCGGGATCGTCTTGGCCGCGCTGATCCCTTGTCCGTTTGGCCCTCGAAATCGTGTCCAGTTCTCCGCACCGGCCGGCATCGCCGCCGCGAACAACAACGCCAGCACCACGATCGTCCGCCCCGCGCCGCGTGCCCTCACCAACCCCTTGCATCTATGCATTACTGCCCCCTGTTTCATACCGCCATTCCGTTTTCTTTACTGCAAGTGGCATTCCATCCTCCGAAGTCGAACGCCTCCTGGACTGCAACACCCCAAGACCGTTATTGTCCCGACGCGGACGCGTCTTGCAAGCGCAATGTTGGCATGCCGGAGGCAGGTAGATCGCTTCAGATCAGAACTTCCGCAGCAGGCCGACGACCACCGCCTCGATGCGGCAATCGTCGCAGTAGATGGGTTCATAGTTGGGATTGGCGGGCTGAAGGCGGGCCTGGTCCCCTTCCTGGTAGAATCGCTTGAGGGTCGCCTGGTCCTCGTGCACGACGGCCACGACCAGCGCGCCGTTCTCGGCCCTCTGGGCGCGCCGGCAGATGACATAGTCCCCCGGGTGGATGTCCTCCTCGATCATGCTGTCCCCGCGGACCTCGAGAGCGAAGAGATCGTCACCCGTTCCAAAACAGGACCCCAGCGACAGGGTCTCTCGATTCTCGACCGCTTCCACGGGCAGTCCCGCGGCGACCCGCCCGAGTAGCGGCAGGCCCGTGGGAGACGCCGCCGGCTCCTCGCCCTCCTGCGGCTGCGAATGCCTAAGCAGTCTTTGCCCTTGGGGCGTCAACTTCAAAGAGCGAGCCCTGCCCGGCGAAGTCGTGAGCAACGACTTTCTTTGCAGCTCGCCGAGGTGTTCGAACACTGTGCTGCGGCTGAGGCTCAGTTGCGTGGCCAGCTCGGCTATCGTCGGGGAATAGCATTGGCTCCCGTGGAAAGCGGCGATGTGCCGGAGCACTTGAAGCTGTTTCGGGGTCAAACCGTCGATAAGGTCTGTGTCGCGCGGCCGCATCCGGGGTCGTCTCCTTAGGAGTGACAGCGGGTTCATTACAGGACGTTTCCGGAGCGGACGCTCGGACGCATCGGGTCCCGGAAAGCACCCCAACGATCTCGGCGAGCGACTCCAGCAAGCGGGTCAAGTGCCCCACCGACAAGTCATCTTCGTCCGCCCGGCCCGGCGGCCACACGGACTGGTACTCCCCCCCCGGCCCGAATTTGCACATAGGCTCGATCCGTCTAAGTCTGTACATATCCATCCTTGACACCCTGATCTCTGATCGTTTTTCCAACAGTGTCCTATCGACCCCCGTGCTATCGGCCGCCCCCTATGAAAAACCCAAACAAAAACCGAACAAAACCGGCCCCGCGACCCGCCTTTTTGCGCCGGCCAGCGCCCCCGGCCTACCGCCCGCCATTATATGGGACCGCTGACGCAAAAAAGTGCGGCATCCTGTACCGTGCGGGGACAATGGCGTTGATCGCGACGTCATTGGACAAGGAGCCGGGTGCCATGCTTACGCCTGCACGTGTTTAGCCTGAGCATTCGATCACGCCGGGTGGCACGGCCAAGCCCTGCGGCCCTCCTGAGCCTGCCGAAGGATTGACCGTGTTCTGGCGTCTGCGGGCAACCACGGTCAAAGGGTCCTCAAACGCGATGAGTTGCGTTTGAGGACCCTTTGGCCGTGCCACCCAAGGCACTGCCCATGAGGCTAAACACGTACCTACGAGGCGTAGACATGGCACCCGGCGCGAGCACCGTCACACTTGGGGCTCGGGCTCATCATCATATATAATCCCGAATTTCCGGATTTTCCTCTTGACAAAGTCGGGGCGAATCGATTTAATAGATGGACTATGAGGCATGATCGCTGCACCAACTTCGGGTTTTTTGGGTATTGGTGGCCTGCAGGATAAATCCGGCAGGCGAGCGATGGTCTTGTCTTAAGTAATCGCTAAAACAAACAAGTTCGAATCGAAGCAGCCTGTCGGAACCGACAGGCTGCTTTTTTTGTTGGTACCGTGAGTGACGAGTCGATGAGACCTTGAGTTTGGAAGTGAGGTTATGGAAGATTATCGGCAGATCATTGAAAATGCGGAGCCGGGCCAGATCATCCCCATCGTCAAGCAGATTGACATGGGCGACCCGCTCGAATTCCTCGCCAAGCTCAGCGATTACGGCCGGGCCAAGAACTGCTGTCTGCTCGAGTCCCGCGAGTATCTGGCCGGCACGAGTGCGCTGAGCTTCGGCACCGCCCGCCCCGCTCTCTATCTTACCGGGACAGGCTCCGAGTTCACCATCAAGGCCCTGACCAAGCCCGGTAAGCGGATGTTGAGCTATCTGGCCGCCCATCGGGAGCGGTTCGCGTTCTGCGAATCGGTCAGGTTCGGGCCGGAGGCCGTCATGGGCCGGATCAAGCGACGCGAGGAAACGGTCGATGAGCAGACCCGCCTGCAGACGACGAACCAGATGGACGTCCTGCGGGCCGTCGCCTTCGCGTTTCACTTGGCGAGCAAGCCCTTCCGAGTCACCTGCGGCCTGCTCGGGGCCCTCAGCTATGACTTCGTGGACCAGTTTGAGAAGCTGCCCGCCAGCGAGCAGGATCTCATGGGCAACCCCGACTATGAGCTGTACTTCGCCGACAACATCTTCTTGATGGACCACGAGAGCAACCAGGGTTACGTCATCGTCAACTGCATGATCACCGACGGCGACCGCGAAGCGGTCATCGCGGAGGCCCAGAGCAGCTTCGACTACTACTTCAATATGGCCCGGTTCGATCCGCCCAAGGGCCGGGGACACGACGGCGCCCTGCCGGCGGCTTCCACCGACACGTCTCAAAACGAGTACGAGGACATGGTCCGCCGCGCCAAGCGGCACATCATCGACGGCGACATCTTCCAGGTCGTGCTGAGCCGGACGCTGACGGAGCCGTGTCCCGACGAGCCGCTGGATGTCTACAAGCGGCTTCGCGAACTGAACCCGTCCCCGTACATGTTCTATCTGAACACGCCGCACACGATCCTGATGGGTTCCAGTCCCGAGCTGAACCTGCGGGTCAGCGGAACGGGGCCGCGACACGTCGAGATCCGGCCCATCGCTGGCACCAAGCCCCGGGGCCGCATCGACGGCCGGATCGATACGGACACCGATTTCCGCTACGAGGCCGAGCTGAAGCTGGACCGCAAGGAACTGGCCGAGCACATGATGCTCGTCGATCTGGCCCGTAATGACATCGCCCGCGTCGCCAACCCCGGCAGCCGGGTCGTCACCGAACTGCTGACCGCCGAGAAATACGAGTCCGTTCAGCACTTGGTGAGCAATGTCAAGGGCGTGCTCCGGCCCGACCTCGACGCTTTGAGCGCGTACCTTGCCACGATGAACATGGGCACGCTCACGGGCGCCCCGAAGATCGAAGCGATGAAGATCATCCGCAAGCTCGAGAAGAACAAGCGCGGCTACTACGGCGGGGCCGTGATGTACCTGACGGTCGATGGCCAGTTTGACAGTTGCATCACGATCCGAAGCCTCCAGGTGCGGGACCACACGGCCTATATCCGCGTCGGCGCCGGCATCGTGCACGACAGCATCCCCAAGACCGAATTCGAAGAGACCGAGCACAAGGCAGGGTCCTGCCTGAGAGCCATCCGGGCCAAATAATCGTATGAGCCATAACCCCAGACCAACCAATTGCACTGTCATGCTGAACGGAGCGCAGCGCAGTGAAGCATCTGGCCTCTGTAGAGCGAGCGTCCCCGCTCGCCAGAGCGTCGCGCGAGGACGCACGACCTACGAAGAGCAGATCCTTCGCTTCGCTCAGGATGACAAGCCAAGCAGAACTGGCGGGCCTGAAAGGAAATCCGATGGAAGCAGCGTATAGAAAAGTGTTATTCATCGACAACTTCGACTCGTTCACCTACAACCTCGTCGATGATTTCGCCAAGCGGCAGTGCCGGACGAAGGTGTATCGGGCGGATACAAGCATCGAGGACTTGAAGATGGTGGCGGCTGAGTTCGATCCCGACCTGCTCGTGATTTCGCCGGGGCCGGGCAATCCGGATACGGCCGGCGTGTCACTCAAGGCTGTGGGCTACTTCAAGGACAAGCTGCCCATCTTCGGCGTCTGCCTGGGACATCAGACCATCGTGCAGTACTTCGGCGGCAGGATCGGCCACGCCCCCGAGCCCATGCACGGCAAGCCCTCGCGGATCAGCCACAATGAGAAGGGCGTCTTCCGAGGCGTGGAGAACCCGTTGCAGGCAGGACGATATCACAGTCTGACAGCCCAGACCCTGCCGGACTGCCTGGAAAAGACGGGCGACTTCGAAGGCATCGTCATGGCCGTCGAACACAAGACGTTGCCGATCTTCGGCGTGCAGTTCCACCCCGAGAGCATCCTGACGCCCGCGGGCGGCAAGATCATCCAAAACGTTCTTCAGATCGCCGCCAGTCGCAAACAACCGGTGGGGAGATAAGAAATGGCGAGCATAACGCAGTATCTCGAAATCATCCTCAACGGCAAGGACTTGACGTTCGAGCAAGCCAAGGCGCTGCAGGACACCATTTTCGAAGGCCAGGTCTCCGAGGTCCAGGTCGCCGCCTTCTTGGCGATGATGCGAATGAAGCGGGCCACCTCGGGCGAGATTGCCGGCCTGGCGCAGTCGCTCCGGGACCACGCCGTGCGGGTGCAGGTCGATGTCCCGAACATGATCGACACCTGTGGCACAGGCGGCGCGTTCGTCAAGACGTTCAATATCTCGACCGCCAGCGCCCTGGTGGTGGCGGGCGCCGGCGCGTATGTCGCCAAGCACGGCAACCGGGGCATCACCAGCCGGTGCGGCTCAGCCGACGTCCTCGACGAGCTCGGCGTCAACATCGACCCCGGGCCGGACGTCGTGGCCGAGTGCATCCGGGAGGCCCACATCGGCTTCATGTTCGCGCCCAAGTTCCACCCGGCGATGCGATTCGTGCAACCGATCCGCAAGAGTCTGGACTTCCGGACGGCGTTCAACATCCTTGGCCCGCTCGCCAACCCCGCCGGTGTCAAGGCACAGGTCATGGGCGTCTCCGACGTCGAGTTGCTGGACAGAATTGCCGAGAGCTTGAGAATGCTCGGGGCCAAGCGAGCCTTTGTCGTCCATGGCCAGGGCATGGACGAGATCAGCCTGCTCGGCAAAACCCGGATCGTCGAGCTGCGGGACGGGAAGATCGAATCGTTCGAGCTGGACCCGAGTGATTACGGAATCTCGAATGCATCCATCGACGTTCTGGGCAGCGGCGACGCCATCGCCAACGCCGCCGTGATTCGCGCTATCCTGGCGGGCAAGGACAAGGGACCGCGGCGTGACATCGTCCTGCTCAACGCCGCCGCCGCCCTCGTCGTGGCCGCTCTGGCGAACGACTTCGAGCAGGCGATCCCGCTGGCGCAGGCTTCAATTGACGAAGGAAAGGCGTTGCATTGTCTGGACAAACTGATCGAGGTCTCGAACCAGGCGTGACCTCCGTTGTCCTTCGAGCTGAACTTATGATGATAACCAAGGTCAAAATTTGCGGAATTACGAACTACGACGATGCGGCGGCGGCGATGGACCTGGGGGCAGACCTGCTCGGGTTCAATTTCTACCCGCAGAGCCAGCGGTACCTCCAGCCGCAGGAGGCCGCCGCGATCATCCGGAAACTGCCGGCCTTCGTCGACGTGTCCGGCGTGTTCGTGAACAGCTCCCTGGAGGAGATTCGCGAAATCGCCGCTTTGTGCCAGTTGGATTGGGTGCAGTTGCACGGCGATGAGAATACCGAGTTTTGCCGCTGGCTGGCCTACGACAGCGCCAAGACGATGAAGGCCCTGCGGATCAAGGACGCCAGCGACCTCGAGCAGGTGAATACCTTCTCGACCGACGCGATCCTGCTGGATGCGTTCGACCCCAAGAAGTACGGCGGGACGGGACTGACGTTCGACTGGAACATCATCGGCCACATCGGAAAACGGATCTTCTTGGCCGGCGGGATCAATCCGCAAAACGCCGCGCAGGCCGTCGAGCTGGGCGTCTACGGGATTGACGTGTGCAGCGGTGTGGAGGCCAAACCCGGCAAGAAAGACCACAAGAAGATGAAAGCCCTTTTCGACAACATTAGACATTTGAGAGCGTGACTCGATTTCGGATTGCGGATTGAGAAATGCGTCGCGGCTAATCCGAAATCCGCAATAACCCTAGTTACACAGGATGCGAGGATATGAAACACAGCGGCAGATTTGGTGAGTACGGCGGCTACTATGTGCCGGAGGTGCTGATCCCGGCGTTGGAGGAATTGGAGGAGGCGTTCGACCGCTTCCACGAGGACAAGGCCTTCGTCGCGGAACTGGCGCAGTTGTACAAGGACTACGCCGGCAGGCCGAGCCCGCTCTATCACACGAGGCGATTCAGCGAATACGTGGGGTTCCATGTCTACCTCAAACGCGAGGACCTGCTCCACGGCGGCGCTCACAAAATCAACAACAGCCTCGGCCAGGGACTTCTGGCCAAGTACATGGGCAAGACCAAGCTCATCGCGGAGACCGGGGCGGGCCAACACGGCCTGGCAACCTCGATGGTCGGCGCGTTGCTGGGCATGAAGACGAAAATCTTCATGGGCGTCACGGACATCGAGCGTCAGAGCGTCAACGTCCACAAGATGAGGCTCTGCGGCGCCGAGGTGGTGCCAGTCGAAGGCGGGACCGGGACGCTGAAGGACGCGATCAACGACGCCCTACGATATTGGACCGCCAACGTGACGGACACGTTCTACCTGTTCGGCTCGGCGGCCGGCCCGCACCCCTACCCGACCATCGTCAAGCACTTTCAAAGTTGTATCGGTAGAGAGACGCGGCAACAATGTCTCGAACAAGCCGGGCGACTGCCCGACATGGTCGTGGCCTGCGTCGGCGGCGGCAGCAACGCCATCGGCATGTTCGCGGGCTTTCTCGACGACAAAGGTGTCCGGCTCATCGGCGTCGAGGCCGGCGGCAAGGGTCTCAAGACCGGTAAGCACGCGGCCAGCCTCACCGCCGGCAGAGTCGGCATCCTGCACGGGGCCAGGGCCTACCTGCTCCAGGACGAGAACGGCCAAGTCCTCGACACCGAATCGATCAGCGCCGGCCTGGATTACGCGGCGGTCGGTCCGGAGCACTGCTACCTCAAGGACACCGGCCGGGCCGAGTACGTCGCGGCCGAGGATGACGAGGTGCTCGACACGTTCGAGCTGCTGACAAAGCTGGAAGGAATCCTGCCGGCACTGGAGAGCACCCACGCCCTGGCCTATATCGTGAGCCAAAAAGGCAAGCTGCCCCCCGAGACAGTCGCCATAGTGAACCTCTCCGGCCGAGGCGACAAAGACGTCGGAATCGTGGAAAAGGCAAGAAGCGAATCAATTGCGGATTGCGGATTTGGGCCGTTGGGCTAATCCGCAATCCGAAATCCGCAATCAGACACTCGCTTCATGGAGTACCCACTATGAAAAGCTATCAGCAAGCATTTGCCGAGATGAAGAACCAAAACCGAACTGCCCTGATCCCCTTCTTCGTGATCGGCGATCCCGATTTCGATACGAGCTTGGCCATCGTCAAGGCGGCGGTCGATGCGGGCGCGGATATCCTCGAGCTGGGTATCCCCTTCTCCGACCCGATTGCCGATGGCCCGACGATCCAGAAGGCCGACATCCGCGCGATGCGTAGCGGCATGAACCTCCCGAAGGCCCTCGAATTCATCCGGAAGGTCAAGCAGCACAAGGACATCCCCATCGGCCTGCTGATGTACTACAACCTGATCCAGCAGTACGGCCTCGGTCGTGTCGCGGGCTTCCAGCCCGCGATTCGAGGGCGGGATGCCCTCGACACTGGCCCCGGGCGGTTCTTCAAGGATTTCCACGAGGCAGGCGTCAATAGCGTCCTCGTCGCGGACCTGAGCATCGACGATGCGGACGAAGTGACCGGGCCGGCGCGATCCGCCGGTCTGGATACGGTCTTCATGGTCACGCCGAACACCGAGCCGGACCGGATGAAGCGAATCGCAGCGAAGACGACCGGCTTCATTTACACCGTCTCACTGCTCGGGGTCACGGGCAGTCGGCAGGCCCTCTCCACCGCCGTGGAAGGCTTGATTCGACAACTGAAAAGCCTGACGAACGTCCCCATCTGCGTGGGCTTCGGCGTCAGCACGCCCGAACACGCCAAGAGCATTGCCGATGCCGGCGCGGACGGCGTGATTATCGGCTCCAGGCTCGTAGCGATGATCGAGAGCAACCTGAATGACCCGCGGGCCGCGAGTAAGGAGATCGCGCAATTCCTCGGCCGGGTAAAGGCCGCGCTGGCCCACCGTCGCTCAGACCGGTAGACCTTCAAGGTTTTCGACAGCAAGGGAGTTTGCACTTGCCAGCAGGTGTGGTAGACTTCGGCGTGTGGGGTGGGTTCTCAACCCACCCTACCGGTCCATGTCATTACGTTAAGGAGAACGCCGCTATGAAGAGAACCGCTGTTTCGATGGGCACCGTACTCGTGGTTCTGGCATTGTTTTCGACGACTTTCGGCCAAAGCGCCGAGCCCACCCGGCCCGAACGCGAAGCCCCCGCTGTGGAGCGGCAAGGCGCCGAGCAGGCCCAGCAGGTGCAGAAGCTTCAGCAAAAGATCGACGAGATGAAGGCCGCCCACCAGGGCCTGATCGATCAGCTTAGCGCCATCCGCGCAACGGCAACCAAGGAAAGAGCCGGGCAGACCGCCAAGCAGATCGAGGCCCTCATCACCAAGCAACAGACCGCTTTTCAGGAGACCCTGCGCCAGTTGGAGCAAGAGCAACAGCAGTTGCAGAGAACGGTTCGCAATCGCGTGGCGCGGCCCGACCTGATCGGCCCCCGTGTCCGGCAGGCGCCCAGCTTCGAACTGGACGGCTTCGACGGCAGAAAAGTGAAGCTCTCGGACTACAAGGACCAAATCGTCGTCCTGGAATGGCTCAACCCGGAATGCCCCTACTCCAAGTTTCACCATGAGACGGCCGATACGATGCTGGCGACGGCTAAAAAGTACCGGGGAAAGGGGGTCGTCTGGCTGGCCGTCAACAGCTCGATCAAGACCACGCCGGAGGCCAACCGGGCGTTCGCCGAGAAGCACAAGCTGCCCTACCCGATCCTCGACGACCGCTCGGGCGACGTGGCCCGAAGGTACGGCGCCCGCACGACGCCCCACATGTTCATCATCGCCAAGGACGGCACGATTGCCTACGACGGCGCGATCGACAGCGCCCCGCAGGACAAGAAAGAGCCCAGCGCCGGCAAGATCAACTACGTGGACAAGGCACTGGCGGAGCTGATCCTGGGCCGCAAGGTGACAATCCCGAACACACCGCCCTACGGCTCGCCGGTCAAGTACGGCAGGTAGCAGCGAGAGGGACGCGACAAGAGCTGGGTGGCATCGCCAAGGCCTTTGGCCTTGACGATGGTCCTACGCACAAGAAATCCACCATCGCCAAGCTCCGAAGACTCCGCTTGACGCTGCCACCCCCCCAGGTCTTTCGACTTTGCGTTTGCCCTGATTGCATCAAGCCTTTGGATTGACGATTGGCTATTTGCGATTTACTATTCGCAAGGCGTCGGGCGCGAGCCTGGCGCCGCGAAATGGCAAATCGTCAATTCGGAGGCCGAGAATGAAGTACGCTGCACGAGTTCCCCATGTAGGGTGGGGCTTGCCCCACCGGAACCTGTTTGGTGGGGCAAGCCCCACCCTACTTCTGTTGTCCCTGCTCATCGCCGGTGCGGCGAGTGCCGCCGAGCCGCAGAAGCTGACCTATGTCGATCTGGTCAAGCGATTGACGGACCTGGAGCGTCTGGCCGTATTGCCTGAGCCAGGCGAAAAGTGCGCCCAGTGGTCCAGCTACGACCGCAAGAGCCGGTATGATGAGGCGACCGGCCAGTACCTCGGCTGGGACGCCAACGGGGACGGCGACGGCTTCATCCGCCGCGAAGGCGACTCGTTCGTGTTCGCCGAGATGGAAGGCCCCGGGTGCATCTGGCGCACTTGGTCGGCACGGCCCGAGCAGGGCCACGTCCGCATCTACCTCGACGGAGCCCAAGAGCCTGTCGTGGACCTGCCGTTCAAGGGTTACTTCGACGGCAAGAATGAGCCTTTCACCCGCTCGGCCCTGGTCCACACGGTCGCGATGGGCTGGAACAACTACACGCCGATCCCCTACCAGAAGTCGTGCAAGATCGTGGCGGACAAGGGTTGGGGCGCCTATTTCCAGTTCGTCTACACGACGTACCCAAAGGGCACGCAGTTACCGACCTTCCAGCGGCAGTTGACCGCCGCTGAATCCCAGGCACTGGATGAAGCAAATCTGATCCTGAGTCAGTCTGGTTCCTCGGAGCTCAGGACATCCAAGGACACGCAATTGCGTATGACCGGAGCCACCGTTGCTCCCGGTTCCGCGGCAACCGTTGAAACACTGGAAGGCCAGCGGGCAATCACTCACCTTTTCGTCAGTGTTCTTGATTTGCCCAAATCTCCAGAGGACTACGATGTCTTGCGCGAGCTTGTGTTGTGCATATACTGGGATGGCGAGTCACAGCCAAGCGTCTGGGCACCTTTGGGGGACTTCTTTGGCACCGCGCCGGGGGTAAACAAGTACAAGTCTCTGCCTTTGGGCATGAGGAACGACGGGTTCTATTGCCATTGGTACATGCCATTTGCGAAGGGTGCAAGAATAGAGCTAAGAAATGAAGGTGACAAGGAACGCAAAGTCAACTTCGGGATTTTCCATGCTTCTATTACGCAGCCAATTGAGACTCTTGGGCGGTTCCACGCCAAGTGGCATCGGGACGCCTTCCTGCCCGAGGACCCGGTGCGCAGGAAGATCGACTGGACCATGCTCAAGACCCAGGGTCGGGGCCGGTTCTGCGGCGTGATGCTGCACGTCTGGAACCCGCGCGGCGGCTGGTGGGGCGAGGGCGATGAGAAGTTCTTCGTCGACGGCGAGAAGTTCCCCTCCACCATCGGCACCGGCTCCGAGGACTACTTCGGCTACGCCTGGTGTAATCCCACGCTCTTCGCCAACTGCTACCACGATCAGACGATCAGCAATAACAACAAGGGCCACGTCTCCGTCAACCGCTGGCACATCACGGACAACATCCCCTTCGAGAAATCCTTCGAAGCCGCCATCGAGAAGTACTACCCGAACAGTAAGCCGACGCTCTATGCCGCCACGGTCTACTGGTATCAGGCCGCCGGACAGAAAGATCCGTATGAGCCTGTACCCGTGGGAGAACGCACGGGATACTGGGGTTCCGTCGAGGTCGCCAACAAAGTCAAAGGCGCCCTCGAAGGTGAGGAGTTGAAGATCCTGCGAAAGACCGCCGGCAATCCGGCACCGCAGGACATGGCGGGCTACGGCCCCGACTGGAGCAATGAATCGCAGTTGTGGTGGACCGACGGCAAGCCGGGCGACACGCTTGATCTGTGCATGCCGGTGGAGAAGCCCGGCGCCTACCAGCTCACGATGCAACTCACCAAGGCGGTGGATTACGGCATCGTGCAATTGTCCCTCGACGACAAGAAGCTCGGCGGGCCTATCGACCTCTACCACAACGGCGTAGTCGCCACCGGCGTTCTCGATATGGGCACGCACGAGCTGAGCAAGGGCCAGCACGTGCTGAAGGTCGAGATCATTGGGGCCAACGAAAAGGCCGTCAAAAGCTACATGTTCGGGTTGGACTACCTGAAACTGGAGATGGCGCCGACAACCGGTGATGCGAAGTCGTAGATGCGCCCCGGTCGAAAAGGGAGCTGATGATGGACAAGCGGCGAATGATGTGCGTCGTGCCGCAACCGCAGGCCGGGTGCCATGCTTACGCTCGCGTAAGCATGTCTTCCTCCACTGGTGGAACATGTCTGCGCAAGCGTAGACATGGCACCGGGCAGAAGCCACAAGTCACCGTCTCTTGTCATCCCTTCGCGGAGCTCAGGGCAAGCTCTGAGCCGAAGGCGAAGGATCTCCTCGTAGGGCGAGCGTCCCCGCTCGCCCGGGAGTGTCGTGCGGGAACGCACGACCTACGAAGAGCAGGTCCTTCATATCCCTTCGCTCCGTTCCAAATGACAGGACACGGCGTTTGGAGCTTAGTTCTGGCGTGCGTCTTCCTATTGGGAGCAGGCGTCAACAGTATAGGCACATTGAATTCCCAGCCGAGGGCGGCTGGGCTACAGGACCCCTTCTATCTGCCGGAGGACCCCAGCTACACGATCCTCGACTCGGCGAAAGACTCCGTCCGCTTCACAGTTGAGCGAACGCTGGTCGAGTACAAGGGTCATCTGTCCAGCAAGTCCAGCTTCGTGGATAAAGACGGCAATATCATGGGCTGGCACGACTTTGGCAATCTCGAAGGCCCCGGCTGGGCGGCCAACGCCGTCGGCGGGGCCTACGAGCTGTACGCGTTTGGCCGGCACAACAAGGACGCCGCCCTCCAGGAGAAGGCCCTGTCCGTACTGGACCACGTCCTGGAGGGCGGCTTCATCAACTATGAGACCGGCTTCATCACAGGCTACCGCGAGACAACCACCGATCAGTTCTGCCTCAACTACCAGCACAAGAACAACTGGTTCTGCCCCGGCTCGATGGCCAAGATCGCTTATCAGCTTCTGGTGTTCAGCGATCTGCTGGACGGTCCCCGCAAAGCGAAGATGCAGAGCGTCGCGGTGAAAACGGCGGACTGGATCGACCGGAATGTCAAGCCGACGCTCAACGGCTGGTATCCGCGCCGGTGCCAGCCCGACGGCCAGCATTACCCCCAGAACGCCTACGGCGACCGTGACATACTATTCGAGAAGAGCGCCGACGGTCTGTTCATCATCCAACTCAACGCCGCCCTCACACAGCACGGTCTCGCGGATTACAGGCAAGCTGTCCGCGAGAAAGTGCAGGTCTTCGTGGATCGCAGCGGAATCTTCGGAAGCATCAATCACGACACCTACGACGAGCACGAGAACGTCGCCTACTCCGTTGCATTCCGCACCCTGCGCGAGGTGGCCAAGCTCCTCAGCGACGAGAAGGTCCGTGCCTTCGCCTATGACAAATGTCTCGCCGGCCTTGGCCAGTTCAAAATGACGGACGACCGCCACGGTGTCGCGACCAAGGGCCTGCTCTACATGGAGAAAAGCTGGGACACGGCGTATCTCTGGGAAAACGCCGAGGCGGCTCTGGCCTATTTCGAAGCCTACCAGGACACAGACCACGACCAATACAAGCAGAACGGCCTGACCATTCTGCGGGCCATTGCCAAGCACCATCAGCGAGACACAGGCTTCCTGACCGAGGGCGTGGACTGGAACAACCACGTGGGCAAGCAGCACCACTTCAACGGGGCCGAGTACGGCGACATCCAGTACACCGAGCCGTTTCTGAACGACCTGCACATCGTCGAGCCGACGTTGCGGGCTGTGCAATTGCGGATTGCGGATTGATGATTGCGGATTACCTCCGAAATCACCAATCCCTGATCCGAAATCGCAGATGCACCCAGAGTGAAAGGGAGCCGATGATGAACAAGCACAGACTGATTCAAGCCGCCGCCATTCTGACGGCCCTGCTGTCCTGGACAATCGTTGCCATCGCGCAAGAGACACCGAAGGACAAGCCCCTCATCCCCGCGGACAAGAACTTGTCGCCGGAGTACATTCGCATGCTGTTCCAGCGTGGCGAGCGGGCGGTCTACGCGGGCGAGGAGTTGGAGACCATCGGCATGCCCGTCGGCGGCATCGCGTGCGGACAACTGTACCTGCGCGGCGACGGCACGCTCGGCCTGTGGCAAATCTTCAACAAGCACATCTTCAGCGGTTACGGCCGCGACAACTACCGCACCTACCGGCCCGACTCCCCCGTCGATTCCGGTTTCGCCGTGGTTCTCGAATCGGGCGACAAGACCATCGTGCGGCCGCTGAACCAGGATTTCGGCCGGGTCGAGTTCGCCGGCGAGTACCCCATCGGGCTCGTTCGCTACCGGGCCGACGGTTTCCCCATCGAGGTGGAAATGGAGGCGTTCTCGCCTTTCATTCCGCTCAATGCGAAGGACTCCGCACTTCCCGCGACGATCTTCCACGTCACGCTGAAGAACACGTCGGACGAGGTCCAACGCGTCGGCGTCCTGGGCTGGCTGGAGAACGCCGTGTGCTTCGATTCCGCCAAAGCCGTGCATGCAACGCGACACAGCCGGATCGTAAGCGACAAAGGCCGCATTTTGATCGTCCACACGGCCCAGGAGACCCCGAAGGAACAGGTCCCCGCGCCTCGGCCCAAAATCGTCTTGGCCGACTTCGAAGGCGACGACTACGGCGACTGGGCGACCACCGGCGAAGCCTTCGGCAAAGGCCCCGCTCATGGGACGCTGCCCAGCCAGCAGGCGGTCGGCGGCTTTCAGGGAAAGGGCTTGGTGAACACGTTCCTCGGAGGTGACGGCCCGCAAGGCACACTCACCTCCCCTGCCTTCGAAGTCTCCCGCAAGTACATCAACTTCCTCATCGGCGGCGGCAACCATGCGGACCAGACCTGCATCAACCTGCTCCTCGACGGCAAGACCGTGCGGACCGCTACGGGCAAGGACAACGAGAAGCTCGAATGGCGTTTCTGGAACGTCGAGGACTTGCAGGGAAAGACGGCCCGCCTCGAGATCGTGGACCGCCAGTCCGGCGGATGGGGACACATCAATCTTGACCAAATCGAGCTGGCGGACGAGTCCTCCGAAGGCAACTTGGGTCCGTTCGACAAGCTGCCCGACTATGGCTCGCTCGTGTTCGCCTTTGCGGAAGAGGGAATCTCCGCGAAGAACACGCGGGAGATCGTCGAATCACCTTCGGGATGGTCCAAGCTGCTCCACGCCACCCTGGACGTGACCTATCCCGTCACGGAGAGACGAAGCGAGGCGCTGGCCACCAAGGCGGTGAAACTGGCTCCCCGCGCTGCGCGAACCTTCACGTTCGTCTTGGCTTGGTCCTTCCCGAATCATCCGCAGGGCCACGAGTATGACTCCCGCTTTGCCGACGCGACCAAAGTCGCTCAGTACGTCCTCGACAATCACGACCGGCTGGCCGGCGACACGAAGAAATGGCATCAGACGTTCTACGAGGACAGCACCCTGCCTCGTTGGCTCTTGTTCCGGCTGCACTCGACGGTCTCGACGCTCGCGACGGGCACGTGCCAGTGGCGGCGCAGCGGACGGTTCTGGGCCTGGGAAGGCGTCGGCTGCTGCGAGGGGACGTGCACGCACGTCTGGAACTACGCCCACGCGGCGGCCCGGCTGTTCCCGGAGTTGGAACGCAGCGCCCGCGAGATGCAGGACTTCGGCGAGGGGTTCGACTCGACCAGCGGCCTCGTCGGCTTCCGGAGTAACCGCAGCTACGCGGCGGACGGCCAGTGCGGCACGATCCTCAAGGCCTACCGCGAGCACCTGTGCGCGCCGGATAGCTCCTTCCTGCGGCGGAATTGGCCGCGGATCAGGTTGGCCCTCGAATTCCTGATCAAACAGGACGGCAATGACGACGGTCTGATCGAGAACAGTCAACCCAACACGTATGACATCGACTTCGAGGGACCCAACACGTTCGTCGGCTCGCTCTACCTGGCCGCACTCGACGCCGCGGCGGAGATGGCCCGGGAAATGAACGATGAGGATTTCGCGGAACGCTGCGAGAAGATCTTCGAGAGCGGCGTGGACCTCACGATGGATCGCCTATGGAACGGCGAGTACTTCATTCAGGCCGTCGATCTGACGAAGCACCCCAAGAATCAGTACGAAAAGGGCTGCCTTTCGGACCAGCTCTTCGGACAGGGCTGGTCGCATCAGCTTGCCCTGGGCTACATCTATCCGCCGGAGCAGGTGAAGCAGGCCCTGCGCTCCATCTGGAAATACAACTGGGCCCCGGACGTCGGTCCGTACAACGAGACCCATCCGCCGGAGCGATGGTTCGCGCTGCCGGGCGAGCCGGGACTTCTCACTTGCACCTGGCCCAAGAGCCCGTACCTCAAAGAAGGCGTGCGATACCGGGAAGAGGTCTGGACGGGTATCGAGTACCAAGTCGCCGGCCACATGGTTTGGGAAGACATGGTCCCCGAAGCCCTGGCCATTTGTCACGGCGTCCACGAGCGCTACCAGCCGGCCAAGCACAACCCCTTCAACGAAATCGAATGCGGCGACCACTACGCCCGGGCGATGGCCAGTTGGGGCGTCTACACGGCCTTGGCCGGGTTCGAGTACCACGGCCCGAACGGGCATATCGGCTTCGCGCCGCGGATCACGCCTGATAATTTCCGGGCCGCCTTCACGGGAGCAGAGGGATGGGGATCATTCACCCAGACCCGCGCAGCGGACGTGCAGCGAGAGCAAATCGACCTGCGCTGGGGCCAGTTGAAGCTCCAGAGCCTGGCGCTGGCCGTCCCCCAAGACTGGAAGGCCGTGGAGGCAAAGGTCCTGCTCAAAGACACATCCGTCGCCTGTAGCCCCACGCTGCGTGACGGTCGCGTGGAGATCGAGCTGGGCCGGGAAGTGAGGTTGTCGAAGAACGATACGCTGGAGATCGAGATCCGGCCGAAAAGCGGGCAATGACCCCAACGGAATCCTTCCTCGGCCTTCGGGGCCAAGAGTACAGAAACGACCGGGCGGCATCGTCAAGCGAAGCTTGGCGATGGTCTTCTTCGTGGCGAGGGCGTCCCGCCCTTGCGTCGCGAGGCCATCTTGGCCTCGCCACAGAGGAGCTATCGCCAAGGCCTTCGGCCTTGACGACGCCACCCAGCGCATAACGCGTTCAATCTGAACACATACGATGGAGTGCGCAGGCATGTTACGAGACCTCATTATCAGCAATCGAAGCTGCCGGCGGTTCGACGAGGGGTTCGTGGTCGAGCACCGGACGCTGGAAGAATTGGTGGACCTGGCTCGACTTTCCGCCTCGGCGGCGAACCTTCAGCCGCTCAAGTACATCCTCTCGTGCGACTCTGAGAGGAATGCCCGGATCTTCCGGCACTTGGCGTGGGCCGCCTATCTGAAGGATTGGAGCGGACCGGCCCAGGGCGAGCGGCCCTCCGCCTACGTCGTCATTCTCGGCGACACAGCGATCAACAACACCTTCGGCTGCGACCACGGCATTGCCGCCCAGAGCATTCTCCTCGGCGCGAGAGAAGAAGGTCTGGCCGGGTGCATGATCGGTCTGATCCGACGGGAAGAGCTTCGAAAGACACTTGACATCCCGGCCCAATATGAAATCCTGCTCGTCATCGCGCTCGGCAAGCCGCGTGAGCAGGTGGTGATCGACGAAGTCGGCCCGACAGGAGACATCCGATACTGGCGGGACGGCGCCGGTGTCCATCACGTGCCCAAGCGGTCACTCCAGGAATTGATCGTCGGCTAAGCGGTGTAGGGTGTGCTGTGCACACCAAAAACAATTCTTCTTCAACCACGAAGGGCGCGAAAATCGGCGCAATCGGCGGACAGTAGGCAGTAGTGGGTTCTTCGTCCTCTGCGGTTGCATCTTCTCCGTACTGCAAAGGCGCCACATCTTGTTATGTTGACAAGCATTTTCAGCAAAGAGCGTGTAAGTCCCAAAAACAAAAGGAATTATGATTCGCACAGAGACGCAGAGTCCCGTAGGATGGGCTTTAGCCCATGCTGCCTCAGCAGATTGGGAGAAGGACCGCATGGGCTAAAGCCCATCCTACGGGCGTGCTCTTCTTTGCGCCTCCGCGTCCCTGCGCGCGTTGGTTTTGGTTGCGGCCGAAGGCCGCGCTGGGTCCTCCGTGGTTGAGAAAGAGTTATCAGTTCTCCGCTGAAGATCCGTGTTCATCCGTGTGAATCCGTGTCCGAATCGTTCCTCTCCGTGGTCTTCGTGCACGGCTTTTCTTTTCGCCTTGCGCGTCGGCGGGGGTATAATGAAGCTATTGACAAGGACAGCCCTGGGAGGCATGGGTATCATAGTGCGTCGCAACAGTGCATTCACGCTGATCGAGTTGCTCGTGGTCATCGCGATCATCGCCCTACTGATGGCGATCCTGGTTCCCGTGCTGCATAAGGCCCGCGAGCAGGGTAAGAATGTCATCTGCCAAAACAATCTGCGGCAGATCGGCATCGGCACGAACCTGTACGCCGAGGATTGGGACCAGATGATCCCCCGGGGCTCGGCCGGCGAGAGGGCCTGGTACATGCGGTTCATGCCCTTTCTCGCCCAGAGCCCCATCGACAACGACTACCGCACGGTGGACATCTACCGCTGCCCCAGCTACCCGGACAAGGATCAGACGATTTGCTTCGTCGTGAACGGGTGGGATTTCACAAGTCGAAACGACTGGACAGGCAAGGAGATCACAGCCTCGACCCGGCTAACCAAGTGCACGCGCCGAACGGACACGATCTATCTCGCCGACAACGAGAACGGCTCCTGGCGGGGGATCATCCGCGCGGCGACGGACGCCGATGTCTATCGCTGCGACGTCTGGAATCCCGGTCATCTGCCCACCTCGGACAGCCAGGACATCACCCTGGGCCGGCGAATCGCCAGGGCACGCCACAAAAACGGGTGCAACGGCCTGTACCTCGACTGGCACGTCGAATGGATGGCCGCCGACGACATGACCGCCAACCAGTGGCGATTCGAGAAATAGCCCAGGCCGCCCCCTCCCCCCACGCCCCAATGATCGCACGCCGGATTTCCATTTTGCAGAAGTATTGACGATTCTGGAATTGTTGCTATGATTCCTGCAAGTGAATCGTGAACCCTTAAGCGACAAATCATCAGGAGGTAGAGCAAATGACATCTGTGAACTCCCTTCAAAGAGCGCTCGTGCTGCGGACACTCCTACTGGCGCTGTGTGCCGCCGGAACGGGAGTCGTCGGTGCGGCCCAGCCGGCCACGAACGATCCGATGAAGATCATCCCGGCCGACGCCCTGTTCTGCTTGCGGATCAACAAGCTGACCACCTCGCTGGCCCAGGTGGATCAATTCCTGACGGGCCTATCCCCCTTCGGCGTCTCCATGCCGGTTCGTTCGCAGTTGGGCCAGTTCCTGGGCCAGCCGGAGCCGGCCGGGATCAACATGGCCGGGGACATCGCCGTGTTCGGGCCGCTGCCCGGCGGAGAGAAACCGGACCTCAAGCGGCTCGGTGTGCTCATTCCGCTGAGCGACTTTCAGCAGTTCCTCACGAATCCCAATGTCGCCAAGCCGGATGCGCAGGGAATCCTGAAGATCGGCCCGGAGGGCAAGCAAAGCCTCGCGGGCGTCCAGATGGGCAGCTACCTCCTGCTCACCGGCGCGGCGGACCAGCAGGCCCTGACCGAAGCGAAGAACTGGACCACTCCGCCGGCGCGGCATCCCTGGCCCAGAGGCTTGGCCCAGAGGAACTCAAGCGTGCGACGGACTCGCCGGCGTGGATCTATGCCAACGTACAGATCGCCAACAAGCTGTTCGGACCGATGATCCAGCAGAAGATCAAAGAAGTTCAGGCGAGCGTTCAGAAGCAGGCCGCCGGCCAGCCTTTCGCCGGTCCGCCGGAAGCCGTCATGCAAATGTACGCCTCCCTGCTCGATTCTCTGATGCAGGAGACCCAGTTCGTCAGCCTATCGCTGGACCCCAGCGCGACGGCGCTCCGGCTGGCGTCCACGGTGGCCGCCGTGCCGAACACGGAAATGGCCAAGATCCTGGGCACGGATCGTTCCCCGCAGCCGGGGCCCAATCTCCTCGGCTATCTCGACAACGGCGCCGCCATGAACGGCGTGATCTCGCTGAGCCCCGCACTGCTCAAGACGGTGACACCCAAATACATGGACTTCTTCACTGCCATGATGGGAGCGGCCGCCTCTAAAGAGGACATCGCCAAACTTGGACAACTGATGACGGACAGCATCGACGCCCTGGGCGGAACCATCGCGTGGTCTTTTGCGGCCAACCTCAAGAGCAAGCCGCCCTTTGAGATCAAGTACGTCGCCGCCTTGAAGGACAAGCAGAAGTTCTACCAGGTCCTCGAGCAAAGCTCCCAAATGATGAGGGAGGGCACAATCGCCGATTTCTACCAGAAGCTTGGTATGAAGATGCGGTTCGATCTCAAGCGGAACGTGGAGACCTACCAGGACGTTCCCATCGATTCGATCCACTTCACCATGCAGCCGGCGGATGCCAACACCTCGAATGCACCGATGCAGATGCAGGCGCAGATGATGAAGACAATGTTTGGCGAAGGATTCGACCTGCGGCTGGCGATCGTGAACAACCTCCTGCTGTACACCCTGGCGGCCGATCCGGAAACGAAGATCCACACCCTCATCGACCAGGTCAAGGCCGGCGGACCGACTCAGATCGCCGGCGAAGTCCAGGCGGCGTTGAGCCTCCTGCCTGATGCCCAGAAGGCCCAGGTCTTTGGCACCTACAACATCCTGCGCTTGATGCAACTGGGGATGGCGTTTGCGCCCATCCCCGTCCCTCCAGTGGACGCGTCCCGCCAGAGCGGTATCGCCCTTTGCCGGCGATGTCGGCGGCGGCAAGCTGCTGGTGAACGTGGCCATCCCGAAGCAGCACGTGCAGGAACTCATGCAGATCGTCATGAAAATGCAACAGCAAAAGATGCAATCGAAACCCGCGCCGGCGGGCCAGAAACAGGGCCCGTGATGACAACAACGGTGCCCTCGGCGTCGATAACGTCGGCTGGTTGCGCCAACGCAGGACGTTGGGAAGACGGGTTCAGCAGCGGATCAAGCCGTGTTTCGACCGAACAGGCGTGGGTTGAGAACTACTCTGCCAACTATCCATCGAGAAGCTCGTTGTACTGCTCAACCGTGATCTCGATCTCTCGCAGGATGTCCCTGATCAGTGGGCGAGCCAGCATTCTGCCCTTATGATGTGGGATTGTTGTCACTCGTCCATCCGGGTGTCTGTAAAAGGCATGGCTGCCTTTCTGCCGGACTTTCTCAAAACCCAACCGAAAGAGCAGCTTCTCCATCCGAGCAACATCGACAAGTATCAGCCTACTCAATCAGCCACCTCAAGCTGCTGGATGCCCACAAATTGAGGAATTTGCTTTCTCGCCTCTTCATCCATTTCTTCCAGGCACAACTCGACTACCTCTTTGAGATTCTGCTGAAGTTCGTCGAGTGTCTCCGCCTGGGTGTGTGCCCCTGGAATCCCCGGCACAATTGCCACGTAGAGGCCCGTCTCGGAGTCTTTCTCGATGTAACCTGTTATTCTAACCATTTTCCGGTCCCCGCTGATCGTTCTTAAAGCAGCAATCTGCCGCATCTGAAACTCAGGATACGGAATTCCTCTTGCCCCGTCAACACTGCCTGGTTCATGTCGCGCTCGATCACAAAAGAATTGCAGAAAGTCCAATAAAGTGTCGATTTTTTGCTTGACAAGTACCCCCCCCCATACAATCGCTTGTGCACTATGAATGAGAGTGCCAAGGATCACCAGGAAACAGGCGGGGACCACCTCCGAAGGATGAAAAAAGATAGAGAGTGTTCGACACGCGCGCGCAGGCAGGCGTTATCTGTTATGCCGCGGGGAAACATTATGGTTTTGCAGGAGACAGGTGTGAGAACCTGTCTCGCAGAAAGGGAGGATGACAATGAGAAGCCGTTCCAATCCACCATTATGGCCCGTCTTACTTGTGTCTCTGGCGATTGTCTCGGTCAGCTATGGCGACTTGACGAATATCGCACCAATCTACGGCGTGGCATCGGCGGACGCACACGGCTACGGTCCCGACTGGGGCGGGCCGATTGATTCGTGGCTGCCCGGCAATGCAATTGATGGTGCCACTGGTCCCGTTAACGACTGGACGACAGGTTGGAGCGCTGGCTCGCACGGCACCCCATCCAATCCTCACTGGCTGGTTGTTGATCTCCAGAACGCTTATCCCGTTGGCCAGATTACCGTCTTCGGCCTGCTGTGGGAAGATGACCCCTACTTCGGCTACACGAACGTCTACAACCTTTACACAAGTACGGACGCGGCCAATTGGACCCTGATCGCTTCCGATTGGTGGGCCGAAGATACGGACGCGAGCATCTACAGTGACACGTACATGCTATCCGGCGATCCTCTCCGGTACGTTAAGTACGAGGTGGTAGGCGGGACTCACTGGGCCGACGTTCAGGAAATTATGACCTTTGCCGATGTCTCTGCGGTCCCGCTGCCGGGTGCCGTGCTTCTCGGAGCCATTGGCCTGAGCTGTGCCGGCTGGCGGCTGCGCCGCAAGACAACGTAAAGAAACCTCGCCAGATCAGTCGAGTCCATGGGCTGTGGGCAACACTCGCAGCCCTTTCTCTCGCTTCCCGAAAGAACGAAGGACCTCTGAAATCGCGGGCTACTTTGTCTTGGTCTTCATCAAGGGCAGATTCGTGTGTTCGCGGGTGGCTTCTCGGTCACAACTCGGCAATCTGTGACCGGAGTGTCGGCAACTCGTTCTTGATTACGTCCCAGACCACATCGGGCAATATCCCAAAGTACTGGTGAACAAGGATATTTCGCATCCCAATGATGTCACTCCACGGGATATCCTCGTGCCGTTCCGTGAAATCCGCCGGCAAAGAACGAGCCGCTTCCCCAATGATTTCGACATTACGGATCACGGCATCCTGGGTCTTGCGATCTGCCAGGAAATCATCGTAACTCATCGCCTCAACGAGCTTGTCGGTATGTGGCGATATCACCCTCTTGTCGCCAGAAAACGCGATCATGGCATATCCCAAGGTGTATTCCTCCTTGAGCCGCTGCTCTTCGTCCGCCTTGACTTTAGACAACTCCTTGCGCAGCGCCGAGACTATTTCGTCTACTGTATGGATGCGTAAGAAAGTCGTACATTCTTTTCCCTACTGCCTTTACACTTGAAGTCTCTCCAATGATCGACCGATCTGTCCTCACAACCTTGTACTTCTTTCTTGGTTTCTCCCTGCTCATGGCGTGCTATGAAACCCACGACGCGACCCAAGGGGCAAGCAGAATCTCTTCCTCGCTTCACGCATGGGAAGTATACTCCGGGTGATATGAAGAAATTGAGAGTGAACCACTACCTATGTGTCGGTAGTGGTATACTCTCAAATCTATGCCTTATCAGCCCGGTTGATCCGCCCATGACACGCGTTCTGGTTTTCTCTCTCTACCAGCATACCGACCAAATCCTCGATCTTCCAGACCTTATTCGCAATGCCCGCCGCGATAGCCGGAGTAGTACCAAGGCTTAGGTGCTTGCGGCAAAAGTTGTAGACGAAGTAGTGAAGCGCTATGGCGTGTTCGTGATTCCGCCACTTCTTCGAGAAGGCGTTCGTCAAGCGGGTGAATCTCCGATTGCACATACGGGTTGTGAGGTTCATCCTTTCCGAGTATGACGTGCTGATATGCTTCGGGTCCGGATCGCCGAGCATGGGATGGATCAAGCAGCCGATGCACTCGGACGGACTGTAGCGAGCCGCACCAGCCCTATCTTCGCTGGACCCATAGAGTTTGATGAGTTGGGCAAAGTCAATATCGTCCAGGCCGAACGTGTCAATAACTGCGTTCACGTACATCGTGAGACCGTCAGAGGTCAGTTGAATCCGTTCTTTGATCCTGTCCGCGATATCACCGATGAAGTCATGGGCGTAGGATACCTCGCGTAGGCCAACAAGATAGGAGACAACGAGCTTGCTGTCGGCGTCTATTCCAACCCACGTCCAGGCGTCACCGTCACCCATCTTGCCCCGTGCCTTGCTCTTTTGCTTGCAACCGACGAACGACCAAAGTTCATCGACTTGGACGCGCCGGCTATCCAGATTCCGCACAAGGTCGTTGTGCAGATCGGCGCACAGACTCCCCACGTCGGCCAGCAGCCGCAGCACAGTCACCTTGGATTTGCCACAGATACGGGCCGTAGAGTTGATGCTGTTTCCCTCTGTGAGACACCGGAGGATCGACGTTCGCTCTTGTACGCTTAACTTTCTCATACTGGTATTATACATGCCCGTGCAAGTACTTCAACAAAAATACTTGCTTGAGCAAGAATTTTCTTGCTCCGGCAAGTATGTGAGGTATAATCCCAGAAGAAAGGAGTCAATATGACTGACACTCAACAACCTGAAACGACGAAAACCGAACAACCAGCAGGAAATGAAGCGGCCCGTGAGTTATCCAAACTCGGAGCATCAAAGGGGGGAAAGGCCAGGGCTGAGTCATTGCGCCCAGAAGAACGCAGTGAGATCGCCAGAAGGGCCGTTAATGTCAGATGGCAACGAGTAGGCAAAGGGAAGACATTGCCCAAGGCAACCCACGAAGGTCCCTTGCATATCAAGTCTCCCACTGGCGAGCTAACTATTGACTGTGCCGTGCTTGATGATGGCACAAGGGTTCTGTCTGAACGAGCTTTCTCCCGAGCATTGAACGCAGTTCGCGGCGGTTCTCAGTACCGCAAACGAGGGCGTTTGGAGGCTGGCGGCGATTTGCCTATTTATTTGGCCGTAAAAGAACTTAACCCTCATATTGACAATGACTTAAGGCTGGCGGCAAGTAAGCCAATAGTCTACCTTACCAAAAGCAGCGGAACACCGGCCAATGGTATTGATGCCAAGCTAATCCCGGTTGTGTGCAACGTATGGCTTAAGGCCAGAGATGCCGGGGGTCTCAGTGACCGGCAGAAGCAAGTTGCGGCTCAAGCCGACATACTAATGCGTGGCTTGGCGACGGTTGGTATTATTGCTCTGGTTGATGAGGCAACGGGCTATCAGGAGGATCGCGAAAAAGATGCGTTGGCCAAGATCCTTGAGGCGTTTGTGGCCAAGGAACTGCGACCTTGGGTTTACACCTTCCCTGTGGACTATTACCGCGAAATGTACAGATTACGGGGACTCCAGTATCCGCCAACGAAGGCCAACAGAATGCCGCGATACTTTGGCATTCTCACAAACGATGTAGTCTACGCCCGCCTTGCACCTGGTGTCTTGGAGGAATTGCGTAGATTGACAGAACGAGACAATAAAGGAAGGCTCAAAACCCATCTGCACAGACGGCTTACGGAAGATGTTGGACACCCAAAGCTCTTGACGCATCTTGGATCAGTAACGGCCTTGATGAAAGTTGTTGCTGCTGGAGACTGGGATGGTTACATAAAACTCTTGGATCAGCACTATCCTCGTCGAACACCTGGGCCACATCTTTTTGAATCACAAGAAGAACGCGAGCCGAAGGCATTGCCACCCGAAGGTGCTGTTTCTATCCAATAGCAGCGGCAGTCAAGGGATTACGGGGGTGCGGCACTTAGTGGCTCGGCTTGGGTGTGGTGTTCTGGTCAAGTGCCGGACATGACGTGCTTTGCTCTACGATCCACTTGGCAAGCTGGTTAGGATCGCGGGGACGGTTACCGCGTCCGTTCGGCTGTTTCTTCGGTTTTTTCTTCTTGTCGGCCATGCTCCGATTATACCCAACAGACGGGTCGCGGCGGAAGAATTATCCGGTTAGGATTTGAGAACCAATTTGAAATGTTCATGGTTCGCATCAACAACCTGAATTTGGAATCGGGTTCCCTTGGGAAATGTATCTACCTTCAAAATATGAGGCCACAACACTACGATAGCGCGCCACTTTACGAATTGGCCATCTTGTTGAAGTGTGCTCGATAAAATGATGTGAGTTTTGTGACCTTGCCGACACAAAAGGGGCAGTCGCGGCGCATCCCTCCCGGCGTCTCCTGTGATAACAACGCAGTCGTCCGCCATCAATCGCGGAAACCAGATATCGTCTTTTTGGTCACGTGCGCCAAGTTCATGGATATGTGTGAATATTGGTCGCGGCGCTTTGTGGGAAGAAAAAAACCCCCGAAGGTAGCTTACTCCGTGTTCCGAAAAAGTAGAGTCGAAAACGAGTTTCACGCAGCCTGCCTAACCTGAGTTATATATGCGACGGCGACTTTTACGTCGTCAACATGGACGTTATACACGTCTGCCGCCGCACGGTAGGACCCCTCACTGTGGTAGGCGTCAAATAGAACGTCTGCCCGATACCCAGCCTGTTCTACGAACGGTTGGCCAAATTGCCTACCAGGGTCAATAACAATTTGTCGTCGGAACTTGGCGTATGGGGTCCACATACAGGCGAGACCCTGGGCATCAAAATGAAGATCCTTGGCATAGGGAACCATGATCTCCTTCGCAGTCTCTTGGTGCTTGCCCTTACCTGACACCTGGAAGATATGATTCAGTTGGATGTGCAGGTCGCCATGGAACCAAAGGAGTTTGTTCTTTCTGGCTAACGGTAGCGTAACGCCGTACTCTTTTCTTGCGGTCTCTATAGCTTGGCGTATTTTCGGAAGCGGTATTCCTTCCTCTCTGGCAATTTGGACAGCTTTTGCCTGCACCAAGTCATGGAAGGTGATGATGTACTCGGTTCCCAGTTCCGCCTTAATGACTGGCTCGTATTGGGTAGTGCCCCAAATCCACCGCGAGAGTTTCTGTGGGGCGACAGAGCCGTAGCGGGATGCCTCTTGGAGCGTGTAAGCACCCAAGCAGATTATTTTGCTTTGCGCCATCCCATCCATTGCACACCTTCCCCTGCTCTTGGTCCAGTATTATATCTGTTTTCGGTCAATTTCACAAAAAAAATCAGTCAAAATTCATCTTTTGGTACTGATTTCGCGAGGTGAGTGTTCCCTCAAACGAGAGTATACCACTACCTATGTGTCACGTTTCACCAGGTGTCCAAATAGTTCAAAATGCCTTTCTTCAGTGTTAGAAAGGCGGTTGTTGGTCGCTGATTTGACTTTTTGCTGTTTCGGCTCCTATATTAGATAGCTAAGCCCCACATCGCTTGATCGGGGCCGGGGTATTATGTCTGTTCAAGCCGCGCGGCGGGCTGGAGGATTTCCGGTCAGGGCGCTCTTAGGGAAGGATCGGCTCGGCAGCCTATGCCTGGAATGTACGACTATGCTGCAATCAATCGGGTGCAGCAGGCGAATGATATCGTTGACGTTGTCGGTGAGCATGTCAGCCTGAAGAAGAAGGGGCGCGAGTTGGTCGGCCTGTGTCCGTTTCATGAGGACCACAAGCCGAGCATGAACGTCAACCCGGTAAAGCAGATCTTCAAGTGCTTCGCGTGCGGGGCCGGAGGCGATGTGCTCAAGTTCGTCCAGATGCGGGAGGGACTGACCTTTCCGCAGGCGGTGGAGCGGCTCGCCGAACGCGCCGGCATTCAATTGAAACCGGTCCGGCGTGCCACGCCGCAAACGCCTGGGCAGCCCGATGACATCGACCCGAACCTGCTGGCGAGAGCCAATAAATGGGCCGCGCAATTCTTCCAGCAGTGCCTGAGCGACCCCGAAAAGGGCCAACACGCCCGCGCGTATCTCGCGGGCCGAGGGATCTCGCAGGAAAGCATTGCCAAGTGGCGGTTGGGACTGGCGCCGAACGCCGGTGAGGCCTTGGCCAGCAAAGCGGCCCAGCAGAAGATCCCGACCCAGTTGCTTCAGCAGGCGGGGCTGACGACCGCCTCGAACCAGGACAAGTTCGTCAATCGGCTGATGTTCACGATTACGGACGTTACGGGCCGAGTGATTGCGTTCGGCGGCCGGACGTTGAACGATACGGGCGCCAAGTACATCAACTCGCCCACAACACCCTTGTTCGACAAGAGCAATACGCTCTTCGGCCTGGAGCAGGCCCGGCACCAGATTGTGGCGACGGGCACCGCCATCGTCGTCGAGGGTTACACCGACGTGATTCTGCCTCATCAGTATGGTTGCACCAACGTGGTCGCGACGTTGGGCACGAGTTTTACGGCGGGGCACGGGCGCATTCTGCGGCGGTACGCCAAGAAAGTGGTTCTGCTTTTTGACAGTGACACGGCCGGGATGGCGGCGGCCAACCGGGCCTTGGAGGTGTGCCTGTCCCAGCACCTGGACATCAAGCTGGCGTTCGTCCCGCAGGGCAAGGATCCGTGCGATTTCGTCCTGGCCGCCGGCAAAGAGGGGTTCGATCAGGTGATCGAGCAGGCCACCGATGTCCTCCAGTACAAATGGGACCGGCTTCACGAACGGTTGGCGGCCGACGACACGCTGGCCAGCCGCAAGGCGGCCGTCGAAGAGTTTCTTCAGGCCGTGGCCATCGGATTTGGGTCGAATAACATTCCGGTGCTCGAACGGGGCCTGATTGTGAACAAACTGGCCAAAATGATCGGTTTGGGTGAAGCCGAGATCCGCAAGGAACTGGACCGGCGGATCAAGCCGGCATCTCCGTCGGTCCGCACCGACGGCCGGACGCCGGGGGCTTTGCAGACGACCGATTGGGGCCAGGGGTTGTACGCTTCGGCCCAGCGGGAGATCCTGGAAGTGCTGCTCAACGATCCTGGTCTCTTTCACGGCGTGGAGCCAAGCGTCTCGCAGGACCTTTTCGATGTGCCGGCACTGGCCCAGATCGCCTCGATATTATTAGAGGTAGTTCGATCCAATGAGGATTTCTCGCTGAGCGGCGTTCTGGCGCGTGCCGAGTCCGTGGAGGTCGGCGAGCGAATCGTCGAATTGCAGCGGGTTGGTGAGGTCAAGGGCAACTACCGCTCTCGCTGGGTGGATGCTCTTGAGGTGCTGCGCCGGCGGCAGGATCGCTCGGCAGGTGTTCGGACCAACGAAGCGGCCTTGCCCGCGAATTCTCCGCCCCCGGCAGACGGGCCTCCCCGCCGCCGGAATCCGCACAGCCTCGGGATACTGAAAGGCTGAGTGTCGCTAAACCCCTGTAGGATGAACAATTACGTAAAGAAGGCCGTACAACAGGTGAATCCATAAAGCAAGCGGGAGTCCCCATGTTTTGGGCTTCACGAGGGTAGTTGCTTCAGGGTTTCGCAGTTTCTCTTTAGTGGAGTCTGGATTGTGGCGAAAAAGGGAATGAAGTCTAAGAAGGCGAAGGATATGAGTCCAACGGAAGTCCAGAGTACGTCTGATAACGCGAAGGCCGAGGTGCAAGACCCCGAGTCTCTGATGAAGTCTTTGGTGGCCAAGGGCAAAAAGAAGGGGTTCTTGACTTATGAGGAAATCAATGAGTCGCTCCCGGACGACGCGGTCAGCGCCAAGCAACTCGAGAAGGTCCTGAGCACCTTCGACGAGATGGGAATCACTCTCGTCGATGAGAGTGACGCCGAAGCCCAGGCGGCGGCCAAAGGGGAGGAAGACTTCGAAGAGGACGCCGAGCCGGTGGAAGAAGAGGAAACTCCCGAGCGCGAAGTGGCGGAGACGGAAGAAGACGAAGTCCTGGAAAAGGAGTTCGTCGAGGGCGAGGTCTCGCATCGCATTGACGATCCGATCCGCATGTATCTGACCCAGATGGGGCAGATTCCGCTTCTGACCCGCAAGGATGAGATTTCTCTGGCGCGGAAGATCGAGATCGCACGAATGGTCTTCCGCCGCAAGATGCTCCAGTGTGATTATTGCGCCCGCAACGCCGTCGAGCTGTTTCAGCAGGTCTTCGACGGCTCCATGTCGTTCGACCGGACCATCAAGACCGGGACCGCTCCGCTGACCACCAAAGGCGTCATCAAGAAGCGCATGACCGAGAACCTTAAGACGGTGGCCGAGCTTCTGGACATCGATCAGAAGCTCTTCAAGAGCATTTGCACCTCTGCGGACGAGGCGAAGGTTCGGGGCGATTCGAAGCATCTGCGCCGCAATCGCCGCAAGATCGCGACGTTGCTGGAGGAGTTGAGCCTGCGGACCAGCCGCATCCAGCCGATGAAGACCAAGCTGCAGGGCGTCTGCGAAAAGATGCGCCAGCTCCAGAGGACCATCGAGACCGGCGTCAACGATATCATGACGGTGGACGACATCCAGGCCGCCCAGCAGGAATTGGCCGGCTTGCAGGAACTGGTCCTGGAAGTGCCCGACCAGTTGGAAAAGAAGCTGCGTGGCATGGAGCGGGTCTTCTCGCAATACGAGGAGGCCAAGCGAACCCTGTCCAGCGCCAACTTGCGGCTGGTGGTTTCCATCGCCAAGAAGTACCGCAATCGCGGGCTGAGCTTCCTGGACCTGATCCAGGAGGGCAACACCGGCCTGATGCGGGCGGTGGACAAGTACGAGTACCGCCGGGGGTACAAGTTCAGCACCTACGCGACCTGGTGGATTCGCCAGGCGATCACGCGGGCGATTGCCGATCATGCCCGGACCATCCGCATCCCGGTCCACATGATCGAGACGATGAGCCGCATTCGCAGCGCCTCGAAGATCCTGCACCAGGAGTTGGGCCGCGAGCCGACCGTCGAGGAAATCGCCACGGAAGTCGGGATGTCCGTTCAGGAGACGCGAAGGGTGCTCAACATCTCCAAGCACCCGATCAGCCTGGATCGGCCCATCGGCGACAGCGAGGACTCCTACTTCGGCGATTTCATCGAAGACGACGACGTGGATTCGCCCGTGGCCTCCGCGACGCAAGAGATGCTCAAGGAGCGCATCGACATGGTCCTCAAGACCCTGTCCTACCGCGAGCGCGAAATCATCAAGCTCCGCTACGGCATCGGTGATGGTTACACGTACACGCTCGAAGAAGTGGGTCGGATCTTCAAGGTGACCCGCGAGCGCGTCCGCCAGGTCGAAGCCAAGGCCATCCGCAAACTGCAGCATCCGGTCCGGGCCCGCAAGCTCGAAGGCTTCCTCGACCACAAATCGGCGTAAGCCACTTCAAGTACGAACTTCCACGGCCGGAGCCCTCCCAAGCTTCGGCCGTTTCCTTTTAGGCCTCGCGCGAGGAAGACGCGGCGCGCCGCGCAACGGTCTTCCCCTGTCTTCGGGCGGCCTCCCGTCGCCCGCGCCAAAAAAATGCGGGGTTGCGAGAGACAAACAAGGTTCCCGGCTGTTATATTAGAGACTGGTTAGTCCCGGCAAAGAGTGTTGTTCTCGGTTTGACCGTTCGATTAGAGAAGAAGGAGGAACCATGAGTGTGAGAAGCGTGTTCTTGATCGTTGTGATCGCGTTGGTGGCTTGGGTGACGCCGAGCGTGGCGCAAGAGAAGCTCGGCGACCTCGTCGCCTCGGGCGGGTACGAATGGATCATCGGCAAATGGGTGGCCACGACGGACGACGGCCAGAAGGTGGAGTCCAGCTTCGATTGGGCGGCCGACAAGTGCGTCGTGCTCAACGATCTGCGGATGGGGGACTTCAAGTACCAGGGCATCGTCACGCTGTCGCCGACGGACCAGCAGGCGGTCGACGAGGGCGCCGACAGCCGGGGCGGGACGTGGAAAGGGACCTGGTCCGCGGAAGGCGACGGTCTGGTCCACCGGGTCGAGCATACGAGTCCCGACGGTCAGGTGCGCAAGGGCGAGATCGCCTATGACAAGGTGGACGCCAGCACGGTCACGATCGCGATCTACCTCACGGACAGCAGCGGCAACCGCAACTCCGAGCCCATGAGCAAGCTTACCTACAAGCGTCAGCCGCAGGCCAAGGCGGCCCCGACGAATGCCGCCGCCGAGACTGTCAGCCGCTCCACGGACTACCAGAAGCTGGGCGATCTCGTTGCCAACGGTGGCTACGAATGGCTGATGGGCAAATGGGGCGCCAGCGAGAATAACCAGACGTACGAGCTGGAACACAAACCAATCCTCGACAAGCACGCCGCGTTCGTGGACACGAAGATCGGTGATCTCAAGTACATCGCCCTGATCATGTACGTGGCGAGCCGCCAGGAGATTGTGGAATTCGGCGCCGACAGCATGGGCCGCATCTGGAAGGGTGTGTGGGAGCAGGACGGCAGCGATGCCGTCACTCGGAGCGAGTGCACCAAGCCGGACGGTACAGCCATGAAGCTGCAGCACGTGTACACGAAAATTGACAATGACGGATTCAAGGTGAGGCTCTATGCGGTTGGGACCGACGGCAGCCGTGGATCGGAGCCTCGGGAGCAGGTGACCTTCAAACGCCAGAAGCCGCCTGCCCAGACAAAATAGGACGATAGTTCGCAAGTCCCGGCCGGCGCGGTCGAGATTGCTTCGTCGCTTCGCTCCTCGCAATGACATACACAGCCGCAGCACGTCATTGCGAGCGAAGCGAAGCAATCTCAACCCACGATTTCTGAACTGCGGCAATGATGCGATCACGGCATGGTGCCGGGCGCGACTCCATCAGAATCGAATGCGGGCGCCGAACATGTAGATGGGGCCGCTAAGGTCGTATCCCGAGTCCTTCTTGTCAATGTCGTACTGAAACTCGAACAGGATCTCGGCGTTCGAGCCGAGCGCGAGCGTCAGCCCCGCCACGACGAAGGGAAAGAACCCCTGTGCCAGGGTTTCTTCGCCTTCTGCCTTGTTGTGGACGGTTATGAATGAGCCGGGGAAGTCCGGATCGTCGGAAGTGTCGGAATACTCGTTCTCCCAGCTATCGTGGAACCAGAAGTAGCCGACGCCCGCGCCGATGTAGGGCCGAATGCGGCTGCTGTCGCCCAGCGGATACAGCCGGGCGGCCAGACGGATGTCGAACAGCCAGAGCCTGTCTGTATACAGGTCGTCGATGAAGGTGCCGTCCACGGTGTCGGTGTACGTTTCGGTGTGCGTGCCGAGGGACAAGCCGCCGAACGCGAGAGCGAAGTCCACGTGTTCGTCCCACAGGAGCGGGCTGGCGACCTCCAGCTCAAGACGCGGACGGGTCGTCTTATCGCGGTTCACAGGGTCGTCGATCGTCTGTGCGCCCACCTTGATGCCGATTCCGGGACCTGATGCTGCCGTGCATACCACTGTCCCATTGAGCAGGATGAAAGCGGCGGCGATCCCGGTGACAAGGAGAATTCCTCCGGCGCTGCTTGGGTCTGGCGTACGCCACGTTTTGTGTGCAGACTAGATGCGTGTCATATCTTCGACCTCCTTCATGGAACTGAGAGATACGGGGCACATCATCCGAATTCTTTGCTCCACCTATACTAGGCACACAAACGCGTGGCGGTAACAAAACGTTGGGCGGTGACAGCGGGTCGAAGACGTGGTACGATTGTACCCGAAGGGCAAAGGAAACAGGTCATGACTCAAAGACTCGAACGACGGCAGTTCCTGGGCGCGGCGGCGGCCGGCGCGTTGTTTGGTTCTCCTTCCGCACAGGCAGACACAGCCGGCCGGCGGGAAGTGCGACTTGAATTCCTTCACCCAAAGGAACTGGAGGAGACGCGGGCGGCATGTGCAACGATCTTCCAGCCGCTGGGGACCATCGAATGGCACGGTGTGCACAACGTCCTCGGCCTTGATGCCGTCAAGGCGCATGCCCTGTGCCTCCGAGCGGCGCAGAAGGGCGGGGGCGTGGTGTCGCCTCCCTTGTTCGGCGGGGTCGGCGGTTTGAGTGAGCTGCATACGTTCATCATGGACCCCGAGGACGATGTCTTCTCCAAGCTCCTGCGTCTCTGGCTGGAGCAGCTTTGCCGCGAGATGGCCCGCGATGGGTATCGTGCGATCATCATCCTCACGGGCCACTACGGGGCGGCGCAGCAGATCGTTGTGCGAGAGACCGCCGTGCGCATGAGCCGGGCTTTGGGGATCCCCGTCCTCGGTACACCGGAGTACTGGCTGGCGCTGGACGAGGGCTACACCGGCGACCACGCCGCCTGGGGCGAGACCTCGCTCATGATGCACCTGTTCCCGGACACGGTCGATCTCTCCCGGCTGGGCAAACCCCCATATCAAGGTGTGGGGGGCCGCGACCCGAAGGAGTCTTCCGCCGAAGATGGGCGAAGGATTACCGAGACCATCGTCTCCCGCCTCGCGACGCTCGCCCAGAGGATGCCGACATGGAACTACGAGATGCAGGACCGTTTCATCGACGCGGAGGCGACTCTCGTGGCCAAGCAGCTTTCGGCGCCCCGAGGCAAGCAGCAAGTCTGGACCGCCTGGCGCAATGTGGCGACCGCCATGCGCGACTATGGCAGGCAACTCGCTGAGGAGTGTTTCGATGAGATCAAGGCCTCCGTGGCGAAGTTGTAGTCTGCCTGCCGAGACCTCTACTGTGCCAGTCCCAGCCCTGCATCCTTGAGGGCGGCGAGGACTTGCTCGGGGTCGTGCTCGTGCCCGAACCATGCGTAAACGACTATGCCTTGCGGATTGATGATATAGTTGAGCGGCACGGTCTTGGTTCTGTTGCCGTAGCCGTCACGCATCAACCGCACCGTGGTCTCGGAAGAATCGAGGACGCTTGGAAGCGTTATGCGATTGGCGCGCAGGAAGGCGCGGGCAATCCGCCGGTTGTCCGTACCGTTGAACCCGAGGATCGCGAGACCCTTGTCACTGTAGTCTTGGTGTAATTGCTGCAAGCCGGCGATCTCCTCCCGGCACTGCGGCGTTCCCGCATCCCAGACGTAGAGCCAGACGACATGGCCGCGATAGTCCGACAGCTTGATCTTGCCCCGGCGCGCCGAGTCCAGCTTGAAATCGGGAGCTTCTTGTCCGCTCTCAAGAAGCGAATCCTCCGGCTTGGGCGGGTCCCATGGCCGCCAATCCTTGGGCGGCGACCAGGTGAGGATCTTGGGCCCAATCTCGGCGTTGACGGCTACATTCGACCACTCCTCGACCGTGACGCGGATCTCCGCGTCTCGGACGATCTCCTTGAGTCTGCGCGGCAGATGGTCCTGGCGGGAGAGCCAGAGGTACCGGGTTCGCCGGGCCTGCAGGAAGCCGACCTCAATCACATCGCACTCCTCGCCCCGCACAGGATTGACGCCTCTGCTTCTGATCCCATCGATGCAACCCTCCAGAGGGTCCGGACCCTTGTGGAAGATGCTTGGATCAAGGATCAACCCTGCCAACGCGGTCCCGAACATCGCGACCTCGTTGCTGATGGAGCTACCCGCGGCAAGAGTCGCCTTCTTTATGTAGACGTCCGATCTCGCGTCGCCCCGACTCGTCTGGGTGTCGATGAGAAGGGTCGGGCGATCGCCGACCCAGTGAATCCAAAGAGATCCGCCATCATCGAGCAGCGTAGTGCTCTTCAGGCTCCCGTCATTGGTCTGCTCCATGTGGAAGGAGTTGGGCTTCTTCAGCCAAACGCGATAGGTAGAGGTCCTGTCGTCCGGGGTGCTGCAGACGCTCGTGTAGGAAAGGCTCCGGGCTTGCTGAATCGCCTGCATCATGGTTTCGTACAAGGCGTGGGCGGTGGGCTCATCCTTGACGATCAGGGAAGGCCGCCAGCGCTGCGGCGCAGCGCCGACCACGTACAGCGCCCAGCCCTCCAGCAGCAGGCCGGCCACGACGGTGACGGAACGTGGATTGATCTTGTCTCTCATCAGTCACGCACCCGCGCGTATTCTCGCCGACTGAGCAGGAGGATGCCCATGATGCTGTAGACCAGCGTCAGCATCAGGCTGTGGACGACGCACGCAACGCTCTTGGTCACGCTGTAGTTTCCGACCGTCAGGGCGTATTGTCCCCATTCCCCGGCGGCGAACTTGTACAGCAGTTCGAACGGCGGCCAGGGATACCGGAGGAAGCTCCACAGGAGGCCCGACGTTGCCTCTTGCCGCAGATAAGTCATCAGCAGGCCCACGGTGAAATAGCCGGTGGCGATGATGACGAGCAGCAGCAGGGAATTGAACGCACGTCCGACGATGATGGACAGCGATGTTGATAGGGCCGCACAGGTATTGAATAGCAACCAGGTGGCCAACAACCATACGCCGAGACCATCGACGTTGCCCTTGCGCGTGAGAGCGTGCAGGACCAGGATGACGCCGCCGGCCAAGACCAGGTGCGCCGCCGCCTGGAGAGACAAGCCCAGCAGGCGATAGATGTACAGCTCGCCCGTCCAGAAGGGTTTCGTCACCAGGAGGCAAATGCGGCCCGAGGCGATATCGTCGCCGAAGATACCGGCGCTGAGCGCCAGGGCGAGGAAGAAGCCGCCCCAGATGAAGAGGAATCGGCCCATCTCCGGCATCTCGGGCAAGAAGAACCACCAGAAGCTCCCGTACAGTGCCAGCCAGACCACGTGCACGATCCAGATGTAGGTTCGTCGAAAGAACGTCTCTTTCATCAGCTCGTAGGCTCTCATGGGCTATGTCCCTTCCTTGCACAGGCGCACAAACACTTCTTCGATGCTCTCCCGCTGCAGGAGCACGCTCATAATGCGCGAACCCCCCTGGGCCAAATCGCTCACGATATCGGGGACTTGCTCGGGGGTGCGGACGGCGATCACCAGGGCGGTATCGGAGGCCTCGATCACCTGGAAGCGGGCCGACACGTTCTCTGCGATCTGCCGGCCGTTGGAGACAAACTCCACGTGCAGCCGGCCGGCTTGGTTCGCCGCGATCCGGTCCGCAAAGCTGACGATCCGGCCGCGATGCATGAAGATGTAGTCGGACGTCAGCTTCTCAAGCTCGCCCAAGCGGTGCGAGCTGATCACGATGGCGGCCCCCGTGTCGCGCAACTGCTTCAGCAGGTCGCGCAGTTGGATGATCCCGACCGGATCGAGGCCGTTGCTCGGCTCGTCCAGCAGCAGGAGCCGCGGATGGTTCATGATGGCGATGGCCAACGCCAGACGCTGCTTCATGCCCTGGGAGAAGTCGGACGCCGGACGGTCCATGAACTCCTGCATCTGCAATTGCTGCATCGACTCGTCCATCTGGCGTACGACAGCGTTCCAGGGCAGCCCCAGCAGCGCCCCATGGTAGCGCAGAATCGCCCGGGCGGTGTACAGGCCGGGGAACACGGGGTGTTCCGGCATGTAGCCCAGGCCGCGGCGCGCCGCGATGGACCGGGCCGGATGGCCGCAAACGGTGACGCGACCCTCATTGGGAAGGATCAGTCCCGCGATCAGGTTCAGCAGGGTCGATTTCCCCGCTCCGTTGGGGCCGATGTAGCCGTTCACGAATTTCAGTCAACGCAACAGTGAGGGAGCGGCTTCTTGTCGAAAATGGGCGTTGAGGGCGTGGCAGAAGAATTCGAAGACGCGGCGACTCTGTTGGCGGCAGGTGGCGATCACCGTCCAGACGCGTT
>JAPLMX010000140.1 GCA_026386805.1 Phycisphaerae bacterium | reverse complement strand
GACGGTCAAGATCGGACCGCCGTTGGTGTTCGGCCGTCTGTGGCAAGAGCTGGGTCTGCCGGCGATCCTGGAGGACCTGTTGGCCGGCCGTCGGTATGAATTCGCCATCGAGAGAGCGGTCTTTTTGACGGTGCTACATCGATTGATGGTGTCGGGATCGGATCGGGCGGCGGAGGAGTGGTGTCGAGACTATGCCATCGAGGGGGTGGATTCCCTGCAATTGCATCATCTGTATCGGGCGATGGCTTGGCTGGGAGAGGAGCTGGCGGCGGACCAGCAAGCGGGGGCCACTGGGTTCGTCCCTCGCTGCATCAAGGACCGGATCGAAGAGTCTTTGTTCGCTCGCCGGCAGACGCTGTTCCGCGGCCTGGACCTGGTGTTCTTCGATACCACGAGCGTGTACTTCGAAGGCCAGGGCGGCCAGACGATCGGACGGCACGGCCACCGCAAAGATCACCGGCCGGACCTCCAGCAGATGGTCGTCGGGGTGGTGATCGACAGCACGGGTCAGCCGATCTGTTGTGAGCTGTGGCCCGGTAACACGACCGATGTCAAGACCCTGGTTCCCCTCGTGGACCGGCTGCGCGAACGGTTCCATATCCAGCGGATTTGCCTCGTGGCGGAGCGCGGCATGATCAGTAAGCAGACGATCGCAGAACTGGGTCCGTCGGCTCGTACCGTGCCTTTCATCCTCGGCGCTCGGATGCACCTGGTCCAAGAGGTGCGGCAAATCGTGGCCTCGGACCGCGGGCGGTACGAACAGGTGCATGGTCCCAAGACCCACAGCAAGGATCCTTCGCCGCTGGAGGTCAAAGAAGTGAAGGTGGGCTCCCATCGCTACGTGGTCTGCCGCAACGCCGATCAGGCGAAAAAGGATCGCGAAGATCGCCAAGCGATTGTCGCACATCTGCGGGACCAATTGAAGCAGGGCGACAAATCTCTCGTGGGCAACCAAGGCTATCGCAAGTACCTCAAGACCACGGATGCCAGCCGCCGCTTTGAGATCGACGAGGATAAGATCAAAGCCCAGGAGCAATACGATGGCCTGTGGGTCCTCCAGACGGACCTGGACCTGCCAGCCCAAGAGGTCGCCCTGCGGTACAAGGAATTGTGGAGGGTGGAACAGATCTTTCGGACGATCAAATCCATCCTGGAGAGCCGGCCCCTCTACCACAAGGTGGACGCCACGATTCGCGGTCACGTGTTTTGCAGTTTCCTGGCATTGGTCCTTCTGAAGGAGTTGCAGGCCCGCCTGGAGCAGCGGGGCTGGGTCTGTGAGTGGGACCGTCTCAAGGCGGACCTGGATACCCTGCAAGAAGTCACCGTCCAGGCGACGGGCCAGCCCTTCGTGATCCGCACCCAAACGCGGGGCGCCGCCGGCCAGGCGCTTCAGGCAGTGGGCGTGGCTCTGGGTCCCGTGGTCCGAGTCGTTCCGGAGCAGACGCCATGAACACCAAGGACCAACAGCTTCATGGGATCAGATGTAGTGCCAAGAGCCTCCACCGAATGCACAACTCCTGTGCGCACAAGGAATTGCAGTTTCATGGTGTCGAAGATGGGTTTGGGCAGTAGCGTCGCAGTGCCGAATTGCACGGCGGAGCGGAAGGATGGCGACAGCCAAACTGAGCGGCTGCTCCGATGTCTTGGGGATCACGAATTGGATTTCGGCAATCGATTTCCTGAAGTCGGGCGACTATTTCTGGATAGTGCCTATTCAGATAAGCAAAGTAGCTGGCAAGGGTGCGATAGGTCGCGTGTCTCGTTCCGTCGGGCAGTTCGGTCGATGCTAGGGCCTGAACACATGGTGCCGGTACGTGGCTGTGGCTATAGGTGATCGTGCGGCATTTGGGGCAGCTCGAGCCTTGCGTGCAACCTCCTGGATTGCGCGCTTGTACCGCCACGGGGGGAACTTGTCAGGACCTTCGGGATGACAGGGCTCCTCCGACTGGGGTGACGCGGCAATAGCCAAGATCTCTTCACAGGAGAGTTTCATCTGCTCTTCTGAGCCCAAATGTACCTTGTAGAGCCCCTGTTCTGTACATCGTGAACCTGGAAGTTGCCAGAGGTGGTCCCGAGAATAGATGTGCCGGTCCACCGCGTACTCTTTCAAAGAGTCCATCGCCGCTGCTAATTGGGCATAAAGGGTGAACATATATGGTGAGTAGAAGGCATCGAATGTCTCAAACGGCACGACCAGATCGAACCCACCTTCACCATCGAAGTAGAACTGTGGAGAATCGGGGCGGCAGTCCAACGTACAGCAAACAGACTCGTAGGTCTCAAGAACGCCTCTTCGAGCTGCTTCGATGCCATGTTCTGAGCGAACGTGGAAGTACAGAGGTGCCACGTATCTGGCTCGATGAGTCGGCTCAGCAAAAACGCACATGGTATGGGCGGCACCTCTGTCAGGGAACTGTCGCCACCAGTCAACAACGGCCTTCTTATTGCCAAGTTGGACAAAGTTGCCGCGTATGTCTTCGCCGTTGGGCCCACGGGCTGCTAGTTGCACCCAAGAGTAGATTCTTCTATTTGGCGGATTCATATGTCAACTCATAGCGATATCGTTCATTCACACGGACTCGTTGTCGGCGAGATCAGCTTGAGGTTGGCTCTGTCGGTTCATCTTCCCGGTCCCATCGGTCTGAACAAGACCAACAGAACCGACCCCTGCATTCAGCCTGAATCAACACAGAGGCCCGCATCCTCAAACGAGAAAGAAGAGGCTAACTCGCTCACTTTGAAATCCTGTTTTGATCTGCGCCCTTTCGTGTATTCTTGCGACCCTCCCCATGATGGCCTCGGCTGGTGATCTCGTGCGATCCTGAGCCTGTTTCAGACATGTGATTTGCCTCGGGCGGCTCGCGACGTGGTTTCCACAGCTCCCATGGTCGTGTCCGTCCGGCGATGTCCTTATTACCCATCCGTTCACGGCAGCCCAGCATTCTGCGTGCAAGTAGAAGGAGAAGCGTCAGAATGATCGCCACGACCAGCGCCGTGAATGGGAAGAGACACACATCTAGCCCGTGTTCGGCGCCATTTCCCGGGCCCGTGTCTCCTCTTTTGGACCCGATGAACATTTGATATAGGCCAACCATGCCCAACAGGGTAACTGACAGAGCGACGATCACGCTGGCGCCCGGGCCGAACATGCTCATTCGCTTGACAGAAGCCAGGATGGTCATGAAGAGGATTGCGAAGATCGCCGCTGCACATAGTGCAAGGATGGGTATTTCAATTGTCGCCATGATTTCTTTCATGCCGCATCCCCCCTTGGAGCCAGCGCTGAGTTCCCGCCGAGCCAAATCACCCCTGCGTCATCCTCCCTGACTTGGGCGAGATCCTCCGGCGTAAGACCACTGGAATAAAGGAGGAATCGCAGCTTATTGATGTCACTGAATCGCCGCATACTGGACTGAAGGTGCTTGATCAGCCCGACCACGTACTTCGACCAGCACCTTTTATTGCGGATCGCGCCAATCGCCTCTCCCTGATGGACGTACCCGTGCTCAAGGAGGGCTTGTTGGGTCAGGATCAAGCCCCGCCCTCTTGGATTGACGGCCTCAGCGAAAATCTCCTCGGCTCCGCATTCACAGGCGAAGCGCACCAGTTCATCGATCTGCTCCGGGCCGTCAGCGATGGCCGGCAGGATCGGACAGAGCATGCCATAGGTCCGCAGGCCTCGGGCATGTGCCTCGCGGAGCGCAGCCATCCGCTCTCGAATCGGCGATGCATAGGGCTCGATCACCTTCAGGGCCTCCCCCTGGGCCGGTGTGCCGGTGATGCTCAATCCCACGAGCACCCTGTCTTTGTATTTCTCCATTATGTCGAAGTCCTTCGTCACGGCTGCATTCTTCGTCAGAACCCGAACCGTCCAGCCAGGCTCGGGGAGGATCGCCTCGAGACAGCGGCGACCCAGACCGAGTGCTTGGGCTTCGGGGGCCCAGGCATCGACAATCGTGCAGAGTTGGACCAGGCCTCGGTTGCGCAGCCTCTGGGCATCTCGCCGCATCCGATCGGGTGCATGCGGATCCACGATCGCATATCCCTCGGCAAACGGGCTCTTCCCAACCTCCTGGAAGGAACGATGCCTTCGCATCAAAGAAGGGGTGCTGCAGTACGTGCATTGATGGCCGCATCGTACGCCTACGTTGGCGGCGTATGGGGCCAGTTTCTTCTTCTCGAACTCTTGGGTCCGGGTGATTCCTTTCTTCAGCGCGCAATAGTGGATTTCCATGACTAACCTCCCGTATTCGACACGTTGTCCTTGTTTTGATCCTCATTCTCGTACGATCGCAACCGGAGGTACTTGTAGGCCTCCATGGCAACCACCGCCACTTTGGGCAAATCCTCCGCGTTGAAGGCATTCGTGTGCTTCCACGGGCCGTCGCCTTTGTCTTTGTACGACCGGTCAAACTTGATCGAATGCACCTCCACCACTTCATTGTCTATGACCCGGGAATCAGCCCCAATCGCGGCCTTTACCGCGCCGCAGGCAAACACCTGGACGGGCTTGTTTCTGACCTCGTCTTGCATGAGAGTAGCCTCCTATCTGGTATATATGGTATGATTGGTGGCCAGGTACATCGGCGCCCTGGCCCGACATTTCCCAATGCGGGAACACTGGAATACACCTCGTCCCGGCCGCCCCATCACCGGACTCGTGATCGTTCTGCAACTGACGGGCTTGTATCCCTCCCGCAGTATGCGTTCGATCACCCGCTGGGTGTCGGCAGAGTCGTAACGCCCGCCATCCAATGCCGAGATCGCGTGTATCAGCTCAATTCCGCCTTCGAGGTGGGCAAGATTGCTGATCAAGGCGAACCACTGAGGCTCGCCGACCTCCTGTGCCTGTCGGCGGCACCACTGGATGAACTCGCACTCCTCAATCCTGGCCAGATCGCATTTCAGACCCGCCGGCACCGGCTTCGCGGTTCGAACCACCTCCTGGACTTCGGCATTGAGGATCATAAAGTGTAGAGCCAACGATCTTCCCAGCGGAGGCTCCGTCACAAAGCAGGCGCGCCGGTGTGGCCGATCCGGCAAAGGTTGGCCCTTGAGGTTAATGGTGCCCATGACTCGCATGACGCGACTGAGGTTGTACACCGCGTCGATCCGCACTCCCGCAAGTTGGCCTGCTACACTGTCCGCGAGTCCCTGGCAGAAGCTTCTGAACTGTCGAGCGATTTCCTCGCTACCCACCGGTATGGGAACCAATGGGGCCAAGACGTAGTGTCCGTTGCCGCTGCCGCAGATTGCTGAGCTCAGGGCCAGCTCTTCCTGACGAGTCAACCATTGCGCAGCGCGGAGGGTCTCCTGAAGCTCCTCCTCGGAAGCGGGGTGACCTTTCTGCCGCTGCGGCGATGACACGTCAATGTCGAAGAACAAGGCCGAGATCCATTCGATGTCGTCATCGCGGGCACAGTTGCCCTCCGGACCGCCGCGGGCGGGGACCCAGCGATTGGGAGCTAGATCATACAGAGTTGGCACGCGTGGTTGGACGCCCGCGTACACACCCGAGACCTTGCCGTCCATCTCCAGGCAGAGGCGTACAAAGGAATCCACATGATCTGCGTACGCCACACGAGGCGGGTCAAAGACTCGTAACTCCGTGACCCCAAAATCCTTGTGACCCAACATCTCAGCGGATGTTCCATATCGATTCTGACCTAAGGCTTTATTGGAACTTGAGTTATGACGATTTGTGCCGAAATATGTAGCCAGTAATTTATACGCCATATTTTTGATATGTTGTGATTTTATTATTGACTTGTGGTTTTAG
>JAPLMX010000184.1 GCA_026386805.1 Phycisphaerae bacterium | reverse complement strand
GAGACTTCACGTTAGCACCTCCAAGAGGAAAAGACCGCGAGAAGCGGGAGGACCAGGGTAGTTGAATGTTCGATTAGTCACGCGATGGCCCCTTTTAGGGGCCTTCCTCATACCACCGGCTCTGCCGGTGGTTCTGATTCGAAACGGGGCCAGGGCCGACGGCAGCGTTTCGGTCCTTCGAGTTTTGGATTTCGGATTTGTTTCGGATTTCGGGTTTTGGATTTCGAGTTTGGCGCCGCGCCATAAGCTTCGACGCAGGTTTCTTAACCGACAACCGAGTTTATCCTGCGCTGTGGTAATCGTATGCGTGTGACTGAAGTCTTCTATTCGTTGCAGGGCGAGGGGATGCTGGCCGGCGTGCCGAGCGTGTTCGTGCGGCTGGCCGGGTGCCCGTTTCGCTGCCGGTGGTGCGATACCGCTTATGCCTGGGACTACGCGGCGGGGGAGGACCTTAGCCCCGACCAGATCATCGAGCAAGTCAACCGATGGCCATGCCGGTTCGTTGTGCTGACCGGCGGCGAACCGATGACGGCCGGCGACCTGTCGGCCAGGCCGGGACTGGCGGATTTGACCCAGCGTCTCGCGGCTCACGGAAAGCACATCACGATTGAAACGGCGGGTGCCCTGTTCCTCCCGGACCTGGCGTGCGATCTGATGAGCATCAGTCCGAAGCTAACGAACTCCGGATCGTGTCACGGCAGTGTCACGGGGGGCCACCAGGCAAACCGGCTGGACGTAGAGACCCTGCGCCGGCTGATTCATGCCTATCCGTACCAGCTCAAGTTCGTGGTGGAGTCACCGGAGGATGTCACGGAGGTCCAGGGAGTACTCGGCGGACTCGGCGAGCTTGCACCGGAGCGGGTCATGCTGATGCCGCAGGGGACGACCACCGAGGAGCTGCTCAGCCGATCACCCCTCATTGCGGATCTCTGCAAACAGACCGGCCTGCGGTTCGGACCGCGGCTGCACGTTCTGCTCTGGGGCTGCCGGCGCGGCGTTTGACGCCTCCTCCAGCCACGACGGCCATGCGGATAGTTCCCGTGACAGTGACGGACTAACTCTTGCTGGTTTCTTTCCAGTAGTTCTTGACGACGCCGTCACTGATCTCGAAGTACACCGTCTGCTTGTCTTCATTCTCGCCGTTGATGAAGACGAACGGAATGAACACGAAGTCATTGTCCAGCTTCTTACCGTATCGGTATTCGAGGATTTCGGTGCCATTCGCCGTCGCGCTTTGATACGAAGGCTCACCGAGGGTGGCCAGCACCCAGTCTTTCGTGGTCGTCCCACACTCGATCTGGTCCAGGGTGCTGTCGGACAGGGGCTTGCCCTTCCCGCTGTAGCTCACGTCGCGGTGGTAGATCAGACAGCCGCCCAACGGCAGGATGCCCAAGACAGCGGTCACGCAGATCAGCCCGCGGATTGCATACTTTTCCATTTTCAGTTCTCCCAATGACTGCCTCTTTGTTAAGTCGCCGGACGCGGCGTCAGCATACCGCATCACGGGGAGGCACGCAAGAGCGAAGGGCCGAAGGCCCAAGTTTTGTCGAAACAGGTGGTTGACAACTCCCAACCGCCGGGAGATAATACACCCTTGAGTCCGCGCGGGTGGCGGAACTGGCAGACGCGCTACTTTGAGGTGGTAGTGTCCGTAAGGACTTGCAGGTTCGACTCCTGTCCCGCGCAGTGTGACTTACCCTGACAGCCACGGCCATGTGCATAAATGCAGTCACAACAGCGGCTTGCGGACACCTCGAATTCGTAGTTCTCGCCTTGCCGGCTGTTGAAAGAGTGTCGCGTTTGCCGGACAGTGCCCTCGATGCCGACATCACCATCGACAAAACCGTTGATGACCTGCTTGCGCCCGACGCAGCGGCGGCCCAGCTGACCGGAGGGTCCGATGGCAGATAGGACAAGCGTCGCTCCGTTCGGAGGCAGCGGGTTTGCCACCACCCATTGGAGCGTGGTGATGGCAGCGGGGAAGGGCCACTCGGCCGAGGCTGCTGACGCGCTGGAGCAACTGTGCCGGACGTATTGGTATCCCCTTTATGCCTTTGTCCGGCGGCATGTCTCCGAGGCTCATGATGCAGAGGACCTGACCCAGGAGTTCTTCACGCGGTTCCTGGCGAAGGAGTACCTTGGGCGAGCGGACCCAACGCTGGGGCGGTTTCGCAGTTTTCTCCTGGGCTGCCTGAAAAACTTTCTCGCGGAGCAGCAGCGACACGCTCGGCGGCTTAAACGCGGCGGTGGGCAAACCACCATTTCCTGGGACAGTCAGACGGCGGAGGAGCGGTATCGGCTGGAGCCGGCGGACCCGGTGACGCCGGAGCAGGTTTATGACCGCCGCTGGGCCCTGACCTTGCTGGAGACGGTATTGGCCCGGCTCGCGGAGGAGCAGTTGGCTGCCGGCAAGGAGCGAGTTTTTGCCCAATTGAAGGACTACCTATGGGGAGAGACTCGCGAGACGAGCTACGGCGAGACGGCAGCGCACCTGGGCATGACCGAAGGGGCTGTGAAGGTAACGGTGCATCGGTTGCGGCGGCGTCTCCGCGACCTGCTACGCGAGGAGGTGGCGCACACAGTGGCTACCGACGAGGAAATCGACGAAGAACTTCGCCATCTGATTGCGGTGATCCGGGGCTGACACGAACGGCAGGACGCCCTTCTTGCCAGAGTCTGTGTAACCTTTGTGTGCGTTTGTCATAGGAAGCGATAGAAGACATCCGCGCGGATGACGCTTCTGGAAACGCAACGTATCAAGAGTGAAAGGGTATGTTATGAAGAGCTGTGTCAAAAACCAGCACACGGTTGCCTGTCTGGACGAGCAGAAACCGGATTGTCAGAGGGTCTTAGCTGGAGAAACTCGAGACGCCGCCATGAGTCTGCTGAAACACCCGAGAAGGGCAACGGCCCTGGCGGGAGTAGCAAGAACTGGCGTACTTTCCCTGATGCTTATCGCGAGCACCGCGATAACGGCCGTGGTCGAAGCTGAGGTCCCGTTCGCCTTCAATCTGTGGCCGGACGGGATCATACCCTACCGATTCGACGACGGCACGCTCAGTCACGCCGTGGCGGTGTATGCGGACGATCAAGCCAAGATCGAGAGACAAATGGCGCGATGGGAACGAGCCTTCACCCTCACGGACCCGAGCGGGAACACAAAGAAGTACTTCAGTTTCGTGCGCTGTGATGGCGACTGCCCCACGAGCCATCTGGTCATTCGTTACAATCATGTGGACAGCAGTGGCATAGAAACCGAATGCAACAACTGGTCCGAGCCGCTCGGGATGGAGTTCAGGGGGGCCGACGGTCATCCGGACGGGATCACCGAAATGAACTTACGCCGCTGGTGGTGTCCCGACCTCCCCCGGCCGGCCAACAAAGGGCCAACTGTTCCAATAACGGCCAGGACCAACCAGGATGACAATACCATCCTCCACGAATTGGGTCATGTTCTGGGCGTGCGCCACGAGTTCAACCGCGCCGATGCCGACGCCTATCTCGTGGAACAGCCTGACGACCTGGATGGAGATGCGTTCAGCGCTCCTGACGTATTCAACACACAACCCACCACGGTCATGCCGCTGCTGGGCAACTACGATTACGACTCGCTCATGGCCTACGCCGGCCAACACGATCTGCTCGATAACCCCTTTAGCAGGCAATCGGCACAGGCAAAGACAGACGAACACGCCAACCAGGACCCACTCGGGGGCTACCTTGTCGATTACAGCATCTCTCCGGGCCTGAAGTCGCGTCTCCTCCAATACTACGCCTATGGATACAACAACAACTGGGGCTTTTTCCGCTCTCTGAGCCCTACTCCTCCCCCCGTTGTGGGCAACCATGACACGGATCTGACTCTACACCGAAATCCGTACCTGGCTGCCGGCGTCAGTGCGGTAGGGACACCGGCCATCGCCTTTGAGAGCGAAGGCAACTACGACGTTTTCGTACGTGGTTCGGACGACGGCCTGTACTGGAAGGGGGTGCGAAACATCGTGCAGCACGCCTGGGAGGACCTGGGGTGTTGTTTCGGCTCGGACCCTGCCGCGATTTCCCTGGGCGATGGCCAGATCGATGTCTTCGCGGTCGGCGCGACCTCGGGGAAGGTCATGCGCAAGAGCTACCGAAACGGCCAGTGGGGCGCCGCGGTCTACATCCAGGGCGGCTATCCCTCTGGCGGTATCAAGCAGACGGTGGACGGCGGATACGTTGGCCCCGCCGTTGCCTCGCGCGGTCCGAACACGCTCGATTTGTTCGTCGTGCAGAGCAACGGTCGGCTCGCCGTAACGACGCTCAGCAACGGCTCATGGAGCGCATGGCGCACTCTGGGGAACGGCTACGACGTGACGGCGCGTCCCGCCGCGGTCGCGTTGTCGGCGACGCAAGTCCAGCTCGCCATCAACGAAACGGACTTCAGTCTGTACGAACCCCTGGTCACCTTCGGCCCATACGTGTCGTTCAGCCTGGGCGACCCCAAAGGCGTGACTGCCCCGCAGGCACCGCCGGCGCTAACGAAGCGGGACGACGTCGCGAGTCCGTATCGCGTGCTCGTCACCAACGCCGAGGGGCGCATCTCCCATCGGTTTGCCCACGGCTCATGGCGAGACATCGGTGGTATGCCGAAGCCAGGCACAGGCCCGTCGGCGGTTGCGGCCGGGCGATCCAGCGCGTACATTGTGATCAACGGAACAGATTTGGTCGGCTGCGATGCCACTTGTGATGCCCCGGCTGACCCGAACGCAAACGGCACCTTCATTGAGCCAGGCGGCCTCTGGGTACGGTATTTCCAATAGAAAAGAGCAAGCAAGGAGCCATGTATGACCGGCAAACGCCTCTGCGGCAAATGTGGCGCGGAGCTGACCGAGGTGGGCCCGGAACGGCTCTGTCCAGCCTGCCTGCTCGAAGGCGGGCTGGACGCAGGCGAATCGGTCGCCGATGGGCCGCCCTGGGCGGTGCCTCGCGCGTCGCGTTCCGCCCAGGAAACCGCCGTGTTTCACTCCTTTGGGGACTACGAGTTGCTGGAGGAGATCGCCCGGGGCGGCATGGGTATCGTTTATCGGGCCCGGCAAGTGAGTCTAAATCGGATCGTCGCCGTGAAAGTGCTGCTGTCGGGCCTGCTGGCCAGTCCGGAGTTCGTCAAGCGGTTCCGCGCGGAAGCGGCCGCCGCGGCCAGCTTGCAGCACCCGAACATCGTGGCAATTCACGAGGTCGGATTCCGGGAGGGGCAGCATTTCTTCGCGATGGATTACGTGCTCGGCAGCAGCCTGGCCGAGCTAACGCGAAACGGGCCGCTGTCGGGACAGCGGGCGGCGGGCTATGTAGAGACCATCGCCGGGGCGATTCACTACGCACATGAGCGAGGCATCCTGCATCGGGACCTTAAGCCGGCGAATGTGCTGATCGATGAGAACGACCAGCCGCGCGTGACTGACTTCGGCTTGGCCAAAGACCTGCACAAACAGACGGACCTGACGTTGAGCGGTCAGGTGCTGGGCTCGCCGAGCTACATGTCGCCGGAACAGGCGGGGGCTTGGCGTGGCAAGGTCGGTGTGCGCAGTGATGTGTATTCTCTCGGTGCGATCCTCTACCATCTGCTCACGGGGCGGCCGCCGTTTGCGGCCGACACGGTGGCCAAGACGCTGCACCAGGTCCAGAACAATGAGCCGCCGCCGCCTCGGCTGCTGAATCCGAGCGTGCCGCGTGACCTTGCGACGATTTGCCTGAAGTGTCTCGATAAGGAGCCGGCTCGCCGTTACGCCAGTGCGCAGGAATTGGCCGACGAACTCGGTCGTTTCCTCGAGCGCAAGCCGATTCTGGCCCGGCCGGTCGGCCGTCCGGAAAAGCTCTGGCGCTGGTGTCGGCGCAACCCGGTCATCGCCACGTTGGCGGCGGCAGCGGTAGTTATCTTCCTTCTCGGCTTTGTCGGGGTCACATGGGAGGGGCGGCTGGCGAGAAAGGCCCGCGACCTTGCCCAAAACAGGCTCTACGCCGCTCAAATGAAACTCGCGGTTCAAGCATGGGAGAGTGGCGGTCTCGAACAGGCCCGCCAACTGTTGGCAGCGCACCGTCCTGCGTTTGGTCGCAAGGATCTGCGCGGCTTCGAGTGGCGTCTGCTCGCGAACTTGTGTCGAGAAGAGAGCCTGTACACATTTCCTAAAGACGGGAGAACTGGCGGCCTCCAGGGAATCACGGATTGGGCCGTCGCCTTCTCGCCCCAGGGGGACACCCTCGCGGCGGCCGGAGACGACGGTATCATTCGCCTTTGGGATGTCGCCACCCGCCGGTCGGTGAAGAATCTCACGGGGCACAATGATTTCGTCAGTTGCATCGCCTTTTCTCCCGATGGTCAGCGGTTCGCCTCCGGAACCGGCGGTTTCTTTTCGGGGAACCGACCGATGGAACTGAAGCTCTGGGACGCGAAGACATGGGAGTTCATCGGCGACCTGCCGGGCCATTCCTTCTGGATCACCTCCGTGGCGTTTTCGCCGGACAACCAGACCCTCGCCTCCGCCAGTGCGGACAAGTCGGTTCGGCTTTGGGACGTCGCTTCCAGAACACTTCGGTCCGAACTCCGGGGACATGCGGATATGGTAACCTGCGTGGCCTACTCGCCCGACGGGAAGACCCTGGCCACCGCAAGTCTCGATAAGACGGTGAGACTATGGGACGCCGCCACGGCGCGAGAATTGTCGACGCTGAAGGGGCATACGCTGGGGGTCTGGTTTGTTGCTTTTTCTCCCGATGGGAAGACTCTGGCCTCGGCTGGCGACGACTGGACCGTGCGCCTGTGGGAGGTAAGTACGGCGCGCCAGACGGCGGTCCTGAACAACCGGAGTTTTGTCGAGGCGGTGGCCTTTACGCCGAACGGTCGGCTCCTTGCCAGCGGCGGGATCACGGTCACGTTTTGGGATGTCGACACGCGGGAGGAGTTCGAGCGGTTGAGAGGGTTCGCCGGCGCCGTCCAGAGTGTAGCTTTCTCGCCCGACGGTGAGACTCTGGCCACGGGGTGCGAGTTCACCACGGCCCAATTGTGGGCGGGGAAACCGCACTCCAAGGTCTTCCAGTTCACGCCCCATGCCGACGGCGCGCTGAGCGCCGCCCTGTCCGGCAACGGAAAGGTGCTTGCCACCGGCAGCGGCAACTTCAACCAACCGCTTCGTCCCTCCGAGATCAAGCTCTGGGACACTGACTCGGGTCATTTGCTGAGGGTACTCCCGGGACATCGCGGTGACGTGATGTCGCTGGCCTTTTCACCTGACGACAAGATCCTGGCCTCGGGCAGCATCGACAAGACGGTCCGTCTGTGGGACGTGACGTCCGGAGAGGAACTGGCGATCTTCGAAGGGCAGACAGACGAGGTCTGGTCCGTAGCCATCTCGCCCGATGGCAGGACCTTGGCGGCCGCGCGTGGATGCAACAACACGGTGGCCCTCTGGGACATTCCTTCCCGGCAGCCGTTAGCCCCGCTGCAGGGTACGGCGATGATGGAGCGAGTCGCCTTCTCCCCTGATGGGCGCCTGCTGGCCGCAGGAGATTTCACAGGTTTGATCCGGGTGTGGGACACGGCCAACTGGCGGGAGAAGCGTCTTCTGAGACACGAGGCGGGCAATATCACCGCCCTGGCGTTCTCCCCCGACGGAACGCGCATCGCGGCCGGCAGTGCGAACAAGCTCATCCGCCTTTGGAGTGTGAGGACGGGGCGCGAACTGGCCACCCTTCAAGGCCACCAGCACGTGGTGCAGTCCATCGCATTTTCACCGGACGGCAGGACGCTGGCCTCGGGCGGTGTCGACGTGACCTGCAAGCTCTGGAATCTCGTCACCTTCCAGGAAGTGGCTTCGCTCACCGGTCACAAAGATGCCATTTTTGCAGTCGTGTTCTCGCCGGACGGCAACGTACTCGTCAGTGCCAGCCGTGACCGGACCGTCCGGTTCTGGCGTGCTCTCTCGTTCGAACAGATCGAGGCCCGGAGCCCTGGCGGAAGCGCTGGCCTCCGGAAAGAGCGGACGCCCTGAAAAAGGGGAGGCTGAATCGATACCTCAGTCCGCAGCATGGGAGAGACCACTGGCTGGAATCCGGCGGGAACAGTGGTTGGGTGCTTGGCTCAAGGTCATTTGCCAATCCGCCGGCTTTTTCTGCGCATCGACAGAATCCCTGTAACCTTTCATTCGGTTTGTCATAGGAAAGGGTAGAAGGCATCCGCGCGGATGAAGCTTCTGTGAACGCAACCATCAACAATGAAAGGGCAAGTTATGAACACTCCAATCACAAATCAGTCATCGTTGCCTGTCTGGAAGAGGAGAACCGGCTGGCTGGCCTTGGTTCCCGTGGTGGCCATCCTGTGCCTGGCCGCGATGCCGCAGGCCCAATCGAGTCAGGCCAACATCGAAAACAGCGAGGCCCAAATTGAAGGTTCCTGGTTGGTGACCATTACCATCCCGGATGGTCCGCCCCCGTTCAAAAGCCTCATGTCCTATGCCGCCGGCGGCGTGGTGATTGCCTCCGACTCCAGTGTGTTTCCGGTCTATCCCATGACCACGCTATTTCACGGGACCTGGACCAAAACGGGACGTCGAGAGTTCGTCCTCACAATGATAAGTTTCCAATACGATGAGACGATCACTCCCCCTGGATTGTGCAAGACCGTAGCCAAGGAAACCGTGACGATCGAGTCGGGCGACGACGCCTACAATGGCAAGGGAACGGTTGAGTGGTACGATCCCGCCGGGAACATGTACTTCACGGGGAGCGCCACCAGCCACGCCACCCGCATCAACGCCGAGTAGAACCGGCCTCGTGTGGCACTCAGTCCAGTCGCAGTCGCGGCGAGGCCCTCGCCGGCCTCGCCCGGCTGCTTTCCTGGAGCAGTGCCCTTACGTCTGGCAGCTTCTGGTCCGGCCTGATCGACGACGTCCGCATCTATGATCGAGGGGTGACGCCTTAGGCCATGAGCCGGAGGTCGCAGTTGGATCAGGGCCGTGGGGATCGCTCATGGCCCTTTTCTTTCTACGCGAGTGGCTCCAGCGCCTTCGGCCCACTTGCACTGGACACGTGCGGCGCAACCGGGACTGAGTCGGAAATTCGTGCGGTCTTTTGCCAGTTCTGTCATAGAATACACAGTGCTGGTGAGGGCGAGGCTCGAAGCAAGGAATTGTGTATGGCTGGCAAACGCGTCTGCGGGAAATGTGGCGCGGAATTGACCGAGGTGGGCCCGGAACGGCTCTGTCCGGCCTGCCTGCTGGAAGGCGGGCTGGGCGAAGGCTCGGCGGTGACGGGCCGGCCAACCGAGGCGGTACTTCCTGTTTCGGATTCCGCACCGGAGACCGCCGTGACTTCCTTTGGCGATTATGAACTGCTGGAGGAGATCGGGCGGGGCGGCATGGGCATCGTCTACAAAGCGCGGCAGGTGAGCTTGGACCGGACCGTCGCGGTGAAGGTGCTGCTATCCGGGCGGTTGGCCGGTCCCGAGTTCGTGCAGCGGTTTCGCACCGAGGCCGCGGCCGCCGCGAGCCTTCAGCATCCGAATATCGTGGCCATTCACGAAGTCGGATTTCGGGAGGGGCAGCATTTCTTCGCGATGGACTACGTGGAGGGTCGCAGCCTGGCCCAGATCACGCGGGATGGGCCGCTGCCAGCGCGGCGGGCGGCGGGTTATGTGAAGACCGCCGCCGAGGCGATTCAGTATGCGCACGAGCGGGGCATCCTGCACCGGGACCTCACGCCGGCGAACGTGTTGATCGACGAGAACGACCAGCCGAAGGTGACGGACTTCGGTCTGGCCAAGCGGCTGGAGAAGGATACCGAGCTGACCTTGAGCGGGCAGGTGCTGGGCTCGCCGAACTACATGCCGCCGGAGCAGGCGACCGGCAAGCGGGGCACCGCCAGCCGGCACTGTGACGTCTATGCGCTCGGAGCGATTCTGTATCACGCCGTAACGGTCCGGGCGCCGTTTGTCGGCGAGGGTCCGGCGGACACCCTGCAGGCGGTGCTGAACTCCGAACCGATTCCACCG
>JAPLMX010000018.1 GCA_026386805.1 Phycisphaerae bacterium | reverse complement strand
GCTGGATGAGCAAGTGTCGTGCGATTCTGATTCGTTACGCCAAGAAGTCATGCAATTACCTGGGCCTGATCCAACTGTGCTGCGGCCTGCTTTGGTATCGCCGTCAGCACCGCCTGAGCCTTTTGAGATAGTTACTAAGAGACGACTTCGATCTCGCGGTCCTTCATCAACTCGATCATTTCCCGGGGCGTTTCGGCGTCCTGGAGGCGGGCGACGAAATCTTCGTCGTAGAGCATCCTGCACAGGCGGGCCAGAATGTGCAGGTGATGGCGATCGTCCTGCGAGGCCGTCAGGAAGAACAGGTTTGTCAAGCGGCCGTCCGGAGCTCCGAAGACGATTCCCTGGGTCGTTTTCGCCACGACAAGGATCGGCTCGGCGATGGCGTAAGGCAGCGGCCGGCGCGGGTGCGGGATCGCGATGCCGTTCTCGATCGCCGTGCTGTGCAGCTCTTCGCGATGGAGGACGGCTTCCACAAGCTCCCGGCTGCTGAGGACCAGGCCGGTCCTCTCGGCCAGGGCCGCCAGCTCGCGCAGCGTGCTGTCTTTCGTGCGGGAACCCAGGTTCATCGTGACGGCTTCGATCCGCAGCAGAGGCGAGATAATCATCTCGTCCTGGGGGGTCTGCCGCTGCTCGGTCATGCCCGCATCCACCTGGGCGAGATGCTCGTCGCTCATGCCACCGACGGTCCGCTGGAGCCATTCCGTGACCTCCGCCCGGTTGAAGCGGAATTGGCCGCCGACCTTCTGGCAGGGAATCTCCTCCCGCTGGGCCATGCGCTCCACGCGTCGCGCATCGCTGCCCAACATGCGGGCCACCTCCTGAAGGGTCAACATTCTATGAGGCATGGCGTCACAGTCTATTCGCAAACGACCCATTCTGCAACCACCTACCGAATACCGCCCGAGCACAACGGCCCCTATCGGACGAACAAGTGCCCCGCTTTAGCAAATTCGTTGGCCCTTGAAGCCGGGAGGCACGTGTGCGACAATGCACTGCGTTATGAACGACGTGACGCGGATTCTCAATGCGATGGAACGGGGGGATGTGAAGGCGACGGATGAGCTGCTGCCCATCCTCTATGAGGAGTTGCGTCTCTTGGCCGCTCAGAAGCTCACCAAGGAGTCGCCCAGACAGACCCTCCAGCCGACGGCCCTCGTGCACGAGGCCTATCTGCGGCTGCTGGGGGACCAGGGGCAAACCTGGCAAAGCCGGGGACATTTCTTCGCCGCGGCCGCCGAGGCCATGCGGCGCATCCTCATCGAGAACGCCCGCCGCAAGCACCGGCTCAAGCGAGACCGAAATCAGGAAAGGGTGGACCTCCAGGATGCCGAGCCGGCCGTCAACGGCCCGTGCGACGACTTGCTCGCGTTGGACGAGGCCATCGAGAAGCTCGCCCGGATCGACAAGGTCAAGGCGGACCTCGTGAAGCTTCGCTTCTTTGCCGGCCTGACGGGCGAACAGGCGGCCCAGATCCTGGGCATCTCCCACAACACGGCGGACCGCTACTGGGCCTACGCCCGCTCCTGGCTACACGTAGAAATCACCAAAGGCGATGGGAGCGAACGGGGCTGAGAATCCTTTCATAGGTCCCATTCGTCCCATGTGTCCTACGGGTTCCATGAAAGAATTCTCTCGGCAGGTCAAGAATTTCTCCATTGGGTTTGGGGTAGCGGGGGCCAGGACGGCGCATTGTACTTGGGGGGACAAGGATTGGGCTTATGAGTGACGAACGTGCCATAGACGAAGAGGCCGTATTCAGTGCGGCCATTGCCATCGACGAGGCCGGCAAGCAGTTGGCGTATCTGCGGCAGGCCTGCGGCGGCGATACCGCCCTGCTGGCCCGCGTGGAAGCCCTCCTCAGAGTCCATGCCAGCAAGACCAGCTTCATCGAGCGAGTGGCCGATTCGCTGCAACTGACCATCGACGTTCCCCTCATGGTCGAGGGGCCCGGCACCGTGATCGACCGGTACAAGCTCCTCGAAAAGATCGGGGAAGGCGGCATGGCGGTCGTCTACATGGCCGAGCAGCAAGAGCCGATCCACCGCAAGGTGGCCCTCAAGATCATCAAGCTGGGCATGGATACCAGGCAAGTCATTGCCCGCTTCGAGGCGGAGCGGCAGGCATTGGCCCTGATGGACCATCCCAGCATCGCCAAGGTCCTGGATGCTGGGGCTACCGAGACGGGCCGGCCGTACTTTGTCATGGAACTGGTCACGGGTGTCTCCATCACGGAATACTGCGACAAGAACAACCTGAGCACCAAGGACCGGCTGGCCTTGTTCCTCCAGGTCTGCCACGCCGTGCAGCACGCCCACCAAAAGGGCATTATCCACCGTGATTTGAAACCCTCCAACGTCATGGTCACGCACCATGATGGGCAGCCCATCCCCAAGGTCATCGACTTCGGCATCGCCAAGGCCACGAACCAGCGTCTGACGGAAAAGACGCTCTTCACCCGCTACGCCCATATCATTGGCACGCCGGCCTATATGAGTCCCGAGCAGGCGGAACTGAGCGACTTGGACGTCGACACCCGTTCCGACATCTACTCCCTCGGCGTTCTGCTCTATGAATTGCTGACCGGAACCACGCCGTTCAGTGAGGAAGACCTTCGCAAGGCCGGCTATATCGAGATGCAGCGGGTGATCCGGGAGGAGGAGCCCGCCAAGCCGTCCACAAGGTTGAGCAGCCTCGGCGAGACCTTGACCGATGTCGCCAAACGCCGTAGTTCCACCCCTGATTTGCTGAGGAAGGCCATTCGTGGCGAGCTCGACTGGATCGTGATGAAGGCCCTGGAGAAGGATCGGACCCGTCGTTACGACAGCAGCAGCGCTCTTCTGGCGGATGTCAAACGCTATCTGGACCGCGAACCTGTGCTGGCGGGCCCGCCGACGGCCTGGTATCGAACGAGGAAATTCGTGCAACGGCACGGGGCGCTGGTGACTGTAGTGGTGTTCGTGGCGGCAACCGTCGTAGTTGGCCTTGGCATCAGCATGGCCCTGTATCTGCGGGCCGAACGGGCCCGAGATGGAGAAGCCGTAGCACGTGCGGAAACACAGGCCGTAACCGATTTCCTCACGAAGGATTTGCTGGCCTCCGTGTATCCGGAGAAGGCCAGGAACCAGGAAGTGACCGTGCGTTACATCCTCGAAAGCGCCGCGCGGGACCTGGACGAGAAATTCGCGAATAGCCCCCTCGCGGAGGCGCAGGTGCGCGAGACGCTGGGGCGGACGTACCAGAAGATGGGGGACTACGAGGCCGCCAAGCCGCACTTGGAGCGAGCTTGGGAGATCCGGCGCGAGCAGTTTGGAGAGGAGCATCCGGCCACACTGGCCTCGCTGAACCTGCTGGGCATGCTCTACTCCAATTGGGGGCGGTATGAGCAAGCAGAGCCTCTTCTCGCCCGGGCGCTCGATCTCCGAAGGCGCGTCCTTGGCGAAGAGCACCCGGACACATTGGAGTCCATGTCCGATCTGGCTTGGCAGTACATGTGCGAAGCGCGATTCGAGGAGGGCATGGTGCTGGCGACCCGGGCGCTCGAGAGGGGCCGGCGCGTGCTGGGTGAGGAAGACCCGATTGTACTGCGGGCGATGAATGCTCTGGCGGCCGGATATGTCACGGTCATGCGGTATGCGGAAGCGCAATCCCTGGCCGGCCAGGGCTATGAGATCAGCCGGCGCGTGCTGGGGGAAGAGCACGAGACCACGCTGCTTCTCGCCAACGTGCTGGCCTGGGCCTGTGAGAGCGGGGGGCGGCCGGATGCCGCGGCGGAACTGGCCGCGCGGACCGTGGAGATCGGCCGGCGGATCGTGGGGGAGGAGCATCTGATCACGATCTGGGCGATGAGCAACCTCGGTGCGGCCTACCTCAAGCAAGGCCGGCGCGAGGAGGCCGCGCCGTTGCTGACCCGGGCGTTTGAGCTTGCCGCACAGGTCGGCGGCCCAGACCACGCGGGCACGGTGCTCTTCGGGCTCAGACTTGCCATCCTCTATCGCGTGCAGGAGCGGTGGGCGGAGCATGAGGCGCTGCTCATCCAGTTGGCGGAGGCCAGCCGCCGGACCCACGGGGAAGAACACCCGCAAACCGGGTACATCAAGTATTGGCTGCAGATGCGTATCGAGCAGCTTACTTCGGTTTACAGGGAGCAGGAGAAATCAGGAGACTCCCAGGGCGCGGCCACGACATTCGGCCGACTGGAGGAGTTGCGCCGCGCGTACACGGGCGATTCGGAGACACAGAAGAGCAAGGTTGAGGGACCACGCTGACGTCGCGGTTGCGGCACTTAGGTCCTGGCAAGATCAACGGAAAGGAGGTGTGGGAGTCCCGAGTGCATGGTTGGCGCGCGGGCGATCTGCGCGGACATGGATCAGCATGGCAGCCACATCTGGAAGGTACGCGCCGTGAGATCCGAGAAAGACCCGCCGTTCCTCTAATGGCGGCAAGTGTATCGTGAAGATGGACGCCTATTCGCAACGCTTTTTCTGGAAAGGGAGGAATTGTCATGTACACGAAGAGAAACATCGTTGTCTTGACTGCTATTGCGGTCATCATGCTGCTGTTCACGACGGCCTGGAATGTGTTTGCTGTCGCCGATGACACTGCGGCGTGGTCCCCTGACTTGGGGCCGCGACTCGACGGCGCCTGGGTGATGATAGGTCAGTCACCCACCGGCCCGATGGTGCACAACTCCTTCAACACGGCCCAGGATGCGCAAGGGCTAAAGTACACCACCTATGTGGAACATAGCCAGTGCTCGCCCAGTGTTTGGGGGACGTTTCCGGAAGCGAATGCACATTCCCAAATGATCGGCTTGACCGAGAAGACGGGTCCGAACACCGCGAGGACCACGATGATCCACTATGGACTGAAAACCGGAGGAGTCCAGGATGAGTTGGTGTACATATGCATCACCTCATGGGAGGCCACGCTGGTGGATGAGGATCACAGCACCAGTAAAGCCACGATGTCCTTCTATTTGCCACAGCAGGATGCCGACCATGATGGCCTCCCCGACACAGGGCAGAAACCGGTCCTGTGCGCACCATATGATGCCACATTTACGCGCCTGAAGCTGATGCCGATGTGTGAGCCGACGCCGATGCCCTGAGACACCCAAGAAGTAGCAGGCGGCCACACACCATGGACTGCGTAGCGCGGAGGGCTGTCACCCAGTTGCGGCCCTCCGCCAGTCCATCGACCACACCAACGAAAAGATCAACGGAAAGAAGGTGACGAATGAACAAGACGGGTTGTTTGAGAATGACGGTAATGCTCTCTGGTGTCCTGGCAGTTCTCTGGAGCTGCGGGCAAGTCGCCCGAGCAGACTTCACATACAGCGCGCTCACCAAAGTACCCAACGTCAACAGAGACTTCGGAGAAGACTCTCAACCACAGATATCCCGCGATGGTCTGGAGCTATATTTCCTGTCGGACCGGATCGATTCCAAAGGAGAATCCAGTGACAACATCTGGGTCGCAAGACGATCCGCCCCCAGAGATCCCTGGTCCACGCCCGTCAAGCTTGACGCGCCTGTCAATACGACTGGATCGGAAACCTCACCATCGCTTTCCGCGGATGGTTTGGAACTGTATTTCAGCGATGGCCTTGTGGGGAACGCTTCTGCTGATCTGTGGGTATCCACACGGGCCAGCAAAAACGATCCCTGGCGCCAGCCGGTGAAGCTCGGACCGCCGGTGAACCGTAACGGGGAAGACTGCCCCTGCCTCTCCGCGGATGGTTTATCGCTCTACTTCGTTTCTAATAGCCCGGGAGGAGCCAATAATCCAACCAATACCGATATATTCGTGACAACCCGTCCGACCCGAGACGATCCTTGGGGTGAACCGGTAGACCTCGGGCCGAACGTCAACAGCAGTCAGTATGAGTATACGCCGTTCATCTCCCCCGACGGTCTATCGCTCTTCTTCTCCCGGGGATTCTCGAAGGCTCATGTTTTTGTATGCAAACGCAGAACCACCACAGACCCTTGGGGGCCGGCGGAATTCTTCTCGCCGGTCAATTCAGGAACCAACGTGTGGTCCACCGGCCCAACAGGAGCCGAGTGGAACCTGTCCTTTTCCGAAGAGGATTCAACGCTCTATTTCGCCCACGCTTCGGACCTCTTCAGCAACGACTTCGACATATGGCAGGTCGAGGTGACGCCCATCCTAGATTTCAACGGGGACGGCAAGGTCGATGAGAAGGACTTCCTGGCTCTGACACAGCATTGGGGCCAAAACGATCGCTGGTACGACATCGGCCCGATGGGTTGGGGCGACGGCGTTGTGGACGCACGCGACCAGATCGTCTTTCTGGAAACGATGGAAGGGCGAGACTTTACCTTGAGCCCCAGTCCACATGCCACCCAGGTCCCTCGCGATGCGATTCTGACCTGGACCTCGCCTCGATTCGCCCAGACCTATGACGTGTACTTCGGAACCTCCTTCGCGGATGTCAGCAGCGCCAGCCGAGGCGATCCCCGCGGCGTGTTGGTCAGCCAGAACCTGACGGCGACCACCTACGATCCGGAAGGTCTTCTCCCGTTCGGGCGGACGTATTACTGGCGAATCGACGAAATCGGCGGTGTACCTGATTTCACCATCTACCGAGGCCCTGTTCTGGACTTCAAGACCGAGGCGTATCCCATCAAGAGTGTCATCGCCACGGCTTCCGGCTCGCAGGCCAACATGGGCCCGGAGAAGACGGTGGACGGCTCCGGTCTTGTGGGAGAGCAGCACGGGATTGGGGCGACCACCATGTGGCTAAGCGTGGGCGTCCTGCCGAACTGGATCCAGTACGAGTTCGATAAGGTCTACAAACTGCACGAGCTGTGGGTATGGAACTCCAACCAACCGATCGAGAGCTTCCTTGGCTTCGGCGCCAAGAAAGTGACGATCGAGTACTCGGTAGACGGCACGATGTGGACGGCGTTGACCGATGTGCCGGAATTCGCCCGGGCACCCGGCGCGGCGGGCTACCCCCCCACCACGTTTGTCAGTTTCGGCGGAGCGCTGGCCAAGTACGTCAAGCTCACAATCAACAGCACCTGGGGCGGCACATCCATCACTGGTTTGAGTGAAGTCCGGTTCTTCTACGTCCCGGAGTAGAGCGGAACAGTTCGTGACACCCGCTTGACATACGAGCAAGGGCTGGCGGTCGAGAGACTGACGGCCCTTCGAATTTCAGATTTTGGATTTGTTTCGGATTTCCCGAGCAACACGGGGCAACAGGCATCCGCCTTCGGCGGAGTTGTCGAGATTCGAATTTCGGGTTTTCTTACATGGGTTGTCCACCGCGGGACATGGCGTCGAGGAACTGCTCGTTGGTCGAGTACTTCCGCAGCAGCTTGAAGAGCGCCTCCATCGCGTCGCGGGGCTGGTAATTCGCGATGACGCGCCGCAGCGTGACCAAGCCGCGATTGTGCTGCGGGCTGTAGAGCTTGGCCTCTTTGCGGGTGCCGCTGGCCGGTCTGTAGCATATACTGAATTTCGCATAATACAGTGACAAGTCACTCAAAAAAAAGACCGGGGTGCTCCAAGAACCCGAACAGGAGTTGTCCGTTCTGTTGCACACGCTCCATGCCATCCTCCACCGCTTGCCCCACCTCCCCGAGGTTGTCG
>JAPLMX010000275.1 GCA_026386805.1 Phycisphaerae bacterium | reverse complement strand
ACCTACGCCCATACCCGCTGCCAGTTCGGCGGTCCGATCGAGCGGCTGCCCGCCGTGGCCGAAATGGTCACCGACATGAAGATCGAGATCGAGGCGGCCCGGGCGCTGGCCTACGAGACGGCCCGGGTGTGCGACCACGAGAACAATAACCTCCGGGTGATGGAACTTGGCCCGCCGCTGGAAAAGGAAGAACAGAAGAACCGCAAGCAACTCTCCCGCACGTTGAAGCGGCTGAACGGCATGTTGACGCCGATGGCCAAGTACTACTGCTCCGAAATGTGCAACCGGGCGGCCAACACGGCCATTCAGGTGCTGGGCGGCTCGGGCTACATGAAGGACTACGCCGCCGAACGCCACCTCCGCGACGCCCGCATCACCAACATCTACGAGGGCACCAGCCAGTTGCAGGTCGTGGCCGCGGTGCGCGGCGTGACCTCCGGCGGACTGGACAATTGGGCCGAGGAGCACGAAAAGAAAAGCTACGGCGATCCCATCCTTGACGAGCTCAAAGGCAAGCTCATCGAGGCCCGGCAGCGCGTGGCCGAGGCGGTGCAGTTCGTCAAGACGAAGGGCAGTTCGTACCTCGATCTGTCCGGCCGCCGACTGGTGGATTCGGCCATTGCGATCATCGTCGGCCATTTGCTGCTGGCCCAAGGCGCGGCCAACGAGCGGAAGAAGCGGGTGGCACGGCGATTCATTTCCCGCGAATTGCCCGTGCTGCGGATGAACTGCGAGCAGATCTTCTCCGGCGACGCTTCGGCGACGGAGGAGTACGCCCTGCTGGCCGGCCCGGTGCCGGCAGCGGGATAACTCGCCAAAAAAACACCCGCTGGCATCCAACCCATCATGCTTGGTGCCTCCAGGGGGGCTTGACGGACGATGCCGTGGGCCGGTACGCTCTTTCGATAGGAAAGGCGCCGCAGCAGCGGACCACAACACACGGGAACCGCTTATACAGAAGAGGGCAACGGCCTGTATTTCCCGGGTCGTGCAGACCGTATAATCATTGTTGGGTTTCAGGATTGGACGACCGATGGCAATGATACCGATAGCCGAACTTCGTCGTCTTGGGGAAACCCAGGAGTTAGAGTTCAAGCGATCGCTTAGCCTTATGAAAGAAGGCTTAACCACCCTTTGCGGCATGGTGAACGCGACTGCGGCAAAAGGGACGGTCGTGTTCGGTATTGATCCGTCCGGTGATGTTGTAGGACTGGGCGATGAAAACCTCGATTCCGCCCAGCGAACGCTCGCACAACATGGAAGGCAGAAGCTGGACCCGCCGCTGGCTCTCGACATTCGTGCATTTCTTTGCGAGGGTAAACCAATCCTTATTTTATCAGCGCAACGTTCAAGGGCGATACCTTTTCATGAGTATGGTGGACGCGCCTATATTCGCGAAGGGTCGTCCACCCGCCAACTTTCCGTTCTCGAAAAGCAGAGTTTGTCAGTCTTGCGGAATCGCGATCTGCACAACGGTCCATGGATCTGCGATCAATGCGGTGCTTATGCTGGCACAATATCCTGTGTGGAAGTGACTTCGGCAGGGCCAAGAAAAACCTATCGTCATTCCTGTGGGGGCGAGTGGTGGCCAGCAACCCAACCCATCAGTCCAATTGAGGGGCAATAGGAGGAGGACATGAGGGGTTATAACTGTTCTCCCGGAAAATAGCTTCGCTCCCTTTGCTGCCCCTGGATGTTGGACAGGAAGAAAATGAAAAGGCAAACGAAAATGGAGCAAACGCCGTACAAGGACTTCACGAGTCGCTTCAAGTTGCTGATCGGCAAGCATCCGGAGCTCATCACAACCACCTTGAGCAACATCTTTACCATGCGACTGATCGGCAACAAGACCCACGGCGACCTCGCCGAAATCGCCATTGCCGAATTCATCAACCAATACATGTACGATTTCCGGTCCGTCCATGTCGGGAAAGACCTTTACCGCGCGAAGACCCACGAGGAAGACATCAAGATCATCAATGAGATCACGAAGGCTGAATTTCCCGTAAGTCTGAAAGCCTATGGGGACGGCCCTCTGCAACTGTCAACGGACAGGGATTCCAGGATGTTCCCGCGGTTAGAACGAGAATCGAAGGATGTCCGCGGAAAGGACACCATCCAGAAAGTCTTTCAGGACCCTGCCTTCGCCGAATTCAGAAACATCAATGTTCTCCCGCTGATCTACGACGAGAAAAAACAACGGTGCAACATTCTCGTCTTTGACTACGAGCGGGCAATGACTCACACCGCCCGAATTGCCCGCGAAGACGCCGGGCGCGGAAGAAAGCACGCCGTTTATCGCTTCTACGACGCGGATGGCGACTATGTGTGCGAAGTCAGATACGGAGGCGCCGCCGCGAACGCTCTACAACGCGGACTCTGGACACACACCAGGAACGGGCTAAAGTATTTTGACAGCATCACGAACGGCTGGATTGACTACTCACACAACCTCATCTTGGTGAAGTTGTTCTCTCACGCGCTGGTTTCGTCAAGTGCAGGCCACGAGTCGGCTCTTGAGAAAATCAAAGAGGACATTGCGATTCTCAAGAAGAAGGCGGGACTGACGCGATGAACGAAACGCTGTCTCTATTCAAGGACATGGTAGTTGACGCCCCTCCTACGGAAGGCGTTAAGTACGCCGGTTCTAAACTTAAGCTAATTCCGCACATCCTTCAACTAGCCGGAAAGGTTGGCGCACGAACCGTGTTGGACGGGTTTTCGGGGACAACTCGCGTATCGCAAGCCCTGGCAAAGAGCGGGTATCGGGTGTTGTGCAATGACGTTGCGGTGTGGTCGGAGGTATTCGGAACGTGTTATCTCCTGAATGACAAACAACCAACGTCATATTCCGAACTCATTCAGCACTTGAACTCGCTGGAACCCGTTGACGGTTGGTTCACGGAACACTACGGAGGACTGCCAAACGGAGGATGCGCTGCTCAAGCAGACGGTCTGAAGAAACCCTGGCAGATTCACAATACAAGAAAGCTCGATGCGATTCGAGAGGAGATCGAGCGGTTGGCGTTGTCGCCTGTGGACAAGGCTGTTGCACTTACCAGTCTAATCCGTGCGCTCGATCAAGTTGACAGCACACTCGGGCACTTCGTATCCTACCTGCAGGACTGGTCGCCGAGATCCTACAACGCTCTTGTTCTCAGAGTCCCGAAGGTCTTTGTCACAGAAGAAGAACACCGCGTGTATCGACGCGACATATTCGACCTGGTGCCCACAATCGAGGCTGACCTTGCTTACTTCGATCCCCCCTACGGGTCGAACAACGACAAGATGCCTCCCTCCCGCGTCAGATATGCCTCTTACTATCATCTGTGGACTACCCTTTGCCTGTATGACAAGCCACCGTTGTTTGGCAAGGCCAAACGCAGACAAGACACATCCGACACCATA
>JAPLMX010000178.1 GCA_026386805.1 Phycisphaerae bacterium | reverse complement strand
CAACCTCGGGGAGGTGGGGCAAGCGGTGGAGGATGGCATGGAGCGTGTGCAACAGAACGGACAACTCCTGTTCGGGTTCTTGGAGCACCCCGGTCTTTTTTTTGAGTGACTTGTCACTGTATTATGCGAAATTCAGTAGAGGCCGGCGGCCTTTCGCAGGGCGTCGACCATGTCGGTCTTCTCCCAGGTGAAGTCCGGGAGGTTGCGGCCGAAGTGGCCGCCGAAGGAGGTCTGGGCGAAGATGGGCCGCCGCAGGTTCAGGTGCTCGATCATCCCTTTGGGCGTCAGCGGGAACAGCTTGGAGACGATCTGGCTGATCTTCGTCTCGCTGATCTTGGCCGTACCCTGGGTGTTCACCAGCACGGAGATCGGCTGGGCCACGCCGATGGCATAGGAAAGCTGCATCTCGCAGCAATCGGCCAAGCCCGCCGCCACGACGTTCTTGGCGACATACCGCGCCATGTAGCTGGCGGTACGGTCCACCTTCGTCGGGTCTTTGCCGCTGAAGCAGCCGCCGCCGTGGCGTCCCCACCCGCCGTAGGTGTCTACAATGATCTTGCGGCCGGTCAGGCCGCAATCGGCCTTGGGTCCGCCCAGCTCGAAGCAGCCCGTGGCATTGACGTGGAACCTCGTGTCCTTGTCGAGCAGACGAGCCGGCATCACCGGCTTGATGACCTGCTCGATGATCTGGTTGCGCAACTCACGGTACTTGATAGTCGGTGCGTGCTGGGCCGCGATCAGCACGGTATGAATTCGTTTCGGTTTGCCATCCTCGTATTCGACCGTAACCTGGCTCTTACCATCGGGCCGCAGCCAGGGCAGCTTCCGCGTCTGTCGCATCTTTTCGAGCCGGGTGGTCAATTTGTGGGCGAGCAAAATCGGCATGGGCATCAGCTCCGGCGTCTCTTTGCACGCGTAGCCGAACATCAGGCCTTGATCGCCTGCCCCCATCTCCTTGTGCAGGCCCTGGCCTTCCGTGACACCCTGGGAAATATGCGGGCTCTGCTTGGAGACCGCCACCAGCACGGCACAGTTATCGTAATGGAAGCCCAGCTCCGGATCGTCGTAGCCGATTTCCTTGATCGTCGCCCGCGCCACCTCGGCGATATTCACGTTCGCCTTCGAGGTGATCTCGCCGGCAATCACGACCATGTCGTTCTTGACCAGTGTCTCGCAGGCCACCCGGCTGAGCGGGTCCTGGGCGAGCATTGCGTCGAGAATGGAGTCCGAGATGCGGTCCGCGACCTTGTCGGGGTGGCCCGTCGTCACCGACTCGCTGGTGAACAGATAGCTCCGCATGTCGCAGTTGACATTGACAATACTCTTATTTCGCACCATCTCCTGTAACCTCACTCAAAACCGTGAAATCGTCATGGTATCCCAACCACGAACCGTCGCGATTGGGGACCCGTCCGTTGCTCGCAACGATCCGTGTCAAACCTCCGCCCCGATATGGCGACGGAGCTTTGCCAAAGCCCCCATGATAGGTCGAGGCCCCGCGCCGTCAACTAAAAAATCGGCCACGACACCAGCCGTGGCGCTCGGCCCACCGTGGCGGATTCTTGGCGTAGGGCGCATTCGCATCCCGCTGCACACCAAGAGACGTGATTATCGGGCATTCCCCCATGAAAGCTGCATCACTTGGGCCTCAAGAGCGTCAAGATAGGAGATAGAACGCGAAATGCCGCCATTTGTGCGCGATGGCGCAACGCCGCGGGAGTTCGAATTCGCTTGACAAAATGGGCCTCAGGCGTTAAATTAGGCAAAATGACCTGGTCTCGTTGAAAGGAATGCTTAGGAAATGAGAGCAGAACGCGCGTTTTTTGCCATCCTCATCGGGGGTCTGGTCTTGACGTTGGTGACGGTGTCCAGGGCCCAGGTGGATAGCCGCCGGATTGAGGAGGTCGTCAAGAAGAGTGTCCTGACCCCGGAGGACATGCAGATTATCGACGCGTTCGTCAGTGACGCGGTCGGCCGGCTCGTCCGGACCACGGATTTCACCGAGGTGGCCAAGACCCGCGCCGTCATCGTCAGTCACCAGGTTTCCCAAGCCCAGTACGCCCCGCGATTCTCGGAAGCGGTTTCCCGGGAGATTGGCAAGGGCTTCGACTACGCCACCAACGAGATCACCGGCCTAGACAGACGGTTCATGGTCTTCACGAACCTGCTGATCCTCGCCAACGAGCTGAACGACCCGCGGTTTGTCGACCTGGGCGTTCGCATGATCCCCCATGAGAACAGCACGGTTCGTTATTGGGCGGTCCGGGTGGCCACCAACCCCGGCGTCTGGGACAAGCTCAACCAGGACCAGAATACGGCGGCTGCCTTGTCCGGCAAGGTCCTGGACGCGTGCAGCAAGGTCGTCCAGACCAGCAGTGCGGAGTCCTTGTACCTGATGGCCCAGTTCGCCGGTCGATACAACACGGCGGCGGCCCAGGACCTGCTGGCCCGCGTGGCCGACGTCCGGATCGCGCGTTATGCCGACTGGGCCGTCAAATATGAGCTGGTGGACACAGGGATTCTGAAGCTGCTGTCGGCCAAGATCGCCTCCGGCGGCACGGCCAACCAGCAGCTCGCCAGGCAGTTCGGCCAACTCTATTCCTATGCGATCCAGCGTTATATTCGGGGCGTGAAGGACAACAATCTTAAGGAGTCTTCGGCGAGCCAACTCGCGTCGGTGCTGGTGGAGACGGAGCAGCAGTGCCTCAGCTCGCTGCTCAGCGGACCGCAGACCGGCGTCAGGCGTGCCCTGGAGGCCGGGGACATGACCGCATTGCAGGCCGAGCACGACAAGCTCCTCGGCGGTCCGAATCAGACGGGTGCCTTGCCCTCGAAGTTCAATTTCACCTACGGGTCGGCGCAGGACAAGCGAACGTCGCCCCTGCCGCTGCCCGAGCCTTCGCAGCATAAAGCCGCCGCGGAGACAAAGCCGTCGGAACCCAAGCCGCCCGCGAAACCATAGTTCGGCCGAACCCTTGCGCTTCCGCGTTCGACGGGCGATGACACGATTAACGATGTGGGGGAACCTGTACGATGAGAATCTCGGCTGCGTTCCTGATAGCGATGCTGCTCTTGGCGGGCGGATGCTCCAGTCCGGCGTATTATTGGTACGACCCCGGCCGGACCCTTGAGGAGGCGAAAGCCGACTACATGGACAGCCTGGATCAGGCACGCCAGAAATCCGGCGACGTAATCAACGATCAACACTACGATCGTCTTCTCCCTCCAGACGATCCCTCGGCATCGACAGGCTCGCCGCAAGACCAGAGCCGGACGGCGGCCGATCCTCGCGAAACGCAAAAGGCCTGGCGCGAGCGGTACGAGCAGAGCGTCATCGCCGATTGCATGAGGGACAAGGGCTACCTGACGATCAGGTCCGACCGCATCCCGCACGGCCTGCACACCAAGAAAGTCCCCGAAGGCGGCGTCGCCGGACGATAGAGTCCCGCCGCACACCCGCGCCACGGACCTGCTGACCGACGGCTCACACCAGCCCACGCACAAAGTACGCACGGGCCCGGTTCCGAGAAACCGCGTGCGTTCAACCTGACGCGTGACGCAATGCTCTCTGAAATACCTGGTGCAGATTTGTGCTCAGGGGCTGCGGATCTATCGTAATCCCTCTTTTCTTGTGGCGGCTGCGCCACGGGCTCCAAAAGCATCGTATTCTTTACTGGGTAAACGATTTTGGAGGGTGCTGTAATGAACGTGCTATCAACGACCATTTCCCGCTCGATGGAAGCGGTCCCCTGGACACTGGATGTTGTTTTTCCGGACGTTGGCGACCTGCTGCCCTTTGCAGCCGTGTGTCTCGCCTCCATTCTCTGCACGGCCCTGTGGTTGCTGGCCGTCTCCAGCCACGTGTCCCGAGCAAAGGCCAACACCGCTCTCTAAAGTGCCCCGTCGCCAACGTCGGCCCTTCCGCTCGCCGCCGCCGCTCTACTCGTGCGCTCACGCCCTCGCCGAGCCCGGCGGGCTTGACAAAGCCACCCGAAATCATCTGTCATCCCTCTCTGTTGCCTCCCCTTGCTCAGTAAGTCACGAACAAAAGTCTCGACGACGGACTATCAATATGAGATAATAGCATCCGACTCGGAATTTGGCAGGTTGAGTGACATGGATACGAAGGCAGGTTTGGACATCGCGACGGAAGGAAACGCGGCAGTTGCCTCGTTCAAGAGTCCCTGCATCAGCGACGTGGCGGAGATTACCAGCGCGTCCGCCCAGCTCAAGCAGTACATCGAGACGAACCGGCCGCGGCGAATCGTGTTCGACTTTGACGGCGTTAAGTTCTTTTCTTCTCAGGTCTTAGGACTGCTCTTGGAGACACGGGCCCGCTTGGAGTCCCACAGTGGTCAAATGGCGATCACTTCGCTAAGCCCTCAACTGGAGCGAGTCTTCAAGATTACCAATCTTGACAAGATCTTCAGCTTCTTCCCGGACAGGACCACGGCCCTTCAACAGACCGCCAGCGGGCACAACTGACGCAAGTCAATGCCGGATCGACGGTTACGTGGAGTCCGCCGATCAAGACCTTGCCGCCTTGGATTGCCTTACGGCCGACGTGTCCTTGCTTTCCTTGTTATGATCCTCGAGCAGTTTCATGGCCTTTTTGACATCCGAGACCTTCAGAACGCCCGTAGTGCGGCCACCCTTGGCCCCGGCCGTACAGTAGGCATACGAAATATTGATGTGGCCTGTGGCCAGCTTCTCGGCCACCGTGGCTAACGCCCCGGCCTTGTTGGCCAGGTTCACGCACAGGACTTCCGTCTCGTTGTACGGCATGTTCAGCTTCGTCAGAACATCCCTGGCCTTGGTCGGCTCCTCAAAAACCACCCTCATCACGCCGTGCTCCGCCGAGTCCATCATCGTAATCGCGACAATGTTGACCCGCTCCTTAGCAAACTCCGACAGTACCCTTGCCAACACGCCCGGCTTATTGACCATGAAGACTGAGAACTGCGCTGCTACGTACATTCCTTCGCCTTTCCACATGCGTCATCGGGATCGTGGTATTCACCCCCCAAGCGGGGGAGCTTCCCCCCGGAAGCGAAAGAGAACAAAGGGAGTCCGGACGCAGATCGCTCTGCCCTGCGCGGACTCCCTATGACTTGCACTCGGTCAGCCGATTCCGAGCGTCGGACAGCCCCGCTATGCCTGCCGCATCTCAGAGCCCATCGGAAATCGCCGCCCTCTTACTCCATGCTCTTCATGGCCTTGTCCGTCTTTGACGTTTTTGGCTTCGTCGGCGCTGGGGTCTTCTTGCCGCAGCCCGGCAGAACCACCAGGGCCAGGGTAACGACGATTGCCGATACCAATACGAGCACTTTCTGTCTGAGAGTAGTCATCCTTTTCCCCTTCTTGTCTGAACTTACACGCTTCGCCTACGCGCGAAGCACACAGTTTTCATTCCCGCGGCACCGAACGCTCGGCGGCAGTTCCTCTCCACTTTATTGCGTCAACACCTCCCTGAAAACCATCGATCCTTCGGACTCCAGCACTCGATTCTGGAGTTCAACCACCATAATAGTAAAGCAAGAACCATGCAGAAATCAATCCCGTTTGCACGCATTTTCATAAGCCATGATTGCCACAGCACTTACGAAAAAGAAAAACCGGCTGTGCACCAGCGTCCTTGTCCGCCCATGCTATGGACGGACCAGCGGCGTGCACTGACCGGCGCCGGCGCCGATGGCCTCGAGGAACTTGCGCAGGATGTCTCTCTCCAGTTCCTCCCGCTCTTTCTTTGTACCCTTGATCAGAGGGACCTGGCCCCCGGCGTAAGTTAGGTGGCCGCCCCCGGTGCCTTTTCGGGCGACCATGTGCTTGATCACCTTCTCCGCCAGGTTACTCTCTTCCGAGGTCCGGATGGAGATCAGCATTTTGTTGTTCCAGTAGCCGGTGCACATGGTCCACGTCGTCTCATCGTCGCGGAGCAGCAAATCCGCCACTTCCGCGATCATATCAGGGTTGTCCACGTCGCCCAGCTCCGTGACGATGGCCGGTCCCTGGACACAAGCGTTCCGCAGGGCATCGGCCAGCATCTGGTAGTACACCCGCGGCACTTCCCCCCGCTGAATGACGCTGAGCATGCGCTTGTTGGCAAAGGGGTAGAGGAACTGGATGGCTTCGATGTCGGCCCGCGACGCCTCCCGGCCGAGGTCCTGGGTGTCCGAGCGGATGCCATAGAGCAAGGCCGTGGCCAAAGGCGTGTCCGGCGTGATCCCCGCCTCAATCAGGTATTCCACGAGAATCGTCGAAGTGGCGCCATACCCGCTGCGGATATCGGTGAACGGGACCATCCGGGTCTGACGGTGGATCGGGTGGTGATCGATGACGATGTCAGGCAAGACCGTGTTAGGCAGAGAATTGTTCCCCGCGCCCGGCTGGGTATCCACCGTGGCGATCAGGTCGAACTTGCCGTAATCGACCTCCTCACACAAGCGCAGGTTCAAGCCGAGGTACTTGACGAGGGCGCGATTCTCCCCCCGGCCGACCGTTCCGCCATAGGCGATGGAGCACTGCACGTTGGGCTGGCTCTTGGCCAGCCGTCGCAGCGCCACGGCGGCGGCAAGACTGTCCGGGTCCGGGGTATCCTGCACCACAACCAGCAGATAGGTCTTGCCCGTCAGAAGCTCGGTCAGCTTCTGGAGCTTCGAACTGGTCTTCTCGGCCGCTTTCATCTATACCACTCACCATCACAGACTGAACTTCCACCAAATGGAGATTATCCATCATCCATCGTCAATAATCAATTGCGCTACTTGCCCTTGCGAAAAGGCCTTAGGAGTTCCAGGAAGGAGGATTCACGCCATCGTCTGCGCAGGGGAAAGATCCCTCTTTCCACGAAATCGATTTCCTCGACGGAATAGAAAGCCTCCGGATTGGACTCTTTGACGAGATCGACGACAGCCTGGACTTCGCGACGGGGCACGATGGTGAAAACGATCTGGACGGGGCCGGCGGCGCCCTGGCCGTCGATGCTGGTCACGCCGTAGCGCCGGTCGCGGAGCCGGTCGAGCAGGCCATTCGCCCGCTTCGGGAAGATCATGCGCACCAGGACCATGCCGATCGAGAGCTTCTCCGCGACCAGAATGCCAATATAGTTGCCCGTCGCAAAACCGCCGGCATAGGCCACGTAGCAGACCGGGCTGGACAGGTTCTGCATGATCTGACCGATGACGATGATCCAGATGTGAGCGTCCGGCGAACCCATCTTGGCATCGTGGATGTCCAGCGATACTGTGCCCTCCTATAAAGGAGGTGCATCATGGCACAGAAGACATCCCAGTCGTTGAGTCCACGGGGCCGGTTTTGGCGGAAGCATGTCCAGCAA
>JAPLMX010000273.1 GCA_026386805.1 Phycisphaerae bacterium | reverse complement strand
CACGCGCAACAGCGCCACCTCGTCGTGCGGATTGTTCAGCAGGTGCAGGTACGCCAGGACGTCCTTGATCTCTTTGCGTTGGAAGAACTCCAAGCCGTTGACCATCTGGTACGGCACGCCCTGCTCGCGCAAGGCGAACTCAAACGCCCGGCTTAGGGCGTTGACGCGATAGAAGACGGCGAAATCGCTCGGCCGGCGGCGGCCCGAGCGAATGTCGCCGGCGATCCGCGCCGCGATGCCGTCCGCCTCGTCCTTCTGCGTGGGATAAGTCGCCAGCCGCACGGGCTGACCGGGGCCGTTCTCGGTGAACAGGCTCTTCTCCTTGCGGCGGACGTTGTGAGCGATCAGTTCGCCCGCCACACGCAGGATCCGCTTCGTGCTGCGGTAGTTCTGCTCCAGCCGGACGACCCGAACCTCGGGGAAATCGCGCTCGAACTCCAAGATGTTGTTCAGATTGGCCCCTCGCCAACCGTAGATCGACTGGTCCGGATCGCCCGTCACCGCCAGGTTGGGGTGATCGACCGAGAGCGCTCGGGCAATGGCGTACTGGGCCAGATTGGTGTCCTGGTACTCGTCGACGAGGATGAACCGGTAGCGCTCATCGAGGCCGGCCCGAACCTCCGGGTTATCGCGGAGGATCGTGGCCATGTGCAGCAGGAGGTCGTCAAAGTCGGCGGCATTGGAGGACCGAAGTTGCGACTGGTAAGCTGGGTAAACCTGTTGAACGGCAATCCCGAGAGAGCTGCCCGCGCGGGGCTGGTACTGATCGGGCGCGACCAAGTTGTTCTTGGCCCAACTGATGGCCTTGGCCAACGTGTCCGGGGTGAATCGCTCGGCATCGAGTTTGGCTTTGGCCATTGCCCGGCGAAGTGCCTGGGCGCTGTCCGCAACATCGTAGATTGTGTAGTTTTCCTGGAGTCCCACAAGTGGGGCATATTTCCGCAGCAGTCTGGCGCAAAAGCGGTGAAATGTCCCAACCCAGACTGACGGGGCGTTGGCCAGGCGCTCGATCCGCCGGCCCATCTCTTCGGCCGCCTTGTTGGTGAAGGTCAGGGCGAGGACCTGGTGACCGGGGATGCCCTGCGCGAGGAGCCAGGCCACGCGGTGCGTCACCACCCGGGTCTTTCCGCTGCCGGGGCCGGCGAGTATCAGCAGCGGCCCCTCGACGTGCATTACCGCTTCACGCTGGGCGTCGGTGAGTCCGTTGAGGAGTTGGTCCAAAAGGCAATCCCCCGGCGATGGGTATGGGTGCATGTAGTATACGCGAAACCCGGCGTGGGGCCAGCGGCACACTACTCAACATCGCCAAACCTGCTATACTGCGCCCGACAATGGGAAGGTTTGCCATCGATGGATGTTCAGATTCCTTTCACCCCTTTTTGGGAGGGACCCCATGAGAACCAAGTATCCGCTTCGCACGACCGATTCCGCGGCCAAAGATCTGGCGGACAAGCTGGACATGAGCACTGCCGAGATCGGCCTGTCGGTTCGCACGACCAATTGTCTGGAGGAGCGGGGGATATTCACCGTCAACGACCTGTTGCACTGTACCCGCGATGACTTGTTGGGCATCTCGAATTTCGGCGAGAAGACGCTGGAAGAAGTCTACAAGGCGCTGGAGAGCATCGGTTTCTGTCGCAATTCAAGCCGCGAGCCGGCGGCCTCCTTGCCCCAGACTCCTCCGCAGCCCCGCTAGGGCCGCGGCGGGTTCGTCCTGTTCTTCACCACGCTCGTGGTGCCCCAATGGCGCGTCAACCACGAGTTTGTGCAGAATACCTGCAAAGTGCTGGCCAAACGCATCGCCGAGACTCCAGGCACGGACGGCACGCTCTATCGCCCCGAATTCATGATCGAGTACGACGTGGACGACGTAACCTACGGCAAAGGCGAATGGCACTACGATATCCACAAGACGTATTCCAGCGGACGGGAAAACGCGCAGGCCGTCCTCGATCAGTTCGGACTGTACGCCAAAGCCAAGCAGAACGTCTACCCCTGCTGGTACGATCCCGCCAACCCCCGCGAAGTCGTGCTGGCGCGCGGATACCGCTGGTGGATCTGGTTGGTGTTCACCGTGCCGGCCTCGTTCGTGGTGATCGGCGCCGGCGGCCTGATCTACACGC
>JAPLMX010000241.1 GCA_026386805.1 Phycisphaerae bacterium | reverse complement strand
AGCAACCACACCGGCCATCTGCATGTGTGCCACTGGCTTCGCCAGTGCAATGTACGGGCCGAGTCGCACCTGTGCCACTGGCTTTGCCAGTGCAATCCGCGGGTTGAGTCTCCCTTGTGTCCGAGGCGGGAGCCGCCTGTTGCTGGTGGGCCATCTCCGTTTGATTTATGACGACGGCCAGAAGAGCTTGTCACTCACTGCCCGTGACTGGGCAAATGAAGCTGGGCGATTGGGAGGTCACGACCGTCTCATTTCCGGTTCATCCGATTAAAGCGTAGGTTGTCTCGTGGATGCCGAGGATTTTGAGTCTGAGGAATTCGGGGTCTCGGAAGCCGTAGGCTTGGCGTTTCATGGTTTTGATCTTGTTGTTCGTTCCTTCCAGCGGCCCGGTGGAGATGGGGTAGTCGTACCAGGCGAGGATACCGAAGGCATGGAGGCGGAGCGTCTTGGCGAACTGCTTGAGCATGCGGATGCCGCTCGACTCGGCGTACACGATCCAGTCCAGCAGAAGGGCTTGGGCCGTTTCCTGGTCGTCCTGTTCCCAGATCTCGTTGAGTTCTTCCTTGAGGTGATAGGCGATGGCCAATGGCTTGTTCAGCCGCAGGGCTTCGCGAAGCCGCTCGGGCTCACGACGCGAGGCGTCGAGATTCTCCGGACGTTTCAAGAGCAACCAGCGGACGCCTTTGAGGACGTCCTTGTGCGTCGTCTCGGCCAATTGGCGGTGCAACTCCCGACGCAGGTCCGAAAGCTTCTCATTGTAGAGCTTGATGACGTGAAAACGATCGAAGACCAACGTGGCTCCCGGCAGGTGCGTCGTCACGGCGTCGATGTAGGCCGGCGACATGTCGGTGGCCACGGCCTGGACCTTCGCCCCACTGGCGCGAAGCCGCCTCCAGAAAGCCAGCAGCGCATCGCCGCCTTTTCCCTGGCCCACGTGGAGAACGACGCCGCTTTCGAGGTCCAGCACGATGGTCACGTACTTGTGGCCCTTGCCGGTGGAAATCTCGTCGATGGCGATCTGCTTGACGTGCTTGAGCCTCGGCTTGCCGAAGCGACGCTGGAGAGACTTCTTCTGGATCTCCTTGACCATGTCCCAACTGACGCCCAGGTGACGGGCCACGTCCTTGATCGTCATGTGTCGCGACAGCTCCAGCACGTAGCGTGCGAACGATCTGCTGTAGCTCCGTCTCGGCTCGGCAAAACCGACCGCCGCCTGACGCACCAGACCGCAGTCCTGGCAGGCCAGCCGAGGGATCCTGGCCTCCAACTCCACCCGCTTGCTGCCCAGCGGCACCGTCCGAAATGGCCGCACCACCACCCCCTGGCGCCATACGTTCCGCGAGCCACAGGCAGTGCATCGGTACGTTTCCGGCTTCCGCTCGATCACAAACACCACACCCCCCGCCACGTAGCGCGTGCTCACGTACCGGTAGCCACGCACCCCAAATCCATGGTACAACAAACTCGTGGACATGCTGGAATCTCCTTTCTGAAGTCGTTTGTGCAACTCCAGATAGGACCATCATGTCCACACTTTTTCAAGTCACCCTGCGCTTCCGCCGGATGAACCAAATTAACTCTCTGGCGGTAGGAAATGCACTCAGAAACTACCTCAAGAGCAACGGTCGCCGTCCCCTCTCCCGCATGGGGAGCCAGCCCAGAC
>JAPLMX010000029.1 GCA_026386805.1 Phycisphaerae bacterium | reverse complement strand
GTTGACCGTGGTGTTGGCGGCGTAGCCCGGCAGGCCGGTCGCCCGGGCAAACTCGGGCACGTTGGCCAGCGCCGTCCAAGTCGTGCCGTCGGTGGAGTACTCGATCGTGACGTTCTTGGCGCCGAAGCCCAGGAAGCCCTCAATCAATAGGTTGGAATTCCACACCTTCAGATCATACAGCTAGTAGACCTTGTCGAACTGGTATTGGATCCAGTTCGGCTTTGCGCCGCCGGTCAACCACATCGTGGTCCCCTCGGTGCCGTGTAGGTCCGCGGTGAGTCCGGAGCCGTCGATGGTCTTTTCCGGGCCCATGCTGGCCGCCGCGCTGGAGGCCGTCGCGGTGATCTTCGTGATCGGATAGCCGTAAGGCTCGGCGGTGAAGGACCAGACGCCGCCTTTGTAGATGGTGCCGTCGGCGGACGTGTTGACCTCATCGACACGCCAGTAGTAGGTCTGCCCGTAGGCGAACACCCCGGCGGGATCGAAGCTCGTGTCGGCCTGGCCTTGACTGACCAGCAGACCCTTGTTCGTCCGGGAGGCGTTGTTCACATCGGCGGCAGTGGTTCCAAGGTACACATCATGCGTGGCGGGGTACTGGCCCGCGGTCCAGTTCAACGTCGCATCGCGCGTCACGTCCGTGGCGCCATCCTCCGGGCTAACGTTCACGGCCAGATTCTTATTGGACAGGCCCGCCATGATGCTCTGGATCTCCTTATCGGACAGGGCCTTCTGATAAAGCTGGAAATCGTCCACCATACCCGTGTAATTACTGCCGCCGGTCCAGGAGCCAAGGCAGATAACGCCGGATGTCGCCAGGAAATGATTCGTCGCTGTCCGCATGGCTACCTGCACGCCATTGACGTAGATCCTCTGGTTCTTGGACGTCGAGTCGTACCGGAACGTCAAGTGGTACCAGTTATTGCTCTGGAGGACATTGGCGGGGCTGTCGACGTCATCGTTGTAGAACCCGAAGCGAATCCCGCTCACGGGTGAATCAGTACTGGCCGGCCCTCCAATACGCAGGTGCAGGCTCACGGAATTCGCGCCTGACGACTGCTCGGAAAAGACGATCCCGGAGCCGCTCGCCGGCAGCCTCGGATTGACCCACATCGCGATGGTGAAACTGCGACTGTCTATCGCGACATGCGCTCCCCTGATATCACCGGTGCCGGTGAAGTTAATCGCGCCGCCGATCTTTCCTACTGCCGCCCAGGTCGGGCCGGCCGAGATCGTCCCGGTGATGCCGTTTCCGGTGGCGTCATTGGCGACCGTGCCCGTTCCCTCGTCCAGGGGCCAATACACGGCCAGAGCCGGGTCGTACGCGGCCAGCGCCGACCAAGCCGGTCCCAACACCAAGGCACAAAAGGCCACAAGAATTGACTTTCTCAACATAATCGTCCTCCTTAATACAGATGCCTGACACACGTTTGCACATTATCCGCACAGGCAGAGCCTTTGTCCCCCTGTCATGCGCGGCAGCGATACATTTCATTATTACGGTGACATTCCGCTGGCACGGGTTACGTGGAAAGCACTCCTCGACGTGTCAAAATGCGTGATGATCGCGTCTGCTCCTCCTGAGAGCCGCGCTTGCGGCTCCATTCCTACCGAGCTAAATGAGAGCACCCATCGCAGAACGCCCGCATTATAGACACGTCGCGACCCACAGGTCAAGCGAAAATTCGAGTTCATTCGCCGAACGGTAGATTATCGGCAGTCAGGGCTTGGGACTTGACCTGCACGGATCGAGAACCGGTTGCTGCGAAGATCGGCCACCGGTTGTGCCCTGGACTGGAGTTCGAGGTGGCAAGGTTGCGCAGCCCGTGGCGAGGGCGTCTCGCCCTTGTTCTTCTAGGGCGAGGACATCCTGTCCTCGCCTCGCGGGCAGGATGCCCACGACACGCAAGGGCGGGACGCCCTCGCCACGGCGTTCCACGCCTCACGCGATCGAAACGAGCATCGTAACCGCTCGCGCTCAACGATCCTTTATGGATTTGTCGCGGCGGGATGGCCGACGCCGATATCGTCGAGGTACAGCACGCCGGCGGCGCCCAGGGTTGGGCTGGTCCGGCTGCCTACGCCGATGGACATCTTCTTGACGGAGGTCAGGTTGACCCCGGCGGCGCTCAAATCACTCAACGGGACCTGCCACTGCTGCCAGGTGGTTGCCACGGTGGCCTCCGGATTGGGGTGGACCACCGTCTTCTTGTGGCCCGCCTTGTCTTCGACCACTACATATAGTGGTTGAGGACCGTTGCCCGGCTGCGTCGCGCCGCCGACGGGGCCCCGGAAGTACAGCGAGAGGGTGTCGGCCCCGTTGGCCGTCCAGTCCTGAGGCGCGTCGAAGGTCCGCTGGGCCTCGGAGTAGAAGGGTGCATTGACGTTGTTGTACTCCAGCGGCATGGACTGCCGGCCGCCGTGGACGATGGTCTGCTCGGCGAAGGGGGCGTCGAGGTGGCCGACGATCGAGCCGCTGTTGCCGTCGGTCATGCCGTCGATCCAGGCGTCATAGATGCGGTTGTCCTTGTCATCGTAGCCTTCGAAGTCATCGACGACGGCGTACTCCTGCGTCGTGAAGCTCCAGACGTCGCCCGCCCACAACTCGGGACTGGCCGCGTCATTGACCTCGTCCACCTTCCAGTAATACGTGCGGCCCAGGTTGAGAGGGTCGGGCTGGTAGCTGCTCTGCCCGGTCGTGACGAGGGGGGCGGCACCGGTCGCCACGGCCTGCCGATCCGTGCCGAAGTAGACCTTGTGCGAGGCGGCTTCGCGTCCCGCTCGCCAGCCCAGAACGGTGTTGACGGCGACGTTCGTGTCCCCGGAAGCGGGCTTGGGCTCGCGCGCCTGGACGGGGATGTAGAAGAACCGCACCTCGCTCAGGCTGTACTGCTTGACGAGGTTGCCCCAGTTGCTGCTGGCGGTGATCCTGACGTATTTGGCCACGGCGACGCCGAACTTGACGGTCGTATTGTGCGTGTAGCTCGCCAGTCCGGGGGCCTGGGCGAATTGCGCTGGGCCGGACAGCGTCGTCCAGTTGCTGCCGTCCGTCGAAACCTCGATGGTGGTGTCCTTGATCCCCAAGCCGAAGGTAGTCTCGATGGCCTGGTTGGAGTTCCACACCCACATCTCATACAGCTTGTAGATGCCGTCGAACTCGTATTGGATCCACGTCGGCTGCGGCCCGGCGACGTTGCTGAGCCACATATCCGTCGCCTGAGTCGAGTGCTGATCGTTCGTATTGAGTCCGGAGCCGTCGATGGTCCTCTCCGGCCCCATTCCGGCCTGGGCACTGGACGCGGTGGCCGTGACGTTTGCGATGGGATAGGCAACAGGCTCGACTGTGAAGCTCCAGACGACACCCTTGGCGATTGCGGAAGATGGAGGCGCGTTGACCTCATCGACGCGCCAGAAATAGGTCATGCCGAGTTCGAGCGGAGCGGCCGGCTCGTACGTGTTGGCGTCCTGGGCCTGGCTGACCAGCACGCCCGAGGGATTGGCCCTGCCGGCGGCCTTGACGGCGTCGGCGTCGGTGCCGAGGTAGACATCGTGCGTATCCGCGAACTTGCCGGGCTTCCAGCTCAGGATCACGTCACGCGACACGTCCACTGTCTGGGGCGTCGGATATGGCTCAACCGCGCTTTTGAGCTGGGGGGCGACGTATGCGACGCTGTCGAGCCTCTTGGGGTACTCGAACAGCAGGGTCGTGAGTCCCTTTTTCGAGGCCGGGTCCCACTTCACTTGCAGCAGGTCGCCGCCGGCCGTGTCGGCCGGGCCGGTCCACTGTGCGTCCAGCGACGTGGCGAACCGGGTGGTAATCAACAGGGTGCCCTCCGGACCGTAGTCGATGTCCGTCGGGAACCGCAGCGTGACGATCGTGCCGGGGGCGTCCGCCTTTACCAGGCTGATACTGTCGGCGGCGAGGGTCCCGGTGGCGCAGTTGTACGCCCGAATGCGGTGGTTGCGCGGGTCGGCCACCCACAGGTCCTCCTTGCCGTCACCGTTGACGTCGGGTCCGAGAATGACCAAGCAATTATCCTTGGTCCCGTCGGCGTTGTAGGTGGCCACCTTCGTCATGGTCACCGGGTTCCAGACGCTCAGCCGCGTCCCCGTGGCGGCGTTGAGGCCGGCCATAGCGTACAGCTCGCCGACGCCTTCGCCCGTAACGTCCGGCCCGAAGGTGATGCCGAATCCGCCGGTGCCGTCCTGGACGCCGGTGCTGCCGCCGGTATCGGCGATCTTGAGCGAAGTTAGCAGATCGGCCGTACCGTTGTCACCGGTCCGGTTCAAAGTGGTCCCGTCATAGACCTCGAACGTGTCCCTTCGGCACACCCACAGGTCCGGGACGCCGTCTTTGTTGTAGTCGTAGCCGAACCGGATGTCTTGGATGGCCTCGCTGGGCGCGGTGTACTTACCCGTCCCATCGGTCTGGCCGGGCTGGGGGATGGCTCGCCCGATGTAGCTGCCGTCCGCATAGGCCAGATGCTTACCCAGTTGCGGCGCGGTGATCTGGGACGTGTAGACATCGCCGTTGGTGGGGTTGACCTCGATCGTAAAGACCTGGGTCTCGGCTGTCTTTTTTGCCGGCGACCGCTCCCAGACGACCTGGAAGTCATCGGTGTAGCGAATGATCGACTGGCCGCCGTTGGTGCCGGTGTCGTTGCTGCCGCTGGTCAGAATGTAGTCCGCGACCGCCAGTTGGGACATCAGTATGAGTGTTGCTAAGCAGATCGTGAACCTTTTCATACTCTCTTCTCCTTTCTCCGAATGCACGGCCTCCTCCCCGTCCTGATGCAATGATTATACTTCGCGGGCCCCCTTTGAGCAAGTCGCAAGGACCACCGATCCCGTGTGCCGGTTCGGGACGTATTGAATCTTTGCCCCGATGGGCGATGATTTGGTAGGATGGTGTCCCGGCAACCAAGGAGAAACACCATGACAAAGACATCGAGGGTGGCGGCGGCGTTCGCCCTGTCGCTTGTTCCACTAACAATTACCCACGCGGCCTTTGTGCATCCGGGCCTCCTGCACACCCGAGCCGATTTGGATCGCATGAAACAAATGGTGCAGCAGGGGGCCGAGCCGTGGAAAGCCGGCTTCGAGAAGCTTCGGGCGCATCCGCAATCACAGGCCGACTGGCGCCTGCGCGGGCCGTTTGACCGCGTGTCGCGCGGGGCCGGCGAGGAGCTTCACCGGACCGAGATGGTGCAGGACGGCAATGCCGCCTATCAGAATGCCCTGATGTGGGCGGTCATGGGGGATAAGGCCCATGCCCGGAAGGTCGTCGAAATCCTCAACGCGTGGTCCGGCACGCTCAAAGAGATCGTAGGACGAGACAAGGAGCTGGCCGCCTCCCTTTGCGGCTTCAAGTACGCGAGCGCGGCGGAGATCGTTCGATATACGTATGACGGGTGGTCGCCGGCGGAGGTCGAGCGATGCGAAACGATGCTCAAAGGCGTCTTCTACCCCGTCATCAAGGACTTCGCGACCTTTGCCAACGGCAACTGGGACACCGGCTGCATCAAGACGATGATGGCCATCGGCGTGTTCTGCAACGACCAGGCCCTCTACGACCGCGCGGTGGACTACTACCGTAGCGGCCCCGGCAACGGCCGGCTGACCCACTACGTCATCAATGACCAGGGACAATGCCAGGAGAGCGGCCGGGATCAATCCCACGTGCAATTGGGGCTGGCTCATCTGGCCGAGACCTGCGAGATTGCGTGGAGCCAGGGCCTGGATCTGTACGCGGAGGCGGACAACCGCCTCCTTAAGGGCTTCGAATACACGGCGAAGTACAACCTTGGTCAGGACGTCCCATTCGAGGCATTTCGCGACACGACCGGCAAGTACTACGCTCAGATCATTTCATCACAAAGGCGCGGCCGCCTGCGTCCGATCTTCGAGATGGTCTGGAATCACTACGAGAATCGCAAGGACATCGCAGCACCATATACGAAGCAGGCCGCCGAGAGCATCCGGCCCGAGGGTGCGGCCTTTGACGCCGATCACCCAGGATTTGGCACCCTGCTGTTCACGCTCCCAGTTCGTAGTGTGCCCGTAAGGGCATCGTCGGACGTGTCGCAGGCTTCCAGCCCGCGATTCGAGGGCGGGACGCCCGCGACACAAGAAACGCCTCACGGCGTCACTACAAGCGCGCCTCCGGATTACGCCGTCGGGGCCGATCTTTCTTTTCTCAAGCAGGCCCAGGACCGGGGCACGGTGTTCAAGGATAGTGGCCAAGCCAAGCCCGGCCTCCAGATCTTCCACGATCACGGCTACAACTGGATTCGCCTGCGATTGTTCCACACGCCCACGCGCCTGCCCAACAACCTGGATTACACGATCGCCTTGGCCCAAGACGCCAAGAAGCTCGGGTACAAGTTCCTGCTGGACTATCATTACTCCGATACCTGGGCCGATCCGGGCAAGCAGACGATTCCTAAAGCCTGGGAGGGCAAGTCCCACGCTGAGCTGGTCCAAGCCGTGCGCGAGTACACGCGTGACACGATCGTCGCCTTTCGCAAGGCGGGCGTCCTGCCGGATATGGTCCAGCCGGGCAACGAGATCACGCCCGGCATGCTCTGGCCCGACGGCAAATTGCCCGCCAATTGGGACAACTTCGCGGAGTTGATGAAAGCTGCCATCGAAGGGGTGAAGGCCGGCTGCGGCGACGCGTCACAGCCGCGGATCATGATCCATATCGACAAAGGCGGCAACAAGAACGCGACCAAATGGTTCTTCGACAAGCTGAACTCCTACGGCGTCCCCTACGATGTGATCGGGCAGTCCTTCTACCCGTGGTGGCACGGCTCGCTGGCGGACCTGCGCGAGAACCTGGCCTTCATGGCCAATGCGTATAAGAAGGATATCATCGTGGTGGAGGCGGCTTACAACTGGCGGCCCACCGAGTACAAGAACAAGGAGGCCCCCTTCCCCGAGACGCCCGAGGGACAGAGGCAATTCTTGGAGCAGGTCAATCGCCTCGTCCTCGAAACGCCTCACGGTTTGGGCAAAGGCGTCTTCTGGTGGGAACCCGCCGTCACGGGCGGCCTGCGGTCCCGAGGCTTCTTCGGCGACGACGGCAATGCCCTGCCCGTGATCACGGTATTCGATGAGTTCACGAAACGCCAGTAGCATGGGCGTCCCGCCCATGTATTCAGGTTGCAGGATGGGCTTCCGCCCATGCGGCTATTCCCGGATTCCCGCAAAGGCGGCATGGGCTAAAGCCCATCCTACGTTCTGGAAAGGAAGAGCAGATGAGGATTTGGAGCAACGTTCTGGTGCTGGGTGCCGTGTCCACGCTGGCGTGGACATGTCTGATGGCCGGTGCCCCAAAACATGCCTACGCCAGCGTAGGCATGGCACCCGCTGCGGGGACTTCGCCGGCGGCGGTGGAGGTGAAATCGCCGGATGGACGGGTGGTCCTGTCACTGGAGGTGAAGGACTTTGAAGGAGCGGCCTCGTGCCCCGTTTACAGCGTCACGTACCGGGGCAAGGTCGTCATCGCTGTGTCCCGCCTGGGACTGAGGCTCACGCCTCTGTTGGGTGGCAGCGTCAAGGCCGAAGGCCTTGGCGATGGCTCAACCGCATCTGGGCAAAACCATCGCCAATCCTTCGGCACGCTCAGGAGGGACGCTGCGCTTGACGATGCCACCCGTTTGCCTGCGCTCGCCGAGGGATTGCAGATCGTGCGGCAGACCGAAAGCAGCGCGGACACCCAGTGGAAGCCGGTCTGCGGCGAGCGGCGCACGATCCGCGACCACTACAACCAGGTCATTGTCGAGATGCAGGAGCAAGATACGCCGAAGCGGCTCCTGCACTTGACGTTGCGGGCTTACGATGAAGGTGCGGCGTTCTGCTACATTGTGCCGAAGCAACCGGACTTGGAGAACGTTACCATCTCGCGCGAGCTGACCGAATTCCGCTTCCCGGCCGACTTCAGTGCGTGGGCGACTTACACGGCACAGGGTGTCTATACGAATGTGCCGATCAGCCAAATCAAGCGGGGGTGTGAGCGTCCGCTGGTCGTTCGATTGGCGGACGACATGGTTGCGGCGGTAGCCGAGGCTCGCCTGGTGGATTATGCGAGAATGAAGCTTTCGCCCCTGGTTCGCAGTGTGCCCGTAGGCGCATCGAATGTTCGTGTCGAGGGCGTCCCGCCCTCGAATCGCGGGCAAGATGCCCGCGACACAACGCCTCACGGCGTCACTACAAACGGGCTGGTCGCCGAATTGGGCAGTGAGGTCTCGTCGCCGCTGCCTCTACGAACGCCTTGGCGCGTGATCATGCTCGCCGACAGTCCCGGGCAATTGCTGGAGCGTAACGACATCCTCCTCAACCTCAACGACGCATGCGCCATCGCCGACACCTCCTGGATCAAATGGGGCAAGGTCATCCGCGAGACGACCTTGAGCACGGTGGGCGGCAAGGCGTGCGTGGATTTCGCCGTCAAGCACAACCTTCAGTACGTCGAGTTCGACGCCGGCTGGTACGGACCGGAGAATGACGACGCCTCCGACGCCCGGGCGGTCAACCTAGATCCCAAACGCTCCAAAGGGCCGCTGGATTTGCAGGAAGTGATCCGCTATGGCGCCGAGCACGGCATCGGAGTTATCCTCTACGTGAATCACAAGGCGCTGGAGCGCCAGTTGGACGAGTTGCTGCCGCTTTATCGCGGGTGGGGCGTGAAGGGCATCAAGTTCGGCTTCGTCAACGTCGGCTCGCAGCGGTGGACCAGTTGGATGCACGAGGCCATCCGTAAGGCCGCCGAGCACCAACTGATGGTCGATGTGCACGACGAGTACCGCCCCACGGGCTGGTCCCGCACGTATCCCAACTTCGTGACCCAGGAGGGTATTCGCGGCGACGAGGAACGCCAGCCCAACACGATGTCCCTGACCACGCTGTTCACGCGGATGCTCGCCGGCGCCGCCGACAACACGATCTGCTACTACGATGAGCGGGTGGACCGCCAGGCAACGCACGCCTATCAGCTCGCCAAGGCGGTCTGCTTCTACAGTCCCTGGCAGTTCCTGTTCTGGTACGACCGCCCGTTCATTTCACGCGAAGTGACAGGCCGCGCCCCGAACGCGTACAACGTCATCGGCGAGGAGCCCGAGTTGGAATTCTTCGACCACTGCCCGACAGTGTGGGACGACACGGAAGTCCTTCACGGCAGCATCGGCCAATACGCGGTGATCGCCCGCCGCAGCGGCGACACCTGGTTCCTCGGCGCCACGAACAGCGACGAGCCTCGCTCGGTCGATGTCCCGCTGCAATTCCTGGACGCGGACAAGAAATACACGGCGCACGTCTACTCCGACGGTCCGGCGGTCCCGACGCGGACCCACGTCAAGATCGAGCAGTTCGCGGTGGATCGCGGCACGGTTCTGAAGGTGGCGATGCCCGCCCGTGGCGGCCAAGCCATCCGGCTCGTGCCGGCCGCGAAGAAAGAGGAGTCTGCCGAGATCGTCACGCTCCAGCCCAAGCCGCTGGCGGGCGTGCTCGTCAATCCCGGTAAAGGCTGGTCCGTGAGCGGATCGCCCGACCGGCAGCCCAAGGAGGTGCTCGACCTCGCGGGCATGGGCGTGATGCGGCTCGACTGGGCCGGTGTCGAGCCCCAGGAGGGGCAGTACAACTGGACCTCGCTGGACCGCTTCCTCGACAGTTGGGGCCGGCTCGGCAAGGTCTGCAACATTGGCGTCATGTGCGCGAACACCCACAGCCGCGCCCCGGAAGGCTGCGTCACGCCCCAGTGGGTCTTCGACGCCGGGGTCAAGAAGATCGAGATCATGCTCAACCCCGACCAGTCCACGACCGGCACGCCCGGCAGGAAGGTGGCCCCGGTGTTCGACGATCCGGTTTTCCTCGCCAAGTTCGCCAACTTCCTCCATGCCTTCGCGGGTCGCTACGATGGTGACCCGCGCATCGCCGTGCTTGACATCCGCTCGTACGGTAACTGGGGCGAGGCCCACATGTCCCCGTTTGGCGTGCCCGACATCGCACCGGAAGAATTCCGCAAGCATGTCCAGATGCACGTGGACGCGTTCAAGAAGACGCAACTGTGCCTCTCACGCAACGCCCACTTGGGCCGGTACGGCCCGCTCAAACCCATCTTCGATTGGGCCGTGCTCGAAAAGCACATCGCGCCGCGCCGTGACGGCATCTGCGGTAACAGCGACGGGCGCGAGACGGCCATCGGCTTCGGCATCGCGCCGGGCGTCTTCGAGCTGTTCGACAACTACGACGGCCTGAAGAAACGCGGCTGGTGGGACGGCCAAAAGGACAAGAGCGGCTGCGGCTTTCGCCTCGACGAGTGCATCGAGAACGGCAAGCCCACTTGGGTGGACCTCGGTCGTGGCGGCCAGTCCGGTCTGCGCATGCTCCAGGAAAACCGCGAGCTCATTGAGCGTCTGACCAACCGCATCGGCTACCACTTCCATCTGCAACGCGCTACGTATCCAAGCCGCGCAGCGCGAGACGGCTTCGATCTGGAATTGACCTGGATCAACCAGGGCGTCGCGCCGATCTACATTCCTTGCGCGGTGGGGATCGCGTTCTTGAACGAGAACGACAAACCGGTTACGACCGCGTGGCCGCAGGAGTGCGACCCGCACAAGTGGATGCCCGGCCGGCCCACCATCGAGAAGGCCCGCGTGCCATGCCCGGACGCAGCCGTGGGTGACTATCGTCTCGCCCTGGCCCTCACGCGAAAAAGCGGTGACGCCGTGCCCTACATCCGCCTCGGCACGGACTTGCCGACCGTGGAGGGCTGGTACGTTCTCGGCAAAATCACCGTGAAGTAACCGTAGGCAGGTCGATCTCTAATTCGTGCTCGGGGCGACGCTCGCCGGCACGGCCTTCCTCTCCGTCACATCGTCTCGGAACAGGGCGCGGAACAGGACGAGCAGCACGAAGGACATCGCCGTGATGATGATCCAAATCATGTTCCAATTGGTGACCTTGTCGACCGTGTACATGTCGATGAGCTTCACGTTGAAGAAGGTCCCGGCGAGCATACCGACGCCGAAACAGATCAGCACGATCAGGCCCTGGGCCTGCGCGCAGATTTCCGGCGGTGCTTTCTTGTTCACGTAGACCTGGCCGCCGACGAAGAAGAAGCCGTAGATCACGCCGTGCACGAGAATGGCGATCATGTACAGCCACGTTTGACCGGAGACCCCGCCGAGCAGAAACGCCCCATAGCGGACCAACATGGCTGCAAGACCTACGCTCATGGCCCATTTCACTCCGTAGCGAGCCAGTGCGAACGGGACCAGGAGCATGACGAAGATCTCCACGAGCTGCCCCATGTTCATCGTCATCGTCACGTACTTGAAGCCCTGGCTATCGAAGAACTGCGAGCCGAGCGAGAAGTACATGGTGAACGGAATCATCACGAGCATGGAGACGAGGAGGAACATCGCGAAGTTGCGGTCCTTCAGCAGGGTGAGAGCCCGCAGGCCGAGCACGTCGATAATCGAAGCTTTCTTGCCTTTTCCGGGCGGCGGCGTGTCCGGCAGGGTCAGGTTGAGCAGGGCTGCCGCCAGGGCCGTGCCCGCGCCGCAGTACAGGGGAATCGCCGTGCCGTCGATCTTCAGGCCGTGGAACAGCCTTGAAGCCCCGATGCTGAACAAGCCGGCCGCGACCCAGCCGACGGACCCGAACACGCGAATCTGGGGGAACTTCTCCGCTGGGGCATTCGTCATGGCGATGGCGTTGGTCAGGCTCCAGGTCGGCATGTAGCAGAGCATCGCCAGCAACAGGATGACGAACAGAGCGGTGGAGCTGCTCTGCAATGCCCCAATCAGGAACAGGACGGCACAGCCGAAATTCAGCGCCGCCAGGACCTTTTGACTGGCAAAGTGACGATCCGCGATCATGCAGAATACCGGCGCGATCAGGCAACCTAAAGGCATGACACCCAGAATCCAGGACTTGGAGTCCCCCTCAATTCCCAAGTTGGTCAGATACGCCGCCAGAGGCACCCACCAGACGGCGAACATCAGGTATTGCAGGAACATCATGATACTCAGGCGGATTCGGACGCTCATGGACATGCTGCTCATTGCGAAGCTCCTTTCTTCGTAGGTCGTGCATCGGGTGCACGACTTCATTAAGGCGAGCGGGGACGCTCGCCCTACGCGGACGCGCTACAACCAGACCGGCCCAGATCATACCACGGTCCAGGGACCGTGGCTACAAGGGTCCGGTGGAATGACATGCTTCGGCAATCTGTATGACAACAGCCGGTGTCCGGCCGGGCGGTGCGGAGGCTCCGGGCCGATCCCGCAAATTGGCTTTGTTTGGCGCGCTCGGCCCCTGCGTTCGTAGTGACGCCGGGAGGGCGTTTGCTTCCATGCCCTTCCTGGAAATTGGCTTTGTTTGTACGACAGGCTCGGGATGGGAATCCTGGAAGGATGGGGTCCGGCGTGGCCTTCGGCCGCAACCGGAATCTTCTCGTGCCAAAGCCTGCGCTGAGCGAGCCGAATCGGACGCCAAGGGTGCAGAGGAAGAAGCAAGAGGACGGCAAATCCTGTTACTCTTGACGCTCTGCGCGTCCCCCGATCTGGTCGAGGGCAGGCTTTGGCGAGAGACATAACCCTTTTGGTCATCGAGACTTACCCCGTCCCGCCCAGCGCGGATTGGCTTTGTTTGTACAACCGGCCCTGGACCGATTGGCTTTGTTTGTACGACCTCCGGGTCCCTTTGCCGTCCATTGGCTTTGTTTGTACAACCAGCCCCTGCCCCCGCTGTCGCCCCTGCACTGCAAAGGCGCAACATCTTGTTCTCTTGGCAAGCTTTCTGAGACGACATGCGGTAAGTCTCCGGACGCAAAGGAATTAGAGAATCCGCAGATTACGCAGATTTTCGCAGATTCAAGAGGAAGGGAAGGAGGCTTAACGCTGGCAGTTGTCTCTCCGGTCTCTCTTTTCCCTTTCTTCGAAAATCTGCGCCAATCGGTGAAATCTGCGGACAACTGGTTTTCGTTGCGGCCGACGGCCTCGTTGTGTTCCCGTCGGGTCGCAATTGGCTTTGTTTGTACAACGCGCTGCCGCCGATTGGGTTTGTTTGGCGCGACCGGCGGTTCGCCCTGTGCCCATTAGCTTTGTTTGTACGACCAGCCACCGCCGCTGTCACCCCTGCACGGCAAAGGCGCAACCTCTTGTTCTCTCGGCCAGCTTTCTGAGGGGACATGCTGTAAGTCTCCGGACGTAAACGAGTTAGAGAATCCGCAGATTACGCAGATTTGCGCAGATTCAAGAAGGAGGAGAGAAGGGGAAAGTAGGAAGGAGGCCCACCGCCGTCCCCTGTCTGTTCCTGGTGCTCTTCGCCCTCTCTTTGGAAATCTGCGCCAATCGGCGAAATCTGTGGACAACTGGTTTTGGTTGCGGCCTCCGTGGTTCAGGATTTGAAAGTAGTCGTTAGGAAGAAGTAATCGGCGGATCAGTAAGACAAAAGGTGGAAGGTTAAAACATAGTGACGGATTCTCAGGCAAAGTCTCAGCAACCAGCCTCGGCCAGACTCACGGTCAATGACGAGATTGATCTGCTCGACTATCTCCGCGTGATCTGGCGGTACCGGTGGATGATCCTTGCCCTGTGCATCGTCGCGATGAGCCTGACCGTGGTCAC
>JAPLMX010000160.1 GCA_026386805.1 Phycisphaerae bacterium | reverse complement strand
AGCAAATCCATGGGGCCAATCGGTCTTCCCTTGGACTCCAGCAACGATCGGATCCGCCCATAGTCAACGGAAGCATTCTGATCGAAGTCAAGAATCGTGAAGGGAAAGAGGAACTCCAGTAGCGCCACCCTGTTGCGGTCCGGGTAACGGCTGCGAGCGATTCCGTACTCAAGCTCGGCAAGGGTGATCGTGGAGATGGCAATCTGTCCCGCTTGTTTGGATTGAACTTGCTTCAGTACGGCCGACGGCTTCTTTTTGATGATATACTGAATTTCGCATAATACAGTGACAAGTCACTCAAAAAAAAGACCGGTGTGCTCCAAGAACCCGAACAGGAGTTGTCCGTTCTGTTGCACACGCTCCATGCCATCCTCCACCGCTTGCCCCACCTCCCCGAGGTTGTCGACGGATTGGTTGGCTAACTCGTTGCCTTTGACGTTCTCCCACAGGTCCTCGACCGGGTTCAGATCGGGGGCATACCCTGGAAGCCTCGCGACGTACAACCAGTCCTGCTGGGCGGCCAAGAACTCCTGCATCTCGCGACTCCGATGCGCCGGCAGTCCATCCCAGATCAGAATGACATACTGTCCCCGGAAGTGCTTCTTGAGATCCTTCAAGAACCCGATCAGAGCCGGTCCATCATAACTGCCGGGTTTCATCTGAAAGTACAGACGCGCCCGTTTCCCGTCCCAGCGATAGGCCAAGGCCGCGGTGATCGACATCTTCTTCCAGTTGAAAGGGTGAACCACGATGGGCGTTTGGCCCTTGGGGGCCCACGTCCGTCTCCACGGCGGCTTTTGGGAGACCCCGCTCTCGTCTTGGAAGAGCAGCCATCCCCCCGTTTGGCGAGCTTTTTTTTTAACGCCGGCCAGGTTTCTCCCTTCCATTCTTCCACCGCCTCCGCCCTTCGCTCCTTGGCCCGTTTCGCGGGACGCTGCAACGACCACCGCATCTTCTGGAGGACACGCCAGACATGACCCGGGTGATAATGAACGCCCGTCACCTGTTCAATCACGCGCGCGACTCTTCGGAGCGTCCAGAGGTTGGACGCAAAGCCGTTGGCGCTCGCTCCTCGGAGCAAAGCCTTCTCCACACGCCGGAGCCGCGCCGCGTCCAGCCGACAGTTCCGTCCGGGGCTGCCGGTACGTCTCAAGGCCCGGGCTCCCCCCTTCTTCCACGTCTCGAACCATCGGCTCACACTTTGCCGGCTGACCTCCAATTGTCTTGCGACCTCGGCTTGTCGTTTCCCGGCGTGAAAGAGCTGCGCGGCCTGCTTTCGGCGGTTCTCCAACTCGTCGAAGTCCCTTCGTGTTCGTCCTTTTCTGTCCATGCGGACAGCCTACGAGAACGAAACGCTGGTGTCAATATATTATGCGAAAAATCTGTCACTATATTATGCGAAATTCAGTACAAATGTGGAGACGGGATGATGAATATGATTAGAGAAAACGTAGTTCTAAAATGTAGCATAATGATCGCGATTGTGGCGGTGGCGTCGACAGCGGCGCGTGCTGACATTTTTGACTGGCGAAATGTCGGTGGGGGGGACTATACAACCCCGGCGAAGAACCAAGGATCGGCGGGGACTTGTTGGGCCTTTGCCGCCGTCGCCGCTTTGGAGTCCAGGTTTGAGGTCTTCACCAACAACCCAAATCTGAATCTTGACCTGTCGGAACAAAACTTGGTCTGCCCGGGCACCATGGGGAGCATCAACGGTGGCTGGGAATACTTGGCCTGCAACTACTTCGTGAGCACTGGCATCACCACTGAAGCGAAGCTTCCGTACACGGCCCAGAATACGTCGTCCTTCTGGCCCTTGACTCTGCCGTACACTCTTTACGGGGTCACGGCCGATCAGCTGTGGTTAAATTGTACAACGGCCAACCTCAAGAACGCACTGCAGACGGACGGGCCTCTAGTCGCAGGCATTGATGCATCCGACATGGTTGGCCAGGGTTCTATGCCGGGCTGCTATGAGGGAGCGGTGGGCGGCATGAATCACGCTGTTTGTGTTGTAGGATGGGACGACGCCCTTAACGGTGGCTCCTTTATCATCAAGAACAGTTGGGGTACGTGGTGGGGCACCCAGGGCTTTGGCACCATCAGCTATTTTGACCTCGAGAAGTACGGAAGGGTGCATGCCCTCACAGGTGCTACGTGGCAGGTGGAGTATCCCGTCGTCCCTGTGCCCGGTGCCGTTCTGCTTGGCCTGCTCGGCTTGGGTGCGGCTGGCTTGAAGCTGCGTAAGCATGCATGAGAGCGCTGCCGCAGGCACAATCATGTAATCAGTGATGGAACACTGGGGAGAGCTACTGCACCACGCAAGGCGTGGAGGACCAGCGGATGAAATGTCATGCCCGCGAAGGCGGGGATCCGTTCGAGGAGTCTCTGGTTCACCTCGCCCGCAGCGCCGCTGCGCGTCGGGGGTAGCCACCCAAGCGGCGCGGCGGGACGACCTGCCGTGCCGAAGCCCCGTTCGACTTCGCTCAGAACCTGACCTGAGCGATAGCCGAACGGGGCAGGCTTGGGGACAAGGCACACGATAGGTGTGACGGCAACCCTGCGGGCCGTCACACGGGTGAATCCTGAGCAGGCATCGAAAGTAAAGTCATGGACGCCGCGAGGCACGCGGGAGTTTCCCGGAGAAAAGGTCTTTGGAGATCTGGAGACGGAGTGCGAACCAGCGATAGAAATGCCGACCGACGAAGAGATCGACTGACACGGAGGCTTGTTCTGACCCAGTGCGCCAGGTCTCGACTTTGCCCCATCATTTGTGGCCTGAATATCCTACATGTCAGCTCGGATAACCGACCGTCTGGGCGAAGAGGACTCGCTGCTCGGGGCGCAGCTTGAATTCCTTGGGCGTATTGCTCTTGTCGCAGTTGTGGAACCAGGCGGCCAAGCCTTGCGAGGCGGCGAAGAGGTAGACGTTCTGGGCGATCAGGCCCACGGCGCAGTAGTAGTACGACTTCTGGATCTCCAGGTCTTTGATGTTTCGGTCCGGGTTGCCTTCCAGTACGTATCGGGCGAGATCGACCACGTAGAAGACGTTCACCGGGGCCTTGGCGGCAGCGCCTCGGCCGGACCGGGCGCGGAAGTCCCCGGCGACTACGGGTGTCAGACGGTGGGGAACCGCTTCGTAGAGGTAGATCCCTTCGGGCAGGGCCACATACAGGTCGATCTCCTGCGAGTTGCTGGCGGAGGGGGCGGTCCGGCCCGGTTTTCCGAAGGATGCGTTCGGGCGGTTGACGCCGAAGGCGGCCCAAAGGAGGTTCGACAGCATCTGCGGCGGCAGCTTGTCCGCACGGATGTTGCGGGTCGTCCGGCGCGCCTGCAGGGCCGCCAGGACGGATTTGCCGCTGTCGGTCTCGGGTTTCACGAGGACGAGGGGTTGCAGATCCGAGGCGGGGCCGGGTGCCGGGGCCTTGTCTTGGGCGAAGCTGGACGGGGTGGCCGTCAGCACGGCCAGCGCCGGCACGGTCTTGATGAAGGTTCGACGATCCATGGGATTCTCCTATCATGGTTCAGGTTGACGGCCGTTTGTAGTGTGCCCGTAAGGGCATCCCGTAGCACGGGCATCCTGCCCGTGATCCGGAATCCATAGACGGGACGCCCATGCTACTATGTCTTGAGCACCTTTCGGAGGACCTCCATCGTTCTCGCCGTGGCCCCCTGGTTCTGACGAATCACCGCCTGTCCCGACTGGGCTATTTTCTTTGCATAGGCGGGGTCGGACAAGCATTTCTCCATCGTCTTGCGAAGATCCTCGCCGTCCTGGACCAGAAGGGCGCCTTGTCCCTGCAACAGGACCTCGACCGTCTGGCGGAAGTTGAAGGCGTGCGGGCCGAAGACCGTGCACTTGCCGAGGGCCGCTGCCTCCATCATGTCCGAGCCGCCCATTGGGACGAGCGAGCGGCCGACGAAGATGATGGTCGCCAGCGAGTAGAACTTGCGCAGGTCGCCCATCGTGTCGCCCAGGATCACGGCACTCTGTGACGAGGGCGTCTCGCCCTTGTCCTTCGTGGCGAGGGCGTCTCGCCCTTGTTCTTTGTGGCGAGGGCGTCCCGCCCTTGGCTTGTCGAGTGAAATTGCGAGGTGCTCCGTGTGTGAGGGTTGTGCCTCGTCCTTGGAATGCAAGGCCAAGATGGCCTCGCCACGCAAGGGCGGGACGCCCTCGCCACGAGTGGCGTCTTTGAGTTGGCTGTAGCGGACCAGCGGGAATGCCATTCGCTCGATCAGCTCCGCGACCTCGTTGAATCGTTCCGGCTTACGCGGCACAACGGCCAGACGCAGACCGCCGAACCGGCCGTCCTGCAGAAGTGACCTGTAAACGTCAAGAATGATTTTCTCTTCTTCGTCGCCGGTGCCGCCCGCGACCCACAGTCGCGCCCCGGCGAGATTCAACTGCTGGGCGAGGGACTCTGCGCCCTCGACCCGGTCGGCGACCTGGGCCGTGTCGTACTTCAGGGAGCTGGTCACGAGCACCCGCTCGGCGGGGCAGCCCAGCTCGCGGAATCGCTCGGCGTACTGCTGGGTCTGCGCCAGGACGCAATCGAGCTTGCCGAAGAACGTGCGGGTGATGCGCTTGATTTTGCGGTACCGGGCGAAGCTCCGGTCGCTGATGCGGCCGTTGAGGACGACCACGGGGACGTTTCTGCCGCGGGCCGTGAAGACGAAATTGGGCCAGACCTCCAGTTCCATCAGCAGGCAGATCGAAGGGTCCAGGCGGCTGAAGGCTCTGCGCGTGACCCACGATAGGTCGAACGGGAAGTAGAAGACGCTGCATTTGTGCCCGAAGAGCTTGCCGGCTTGGGCGAACCCCGTGTCCGTCGTCGTGCTGATCACGATCTCAAAGTCGGGGAGCTGCTTTTCGATCTCGGCGACGAGCGTTTGGGCCGCATTGATCTCGCCGACACTGACGGCGTGCAGCCAGATACACTTCTTCTGCGGGTCTTTGCGATCCACACGGCCGAACCGCTGGCCCCAGCCGCGGCGGTAGCGCCCGTGCCGGATCGCCCGGTAGAGCAGAATCGGGCTGACGGCGATTCCCGCCAGCACATACACCACATCCAGGAGGAATCTCATGGAAAGTCTTTCAGCACTCCATTGCACGATCTGATTCGACGACATGATATGCGCCAGAGGCTGGGATGTCAAACGGGGCGTGGCATCGCGCGGTGCTGCGACTACGCTGATGTGGTGGGCAGCACGCCCAAACGACCTGGGTGCCATGCCTACGCTGCGTAGGCATGCTCCCCGATCGCACCAAACATGTCTACGAGGCGTAGACATGGCACCCGTGCTCAAGGCAGGCTCTGCCCGTGGGTTCCACGGGCCAGATGCCTATGCTACTTCGACAGCATGTAGACCCAGGCGTCGACGAAGGCTTCCAGGTCGCGGGCGTCGATGACGTCGTCGACGAACAGGTCGCACATTGGATTCCACGCCGGGTCGGCGACAGTGGTGCGCCAGGCGGCGGCGAAGACCGCGAAGTCCTGGCCGTCGATGACGCCGTCGAGGTTGAGGTCGATGAAGGCGAAAGGCACGGGGTCCGAGATATGCAGAAATCCGGTGCCGCTGGTGGTCGGCTCCAGGACCACGTTACGATTCCAGAAGAGATTGGTGCCCAGGATGCCGTCGAGCGAGCCGCCTTCGGGCGAGTCCATGTCGAGCACGACAAACGGGACGTGCGCGAACTCCAGGGCGCCGCCCATCGCGTTGATCCGGACATAATCCACATAGTAGCCAGGCACTTCGCTCGTGCCGCCGACGCCGCAAATCAGGGCGGTGAAGTCCGGCTCCAGGGGCAGGTTCAGCTTGGCCGCGATGTTCGAGCTGATGATCGAGCTTTGGGCCCCGGTATCGACGAGCATCCGGGCCGTTTGCAGCGCGTTGAGCGGTCCGGCCTGGCCCTGGAGCACGCCCACGTCCGCGAAGAACGAGCCGCCCAGGGGCAGGTCCCCGCCGGCCATCGACAGCAGGGTCGGTGTCAAGGGGAGCCACTCGCCCAGGATGTTCTCCCAATCGGACAGATCGGGGAACGCGTAGTAACTGGCCGTGGCCACGGGCGACAGGCCGCCGAGCTCCATCGGGATCTTGTGGCGGTACACGGAGGTCGGGGGCGTGTACGAGCTGGTGATCTGGACGTCCGGCCCGATATAGGTCTTGCCGCGAACCACGACCTTACGGGGCTGGTCCACGTTGATGATCGTGGTGTAGAAGGCCAGCAGGGGGGTCCCGACGAGGGCGGAGACATCCTCGCCGTTGCTACACCCGATTGCGGGCGACGCCAAGGCGGCGACGTTTGTGTGCCCGACCAGTTTCGACAGGTCGAGCTGGCCGTCCGCCTTGATAGCCGCCAGGCCGGCGGCAAAAACGCCGATGGGCTTGGTGATGATCGTATCCATCGTCCCGCTGACGCCGCCGATGGGGAACTCGCTCGTTGTCAGGTTGGAGCCTTTGAGACCGAGGACTGTGGCGCTGTCGCCCGCCACCAAATCGACCACCGAGCCGGTGTCCAAGATGCCGACGACGAAGTTCTCCTCGGCCGGCGGATTGAGCGGCTTGCCGACGTAGGAAGACACCAGGGCGTGCTCCCAGTCGAAATCGTCGGAGCTGCGCCGGTCGGAGGTGACGATGGCCACCAGCGGTGAAAAGCCGGCCATCGGCGGCTGGGGCAACGACGGGGTCTCGGCGGCGATCCGAATGTCCGGGGCCGATTGGAGGGCCTTGGCCGAGGGCGTCACGGAGATGATTTTCATGCCGTTCGCCAGCCTAAAGCCGGTGCTGGGCGGGATCGCTGGTACGGAGCCGGCGTGCAGCCCGGCCGTCACGCACGAGGCGATGACACACGTCAGGATGGAAAGCCGCCTGAACATTGCTCGACCCTCTTATATGTATAACACATCCCCGTTCACCCCCGCACCTCTTATTATACCCGTGTCTGCCCATCCAGGCAAAGAAAACCGCTCGCCAGTCGCATCCGCGTGCGACTACATTTCGTGGCGGACCAATCGGTATTTGTCATGCTGAGCGAAGCGAAGCATCTGGGCATTGCAGGAGCAGCCACCGTCGCATCAAGTCCACGTCACGTTGGGACCCAGATCCTTCGCGGCCGCTCAGGATGACAGAATGAGCCCACCGTCGCATCCGCGTGGCTGACTCTGGCGGCCCCGGCGGCCAAGTGCGAGATTTCACGACGCCATAGACAAGTGCCACACCTGTGTGCGTGTGTGACGCGCTCTTTTCTTGCCCAGGCCGGCAAATGCGACATTTCACATGGTAGGTCACGGCGAGCGAAGGCGAAATTCGCTCGATTTGGGGCGGGGGATTTGCTATACTAAGGGGGTGAAATCCTGGAGGAGCAACTCGGTAAAAGCATCAGGAATGTGGGTGGGTGGCCCTCGGGCGGTGATTTCCGCGTTTTGGGTCTCTGGCTTCTGTCTCTTGGTGTCCTCGAAGGGCTTGTCGGGTCCGGCGGTGGTCATCAACGAGGTCATGGCGTCCAACAGGACGACCCTCGCCGATCCGCAGGGTCAGTTTGATGACTGGATCGAGTTGTACAACGCGGGCGACACCGTCGTCAACGTTGGTGGCATGTACCTGACCGACGATCCGGTGGTTCCCCGGAAATGGCGGATTCCCGCGGGTCTTCCCGGTCTTCGCAGCGGCATGGCCATAAGTCCCAAGGGCTATCTGATCATCTGGGCCGACGGAGACATCCTGGATGCCGGCCTGCATGCGAATTTCAAGCTGGGCGCCGGCGGCGAAGAGGTCCGTCTGTTCGCCGCCGACGGTGTCACTCCGATCGATAGTCTGGAGTTCGGCCAACAGACGCCGGATGTTTCCTATGGCCGCTATCCGGACGGCGGCCAGACCCTGCGATTCTTCGGAGTCCCCACCCCGGGTCGAGCGAACAGTGAGGGATACCTCGGCGAAGTGACGCCGCTGCGCTTCAGCCACGAACGGGGCTTCTACGGCAATCCCTTTGACGTGACGATCACGACGGCGACGGAAGGGGCGCGGATCCTCTACACGCTGGATGGGTACGCTCCGAATGAGGCACGGCCGACTCCTCCCGCCCGGGATCGCACGGAGCGCCGGCCTGGCGGGCCAGACCCGGGGCCTGCCGCAACGGACCCGGGAGCCAGCCTTTACGGCGGTCCGATCCGCATCGGCAAAACGACGTGCCTACGCGTGAGGGCCGACAAGCCCGGCTGGAAGCCGACCCCGGTCTATACGCACACCTATATCTTCGATCCCCGCCCGGAGTTGCTGACTCTGCCGGTGGTTGCGCTCGTGGGCGGTCCCGGCACCGTTTTCTACGAGCCAAACGGCGTCATGGCTATCGTCGGGGGCACATACCCCGGTGGCGTATGGGCCTCCAGCGGGACCGGCAGCTATGACAACATGCTCGACCGCGAGCTGGAGCGGCCCGTTTCGGCGGAATGGCTGTACGCGGGAGACGATGAGGGCTTCCAGGCCGATTGCGGCCTGCGGGTGCACGGCAGTTCCTACATGCGGCCCCGCTATGTCCGGCAGAACGGCCTCTGGTCCGGCAGCGGCAAGATCAGCCTGCGCCTGTATTTCCGGGGCGAGTACGGGCAGAGCCGGCTCGAATACCCGCTGATTCCAATGTCCGAAGCCGGGGAACTCGCGACGGTGATCCTGCGGGCCGGTCACAACGACCCCGTCAACCCCTTCATCAAAGATGAATTACTGCGCCGGCTCCACAAGGACATGGGCCAGGCCGCTTGCACGGGCACGTTCGCCAATCTCTTCATCGACGGCGAGTACAAGGGGTTCTACAATCCGACGGAGCAGGTCACGGAGGAGTCGTGCCAGCAGTGGTTCGACAGCGACCGATCCTGGGACGTCATCGCGATGTTCAATGAGGTCCGCGACGGTGACTCCACCTCCTTCGATACGATGGTCAGCTACGCCAGCACTCACGATATGGCGAATCCCCTGTACTATGCCGAGCTTCAAAAGAAGCTCGACCTCGTTTCGTTCATCGATTACCTCATCATTCGGCTGTGGCCCAACGATTGGGACTGGCCGCAGAACAACTGGTCGGCCGCCTGCGAACGCTCTGAGACGGGCCAATGGAAGTTCTTCGTCTGGGACGCCGAGGGCACCTTCGAGTCGGGCCAGTTGTCGCTCGACCGCTTCAACGAGCTCAACATCCAAGGGAACGCCAATGGGTATCTCTATCAGGCCCTCAAACGGAGTCCGGATTTCCGGCAGCTTTTCGCGGACCGCGTCTACAAGCATTTCTACAACGGCGGTGCGCTGACCGACGGGAACATCCAGAAGCGGTTCTTCGAGCTGCGCGATGCGTTGCAGAGCGTCATTCCCAATATGTACAGGGACATCATCGATACGTGGACGCCGAATCGCCGCAGCATCTTCCTGAACGCCTGTGTGCGGGAGGGGATGTATACCTTCGCCGGCCCCGACTTTGCCGTCAATGACGTTTCGCAGTACGGAGGGCAGGTCACCAGTGGCGACCGGCTGTCCATGACTGCCACCGACGGCAGGGGACTGATCTACTACACCCTGGACGGGACCGACCCGGCGCAGTCCGCATCGCAGTGGGCGTCGACGATCCTCTCGCTGGTGACTCGGGACGCACCGAAGCGCGTCCTGGTCCCCGCGGAACCACCGGCGAACGACTGGCGCACCGTGGAGGGGGTCGATGATTCGTCCTGGCTGTCCTTTTCCGGGCGTCCCGGCGGCATCGGCTTTGGGCGAGGCTCCGGCTTCGAGTCCTATGTCAGCGCCAACGTAAACAGCCGGATGTACAACGTCAACGGCTCGTGCTACATCCGCATTCCTTTCCGGTTTGACGGGGACGCTGGCACACTGGGTGACTTGGTCCTGGCGATCCAGTATGACGATGGTTTCATCGCCTATCTCAACGGCACGGAAGTCGCGCGGCGGAATTTTGTGGGCGATCCCGCCTGGAACTCCACAGCCACGGTCAGCCGGGACAACGCCGAGGCGGTGGTCTTCGAACCGATCTACATTTCCGATCAAATCGGCATGCTGCGGCAGGGCGACAACGTCCTGGCGATCCAGGGGCTCAATGCCTCCGCGAATAACAGCGACTTCCTGATCGGCGTGGAGCTTACGGCCAGTCGGGAGCCCTCCGGCGCCGGTCCGGCCGGCTTGCAGAGATACACCGGCCCCATCTCCTTGACGCGGACCACGCTGGTCAAGGCTTGTGTTGCGAGCGGCAGCGCGCAGAGCGCCCTGGCCGAGGCCGTGTTCGCGGTTGGCCCCGTGAAGGAGAATTTGCGTATCAGCGAGATCATGTACCATCCGGCCGACACGGGCACCCCGGGCGATCCCAACACGGAATACATTGAGTTGACCAATATCGGCGCCGAGGCGATCAACCTGGGCTTCGTCCAGTTCACGAAGGGCATCCGCTTCACGTTCCCCGATATGGAACTAGCCCCGCACGCGTTCTGCGTCGTGGTCAAGGACCGGGCCGCGTTTGCGGCCCGCTATGGCCAGGGGTTGCCGGTCGCGGGCCAATATGCGGGGAGTCTGGATGACAAAGGGGAGCAAATCGAGCTGCGAGACGCCGCCGGGGCGGTCATCCACAGCTTCCGCTACCGGGACAACTGGTTCCGCAGCACCGACGGCTCGGGCTATTCTCTGACGATCCAGCATCCGGCTTCCACGCCGGCGACCGCCTGGAACACCTCGGTCGCCTGGCGTCCCAGCGTGGCGCCGGGCGGCTCGCCCGGGTCGGATGACAGCGGTGCGATCCCGGAGGCAGGAGCCGTGGTCATCAATGAGCTGCTGGCCAACCCCGCCGGCGGCGGCCACGACTGGGTCGAGCTGTACAACACGACCGCCCAGGCCATCGACCTCGGCGGCTGGTTCCTCAGCGACAATGCCGATAACCTGACGAAGTACGAGATCGCCCCGGGCACAATCCTCGCGCCCCACGCCTATCTCGTGTTCACGGAAGACCTGCACTTCAGCAATCTCAACGATCGCGGCTGCCATGAGCCTTTCGGTTTTAGCCGCTCGGGCGAGTCCGCGTACCTGTGCTCCGGCGCCGGCGGGCGGATCACCGGGTATCGGGAGCACGCCAAGTTCGGAGCCTCGGAGACCGGAGTGGCGTTCGGCCGATACGTGGATGGGGTGGGTGGCGTACACTTCGTACCGCTGCGCAAGCCGACCCCCGGAGCAGCCAACGCCAGTCCTCCCGTAGGCCCCGTCGTTATCAGCGAAATCCTGTACCATGCTGATGGCTCCGGCGACGTGGAATACGTTGAGCTGCAGAACGCCAGCGACGCCGAGGTCACGCTCTATGACCCCGTCCGGGGCTCGCCGTGGCGCTTTACCGGCACCTCGGATCAGGGAGACATCGAGTTGCTGCTCCCGCAGGATCCGCCGATCACCCTGGGGCCGCGTAACTACCTCGTGCTGGCCAAGGACCGCGTCCTGTTCCTGAGCCGGTTCAGTGTCCTCGCCTCGATACAGGTCCTCGAATGGCGCGTGGGCAGCTTGAGCGATGCGGGCGCCAGCGTCGAGTTGAGCCGGCCCGGCGACCCGGACAACGACGTCCGCACCTGGATCGGCGTGGACCGCGTGACGTACAGCGACGGCTCGCACCCCGAGGACTTCCCCGCCGGTCTGGACCCCTGGCCGGTCCAGGCCGATGGCCAGGGGCAGTCGCTGGTCCGCATCACGGTAGACACCTGGGGCGACGATCCTCTGAACTGGCAAGCCTCCGCTCCATCTCCGGGTGCGGCCCGGCAACGCCCCAACCGCTGATCGTCACACCTTGATGAAGGTCTTCTTGCGGTACAGGTAGAACAGGATCAGCCACAGGATGGCGAAGCCGGCGACGGCGCGGACGAAGTCATGCCAATCGCCGGTCCACTTCGACAAGCCGCGGACGAAGATGTCGCCCAGGCTGCGGAAATCGAACACGTGCGTGGCCATGTAGACCGCGATGGCGTTCATGCCGATGACGACGAAGAAAATCGACCAGCGGCGTAGGCGTAGCACGTCGATGACGAGGTAGAAGACACCCAGCAACAAGAGGCTCCAGCCGCCTGCGTACAGGACCATCGAGCTGGTGAAGATGTGCTTGATAATGGGGAAGATGAGTCCCCAGGTCCAGCCGACGATCAGACAAGCAGCGCCGGAGGCGAGGAGAATCAGCACCTTCCTCAACGGACCCAGATTGGATCGCAACAGCCGGCCCGCGAAGACGCCCATCATCACCATGGCCCCAAACGCCATGCTGCTGAGAATCCATGTGTAGGGAGGGTTGGTCTGGTCCTTGAAGTGGCCGAGAATGAGCTTGTCGAGGTAAATGGCCAGGTTGTCCTGCTGGCCAAAGTGCCCCTCGGCCTGACCCGGCACCGGCACAAGCGCCAGCAAGCCCCAGTACAGCAGCAACAGGGCGGCAGTCACCATGAACTGCCAGCGCAGCCGCAGGTTCAGCACGAGGATCGAAGAGATCAGATACCCCGCCGCGATGGATTGGAGCGTATTGCTGTACAATTGTAATCAGAACCACCGGCAGAGCCGGTGGTATGAGGAAGGCCCCTAAAAGGGGCCATCGCGTGACTAATGCCGTTCTTTCATGGTAGTTCTCCTGGGCCCGGCGGGGCCTTCCTCAAGGGGAACTACCTACCCAAAAACACGCACGAAACGGCAGAGCCTTGTGAATGCTCACCGGCAGAGCCGGTGGTTAACGGAAACGCAATTTGGGCAGTTCGTATTCGAGCAGCCGCCCTTGCGCGATCATGCCCAAAACCCATAGAATGACAACACGGTAGAGGACGTGCAGGTAGAGCTTCGCTCGGCTGTCGCCCCGTTGGAGTCTCTTGGCGAAGGAAAAGGGCAGGGCCGTGCCGACCAGGAACAAGAACAGAGGCATGATCAGGTCCCACGCCGTGAAGCCCGCCCAGGGCGTGTGGTCAATCTGAGGCATGATGTGCTGGTTAAACCATTCATTGTGGAGGCCCCTGCCCAAGCCCTGGGCAATCCAGTAGCCTCCGATAATCCAGAACATGTCGAAGCCCCGCAAGGCATCCAGCGACATCAGCCGGCCTTTCGCACCGGCGGTGTCCGTCGAATCGACCGCCGCGATCGGGCGTTCTACAGGCAAATCCATAGGTGCTTCTCCACGGCCCCAACTTGCATTTGCGTTGTCGGTCTTGACCGCCCCCAGAGTATCGGCAATGCCCGCCGAACGCAATCTTCTCCACCGGCTCGGACCGCCGGGGGAGCAAGATTGCCACATTTGGATAGTTTTTACTTCGCACTTCCAATTTCCTGTAACGGCAGTATACTCGTGCGCCACTTAGGTGGTGAAGACGCCCGCAGCAGTGCTACGCGTCAAAGAATTATTCCACCGAGGAAACGAATCGGAGCCGTCAATTGGGTGCAATGAGTTGGAGTTGGGAGGCGTCTACCACCGTAAGTGGTCCCGCGCCGACGTGCAGCCGCGGTTTGCGAATCGACCCTCGGTACATGCAACAAGGAAGGGGTTGTGAACGTGGGAAAACCGCGTTTGTGCCCCCCAAACCGCGTCTGGACCGGCGGATTGCAGATCCGCAGGGGCGTCGGCGCGGCCGACCACCCGCTGGACCCCCACGCGCAAGGGCACGTTGGGACGCCCTATAAGATGTGGGATATGGATAGGTTTTTAATAGGACGGGGTTTTTCTGTGCAGGCAAGTCAACGAATGAGTGATTCCCGTGGGTGTCGACGTGTTGCTATCACGCTTTTGCTGTTCGCGGGCTTGGTCTTGGCCGGCTGCCGCAGCCCCGGGCAGTATCGGCAAAAAGCGGATACGGTAGCGGACAAGATCATCGCTCAAAAGCAAAAGGAGGCGGTGGGGAAGACGGAACCGCTCGAGATTGAGCGGCCCAGCGATATTCTTCGACGTCGCCTCATCGAGACGCAGAACCTGCCCGTTTCCAGTGCGGCCTCGCTGGGAACCGATGCCCTCAAGCCAATCCCCCATGCGCCGAAGGACAATTACCCCACGGAAACCCATTCGCCGGATGCGAATATCCCGGTCGAGCCGAACACTCCTTTGGAGATTTCCCTAATCGATTCCCTGCAGATCGCGGCTCACAACAGCCCCGACTACCAGACGCAGAAAGAACGGGTCTTCAGTGCGGCCCTGGCCCTCGATTTGCAGCGCAACAGCTTCCGGAACATCTTCTCGGCCGGGACGGATCATCGGCTTTCCATGGACGCGTCGGGAGGCTTCACGGAGACGAGCGTTGACAACAGCGCCTCGGCCGGGGTGACTCGCCTGTTGAAGAACGGCGTCGGCTTGAGCGCGGCCGTCGGAGTGGACTTGCTCAATCTGTTGACCCAGGGAGGGTCATCCAGACTGGGTCTCAATGTTGACACCTCCGTGTCGATTCCGCTGCTGCGCGGGGCCGGCCGGTACATCGTCATGGAGCCTCTGACCCAGGCGGAACGGGACGTGATTTACCGGATGTGGGAATTCGAGCGGTACAAGCGGACCTTTGCCGTCAATATCGCCACGAACTACATGTCCGTTTTGCGTCAAATCGACTCGTTGCAGAATAGTAAAGACCGCTATAGCAGTGCCGTCCGATCCGCGCGGATGTCCCGCCGGCAGGGCGATGCGGGCCGGCTGCCCGTGATCCAAGTGGACCAAGCGGTTCAGTCGGAGCTGCAAGCTCGGAGCACCTGGATCTCGGCCCAGGCGGGGTTGGACAACAGCTTGGATTCGTTCAAGACTCTGATCGGACTGCCGGCGGACGCCCGGATCAAGGTGGACGTGAACGATCTGGTGGATCTGCGGAAGCGCGGCACGAAGTATGTCGAGGCCATGAAAGTGGCCTACAGTGCGGCGGCGGCCGTGACAGCCCCGCCGGCGGATGCCAACGTGGTGCTCGTCCCGGCGAGCAAGGATGATGCCGGACCCTACGAGATCGACGAATGGGTGGCGATTAAACTGGCGTTGAAGAACCGAATGGACCTGTGGTCGGCGAACGGGGCCGTGTACGACGCCCAGAGACAGGTGGTCGTGGCCGCCGACGCCTTGAGGACAGGGCTGACGCTGACCGGCACCGCCCAATTCTCCGGCAATGATGACCCCGGGAGCCTGACCGTCCGGGGGGGGCGTTATTCCGCTCTACTCGGGCTCGATCTGCCGATTGAGAGGACCCAGCAGCGAAACATCTACCGCACCAGCCTAATCACCCTGGAGCAGAGAACGAGGAGCGTCCAAACTCTCGAAGACCAGATCAAGACGGCGATTCGCAGTGAGCTGCGAACGCTGCTGCTATCGCGAGAGAGTCTCAAGATCAGCGCCCAGTCGGTGGTGATTGCGGAGAACAGCGTCCGAAACGAGGACCTCCAGTTGCAGGCGGGACGGGTCCTGATCCGCGATCTGCTCGAGGCCCAGGACGCCCGCCTGTCGGCGCAGAATGGGTTGACGTCGGCCATCATCCAATACCGTACTGCGGAATTGCAGCTCCAGCGCGATCTGGACATGCTCGAAATAACCGAGAAGGGGTTCAAGGAATTGACACCAGAGGAAATGAAATATGGCATCTAACCACAGCAACAACACCCGTGGCGGCAAGAGACCCTATAAGATGATCGGCGTCGCCGTCCTGATTGTGGCCGTCGGCTTGGTGATTGTCTGGCTCAAGGTGGTCCGGGGCGGCGAGGACCCGGCCAGCCGCGTGGCGACCTTCGAAGCCAAGCAGGGCCCGCTGACCATCAGCGTCCTCGAAGCCGGCGCGCTGAAGGCCAAGGACCCGGAGATCATCCGCAACAACCTGGAGGGCCGGGCGACAATCATCTCGATCATCGGCGAGGGGACGCGCGTCAAGGAGGGGGACCTGCTCGTCGAGCTGGACGTCAGCCAACTGACGGACAGCCGGATCGATCAGGTGATCAAGGTGCAAAACGCCGAGGCAGCCTTCATCGACGCGAACGAGACCCGCAAGATCACCATCAGCCAGGGGCAGAGCGACATCGAGGCGGCCCAATTGAAGTTTGACTTCGCCAAGCTGGATCTCGACAAGTTCCGGGGAAAGGGAGGAGAGCTGGAGACCAATATGGCGAAGGCCGAGGGCGACATCGCGCTGTCGGAGCAGGAATTGAAGAAGAATCAGGACTACTACGACTGGTCCAAGAGGCTGGCGGATGAGAAGTATCTCTCGCAGACGCAACTCCAGGCGGATGAGCTGACGATGAGGAGATCGGAGCTCAACCGGACCGTGGCGAAGAACAGCCTCAAGCTGCTGGACGAGTACAACTCCAAGCGGCAGATGGCCCAGCTTCTCAGCGACGTCAACCAGACGGCGGCGCAGTTGGATCGGGCGCAGGCCAAAGCCCGGGCCAATATCGCCCAGGCCGATGCCACCTTCGCGGCCCGACAGCAGGAGTTGGCACGCCAGAAGGACAAGCTGGCCAAGATCGACGATCAGATCACCAAGGCCAAGATCTATGCCCCGACGGAGGGCATGGTGGTCTACGCGACGAGCAGCCGGGGTGGCGGCTTCCGCGACGACCGCAAGCCGCTGGCGGACGGCGTCGAGGTCTGGGAGCGGCAGGAGCTAATCTACCTGCCGAGGTCCAGTTCGACCGTGGCCGAGGTGGACGTGCACGAAGCGAGCCTGCAAAAGGTGCGGGCGGGTCTGCCGGCCATCGTCACGGTCGATGCCCTGCCGGGCAAGAAGTTCATGGGTACCGTCAGCCGGATCGCGCCGCTGCCCGATCCGCAGAGCATGTGGATGAACCCGGATTTGAAGGTCTATAAGACCGAAATCGCTTTGGAGACGGACGATCCCGAGTTGCGCAGCGGTATGAACTGCAAGGCGGAGATCATCGTCGAGCAGCATAACGATACGGTTTACGTTCCCGTGCAGGCGGTCCTGCGGGTGGGCGGACAGCCCACCGTGTACGTGCTCAACGACAACGGCCAGACCGAGGAACGCCAGGTCGAGATCGGCCTCGATGACAACAGCATGGTCCGGATCGTCAGCGGCCTGAAGGCGGGCGAGCAGGTCCTGCTGGCGCCGCCGTTGAAGGCCGGGACGGTCGAGCCGGGAGCGAGGCTGACCGGGATTCGGGGGGCGGACGCCAACGATATGTCCCAGCAGATCAACGAGAAGCTCAAGGCGGCCAATGACCCCGCCGCGCAACGCCGCGGTGCGGGCGACGCCGGACAGTCAAAAAGCCGTGGCTTCCAGATGTTCTCTCCGGAGGATGCAGCCAAATTCAAGAATGCGTCTGCGGAAGACCGGCAGAAGATGATCGACGAGCGCATGAAGAACATGACGCCCGAAGAGCGCGACCAGTTCCGTCAGAGAAGAGGCTCGGGCGGCGGCTCCCAGGATTCGGGCGGCGGCCGGGGCCAGGGCGGTGGCGGCGGCCGCGGGCCGGGCGGCGGTGGTGGTGGTGGTGGCGGCGGCGGCCGCGGGGGGAGGACGCAGTAGATGAGCGGCGTGACTTTGCCGGAGAGCAGTCGGAAATGACGACTCACGATCGGGCGGACAAAAGAGGTGGGATGGCCGGACGGGGTCCCCAAACGCATCTTCTCGCGTTGGGGGGCCCAGGCAAGCCCTATCGGATTGTGGGCACCGCGGTCCTGGTGGTCGCCCTTGGTCTGGTGATTCTCTGGATCACAGTCGTCCGGGGCGGGCAGGGCCCGGTGAACACGGTGGAGACCTTTGTGGCCCAACGGGGGCCGCTGACCTTCAGTGTGCTCGAAGCCGGGACGCTGATGGCCAAGGACCCGGTGATCGTCCGCAGTAGTATGCGGAGAAGTGCCACGATCATCTACCTTGTCCCCGAGGGGGTCCGTGTCAACCAGGGGGACCTGTTGGTCGAGCTGGACACCAGCGAATTGATCGACCACATCCCGGACCACAAGATCATGGTGACGAACGCCGAGGCGGCGTGGATCAACGCCCGCGAGGCGGCAATCATTACGAAGAGCCTGGCGCAAAGCCGCGTGGAACTGGCCCAGCTTGACTATGACTTCGCCAAACTGGACCTCCGGAAGTATCAGGGAGAGGGAGGCCAGTATGCGACGGACCTCGTGAAGGCCGAGGGGAACATTGCGATGGCGGAGCAGGAAGTGAAGAAGAATGACGACTACTACACGTGGTCCCAGCGGCTGGCGCAGCAGAAGTACCTTTCGGCCACCCAGCTCCAGACCGATGAGCTGACCCTGCGGAAGTCGCAGCTCAATCTGACGGTGGCCAAGAGCAGTCTCGAGCTCATGGAGAAGTACACTCGTCAGCGTCAGCTTGTCCAGCTCCAAAGCGATGTCAATCAAGCCGAAGCGGCGCTGGACCGGGCGAAGGCCAAGGCGCACGCCAATCTCGTCCAGGCCGAGGCCCTGCTGGCGGCCCGGGAGCAGGAGTACCGCCATCAACAGGAGATGCTGGCCAAGCATGAGGAGGAAGTCCGCCAGAGCAAATTGTACGCTCCGACCGAGGGGATGGTGATTTATGCGACCAGCGGCCGGGGCGGCGGGTTCCACAACGATCGGCCGCCGCTGGCGGAGGGCGTCGACGTCTGGAACCGGCAGGAGTTGATCTATTTGCAGAGGTCCGCTTCGACGGTGGCCGAGGTGGACCTGCACGAGGCGAACCTGGAGAAGGTGCGCGTCGGTCTGCCGGCCGTTGTCACGGTCGATGCCCTGCCGGGCCGCAAGCTCCTGGGGACCGTGAGCCACATCGCGCCGTTGGCCGATTCACAGAGCATGTGGATGAATCCGGATCTGAAGGTCTATAAGACCGAGATTGCCCTGGAGGCGAACGATCCCGCGCTGCGCAGCGGCATGAACTGCAAGGCGGAGATCCTGATCGACCGGCGTGCGGACGCGGTCTGCGTCCCCGTGCAGGCGGTCACGCGGGTGGGCGGACAACCTACCGTATACGTCTTGCGGCCCGACGGCCGGACCGAAGAGCGCCGGGTCGAGATTGGCCTCAACGACAACACCCTGGTCGAAATCGTCAGCGGTCTGAACGAGAACGAGCTGGTCCGATTGACGCCAACGCTGAAGACCGCCGCGGCCGAGTCGGGACCGCGCCTGGCCGCGAGCCGGGGCGCGGAGAGCAACGCGATGGCGCAGCAGATCCGTGAGAAGCTCAAAGCGGCCGGCGGCCCTGTGGTCGTCGTGCCGCGCCCGGGGAGCCGCGGTCCGGAACCAGAGAGGACGACGCAGTAAATGAGTGCAGTGACTATGCCAACGAATGGACATGAGATCGTCAGACTGGAAAACGCCTGGAAGGTCTACCAGATGGGGACCGAGGACGTCAAGGCGCTGCGGGGCGTCAATATCATGTTCGAGAAGGGCGACTTCTGGGCGATCATGGGACCCAGCGGCTCCGGCAAGAGCACGATGATGAACGTCCTCGGTTGTCTCGACCGCTTGAGCGACGGGGCCTACTACCTGGACGGCAAGGACGTCAGCCAGTTGGACGACGATGCGCTCAGCGAGCTGCGGCTGCGGTATCTGGGGTTCATTTTTCAAAGCTTCAACTTGATTCCGCAGTTGACGGTGCAGCGCAACATCGAGTTGCCCCTGTACTACCTGGGCTGGGACGCCGCCCGCAGCGCCGAGCGGGCCAAAGAGCTGGCCGAGCAGGTGGGCCTGGGCGACCGGTTGAGCCACCGGCCCACGGAACTCTCCGGCGGGCAGATGCAGCGGGTGGCGATCGCCCGCGCCCTGACCAACGATCCGCAGGTGATCTTCGCCGACGAGCCGACGGGAAACCTCGATTCGGCGACGGGCGTGCAGATCATGGACATCCTGGTCAAGCTCAACAAGCTGGGCAAGACGATCGTGATGGTCACGCACGAGCCGGACATCGCCGCCTATGCGCACCGCCGGCTGCACATGATCGATGGCAACATCGACCGGATCGAAGAGGGCGAGCACCGGACGCTGACTGCACCGTCTGCCGGTCATGCGTCCCCCCCCGATGGTTCCCGGCGGGCGGAGACGTTCGTCGCGCCCGGCGAGGATGTCACACACGCGACGCGCAAGGCTTAACGAAGAACCGGCGACCCTATGCGACAAGCCAGAATCGTAAGGAATATTGGGCTCGGGGTGGAGAACCTCCTGCTGCACAAGCTGCGCTCGTTCTTGACGATGCTCGGCGTGGTCTTCGGGGTCGGCAGCGTCGTGGCGATGCTCTCCGTCGGCGAGGGGGCCAGCAAGCACGCCCTGGAGCAGATCCGCAAGCTGGGCAGCAACAACATCATCCTCACGTCGATGAAGTCGGCCGAGGAGGAGCAGGCCAGCACGACGCATTCGCACATGAGCATGTACGGCCTGACCTACGAGGATCACCGCCGGCTCTCGGAGAGCTTCAAGAATATCAAAGAAACCGCCCCGGCCAAAGTGATGCGTAAGGACGCCAGTCTGCGCGAGCGGGCGATGGAGCTACGCGTCGTGGGGGCGACCCCCGCCTGGTTCCATCTCGTGCCGCGGGAGCTCATCGCCGGCCGGGTCATTCTCCAGGGGGACCAGGACAAGCAGTCGCCCGTGGCCGTCCTGACCGAATTCGGCGCCCGCAAGCTGCTGGCCACGGAGGGTACGATCGGCCAGACCCTGCGCATCGGCGGCAGCCAGTTCGAAGTGATCGGCATCATCCAGAGCGAGAGCGGACAGGCGGGCAATATCCAGATCCCGGACCAGGACATCGACGTCTATATCCCCCTGGAAGTGTCCCAGCGGTACTTCGGGGACATCTTCGCCAAGCGGACGGCGGGCACCGACGAACGGGAAAAGGTCGAGCTGCACCAGATCATCGTCCAGGTGGACGATCCGAAGAACGCCGAGAGCGTCGGGGCCGGCATCGAGAGAATGCTGGGGATGTTCCACAAGAAGAAGGATTACGCGGTGAGCGTCCCGCTGGCCCTGCTCAAGCAGGCGGAGGCCACGAAGCGGACGTTCAACATCGTGCTCGGCTCCATCGCCGGCATCAGTCTGCTCGTCGGCGGCATCGGGATCATGAACATCATGCTGGCCTCCGTCACCGAGCGGACGCGCGAGATCGGCATCCGCCGGGCCCTCGGGGCCAAGCGCAAGCAGATCATCATGCAGTTCCTGATCGAGACGGTCGTCCTCTCGACCACGGGCGGACTGATCGGGCTGGGCATCGGGATCCTGATCCCCGCCCTGATCCGGTATTTCTCCGGAATGCCGACCGTTATCACCATGAATGGAGTTCTTCTTCCCTTGTTCGTCAGTATGGCCATCGGGATCGTCTTCGGGATCTATCCCGCGATGAACGCGGCCCAAGTCGATCCCATCATCGCCTTGAGACATGAATAGGGGACGGGAAGTTTGAAGTGTGAAGTTGGATGGATGCTTGTTGAGGGCAGATGCACAAATCACAAATCACAAATCACACTTCTCATTGGAATTTCGGATTTCCTCGCGGGGTCTCGCGCTATGAAACAGGCCAAAATCCTCCGTAACGTCTGGCTGGGCATCGAGAACCTCCTCCTGCACAAGCTGCGCTCGTTCCTGACGATGCTGGGCGTGGTCTTCGGGGTCGGCAGCGTGGTGGCGATGCTCTCCGTCGGCGAGGGGGCCAGCCAGGAGGCCCTGTCCCAGATTCGCCGCTTGGGGAGCAACAACATCATCATCTCGTCGGTCAAGCCGGCCGAGGACCAGGCGGCCAACACGATGCGCAGCATGTTGAGCTCCTACGGCCTGACGTACGAGGACCACCGCCGGATATCCGAGAGCCTTAGGGACGTCCGGCAGACGGCTCCCGTCAAGCTGATCCGCAAGGACTGCCGCCTGCACGAGCGGTCGATAGAGCTGCGCGTCGTGGGGACCACGGCGGAATGGTTTGACCTCGTACCCCGCGAGGTCCTGGCCGGACGCTTGCTGATGCGCGCCGACGAGGAGAAGCGCGCCCCCGTGGTGATTCTGACCGAGTTCGGCGCCCGCAAGCTGCTGGCCACGGAGGGCACGATCGGCCAGACCATCCGCATTGGGGGCAACGAGTTCGAGACCGTCGGGATCATCAAGAGCGAGAGCGGGCAGGCCTGCAACATCCAGATCCCGGACCAGGAGACGGACGCGTACATCTCCCTGGAGGTGGCCCAGCGCTATTACGGTGACATCTTTGCGCGAATGACGTCCGGCTCGTTCGAGCGGGAGCGGGTCGAGCTGCACCAGATCATCGTGCAGGTGGACGATCCGAAGCACGTGGAGGCCGTCGCGGCGGGCATCGATAGCATGCTGCTGCTCTTTCACAAAAAGAAAGACTACGTGGTGAGCGTCCCGCTGGCGCTGCTCAAGCAGACCGAGGCCACCAAGCGAACGTTCAACATCGTGCTGGGGTCCATCGCGGGCATCAGCCTGCTCGTCGGCGGCATCGGGATCATGAACATCATGCTGGCCTCCGTCACGGAGCGGACGCGCGAGATCGGCATCCGCCGGGCCATCGGCGCCAAGCGCAAGCAGATCATCTACCAATTCCTCATCGAGACGGTAGTGCTCTCCATGATCGGCGGCCTGATCGGCCTGGGGTTCGGCGTTCTGACGCCGCTGCTGATCACGCACTTCTCCGGCATGCCCACGGTCGTCACGGCCAACGGTATCTTCCTGCCGCTGGTCATCAGTATGGCCATCGGCATCGTCTTCGGGCTCTATCCCGCGATGCACGCGGCCCAGGTCGATCCGATCGTTGCCTTGCGACACGAATAGGGGGCGGGAAGTTGGAGGTGTGAAGTTTGATGGATGATTGTTGAACGCAGATGCACAAACCACAAATCACGAATCAAAAATCACACTTCTCATTCGGAGTCCGGATTCCCTGGCAAGGTCTGGTGCCATGAGGCAGGCCAGGATCGTGCGGGACATCGGGCTGGGCATCGAGAACCTGTTTCTGCACCGGACGCGTTCCGTGCTCACCATGCTGGGCGTCGTCTTCGGCGTCAGCAGCGTCGTGGCCATGCTGTCCGTCGGCGAGGGCGCGAGCCGCGAGACCCTGGAGCGCATCCGCCGGCTGGGCAGCGACAACATCATCATCTCGTCCGCCAAGAGCGCCGCGGAGGAGCAGGCCGCCACCAACCGTTCGTTCATGAGTATGTACGGGTTGACGTACCCGGACTATACGCGGATCATGGCGAGCTGCGGGAACATCCGGCAGGCCGCCCCGGCGAAGCTCATCCGCAAGGAGGCCCGGCTGCTCGAGCGGACGATCGAGCTGCGCGTCGTGGGGACGACGCCCGAGTGGTTCGATCTGGTCCCTCGACCGGTGGTCGCCGGACGGGTGATTCTGCCGTCCGACCAGGAGAGACAGGCGCCGGTCGCGGTGCTCACCGAGTTTGGCGCCCGCAAGCTGCTGGCCAACGCGAACACCATCGGCCAGCTCATCTTTCTGGGCGGCGACAACTTCGAGGTGATCGGGATCGTCAAGAACGAGAGCGGCAATGCCGGCAACGTGCAGGTGCCCGACCAGGACGTGGACGTGTATATCCCGATTGAGGTGGCCGCGAACTACTTCGGCGATATCTTCGTCAAGTTCTCCTCCGGGTCCCGCGTGCGGGAGCGGGTGGAGCTGCATCAAATCATCGTCCAGGTCGAGGACGTGTCCCGCGTGGAGGTCACCGCCGCCGCCATCGAGGGCATGTTGCAGCGGTTTCACAACAAGGACGACTACCGGGTCAGCGTCCCCTTGGCCCTGCTCCAGCAGGTGGAAGCCACCAAGCGAACGTTCAACATCGTGCTCGGGTCCATCGCGGGCATCAGTCTGCTCGTCGGCGGCATCGGGATCATGAACATCATGCTGGCCTCCGTCACCGAGCGGACCCGCGAGATCGGCATCCGTCGAGCCCTCGGAGCCAAGCGCAGACAGATCACCTACCAATTTCTGATCGAGGCGGTCGTGCTCTCCACGAGCGGCGGCCTCATCGGTTTGGGCCTGGGCGCCCTGATCCCCATCCTGATTACGCACTTCTCCGGCATGCCCACGGTCCTCACGGCCCAGGGCATCTTCCTGCCTCTGCTCATCAGCATGAGCGTTGGGATTCTCTTCGGGCTCTATCCCGCGATGCATGCGGCCCGCGTCGATCCGATCATCGCTCTGCGGCACGAGTAGTAGAGAGACCAGGACCTCCGCCTGTGCGGACGCCGGAAAAGCCGCATTCCCATCCGGATTTCACGCAGAAGTTGTAACCGGCGTCTGAAGACAAACACTACTATAGTGACAAGATCGTGCTTGCGCCAGTATCGTTTTCGTGGGGTCGAACTCTGAAAGGAGATGGAGATGGATAGAAGAGCAATGGTGGCAATCATCGGAGTGAGTCTCTTGACGAGTGTCGGGCTACTCATGGCCCAGGGCCGGTCTCGCGGTCCCGGCCCAGGCGGGCGGATGGGGCCGCAAGGCCAGGCGGGATCGTCGATGAGCAAACCCCCTATGGGTAAAGACGAGGCGGAGAAGAAGATTCTGGCCGTGCTGGACGAGATGGATAGAAACGACCGGGGGGGCATGATGAATGTGCCCGTGGAGGATGGCCGGCTCCTGCGGCTTCTGGCTGAGACGACCGGCGCCAAGCAGATCGTCGAGATCGGCACGTCGAACGGGTATTCAGGCATCTGGCAGTGTCTGGCCCTGAAGGCCACCGGCGGCAAACTGACCACCTTCGAGATCGACGCCCAGCGCGCGGCCCTGGCCCGGCAGAACTTCAAAAAGGCCGGCGTCGACGATATCGTGACATTGATCGAAGGGGACGCGCACGAGAACGTAGCCCAGGTCAAGGGACCGGTCGATATGTGCTTCATCGACGCGGACAAGGAAGGGTACAGCGACTACCTGGCCAAGCTGCTGCCCAAAGTCCGTCCCGGCGGCCTGATCGTCGCGCACAACATCACGCCGGGCATGGCCGACCCGAAGTTCCTTGCGGCCATCACCACCAACCCGGACTTGGAGACCATCTTCTATACGCAGGCAGGCGGGGTCAGCGTCACGCTCAAGAAACGCGGCTCGTAGCGGATGCGGATACCACTGAAACGGTGGCCCGCATCCCTGGGATCGCTCCTATACGAACGGGTGCCGGTGCGTCCTCCTCGATAAACAGCAGCCCGCTGGAGACCATCGGCACCCTTGATGATCCTATCCGAAGGAGTCGTGGAACGCCAGGCGAGCATCGCATTTCACGAACACCGGGATGGTCCTGATTCTATGCGAAAGGAGGAACACTCGTGGCAAGATCGTCATGGCTTCTCTCAAAGTCGGTCATCACGCCGATCACGGCGGCACTGTTCATCCTTGTGTCTCTTACCGGCATCCTGCTTCTGCTGCACGTTGAGAGCCGGACGGTCCAAGAGACTCATGAGCTTGTCGGCGTACTATTTGTCGTGGGCGCCCTGGTCCATCTGGCGTTGAACTGGAGATATGTTTCGCATCGTATGTGAGAAGGCCGGCCACGGCCGCGTTGGGCGTCGGCACGAGTGTCCTGATCGTCTTTCTTTTGATCGGGACGGGCGATACGAGGGAAGGAAGGGAAGGAGGGGGGCGCCCGATGAACGTGTTCCGTCTCCTCGAGACGGCCCCTCTGGCCCATGTCGCCCCCTTGTTGGAGATGGAGGCCAAGGAGGCCGCCGAGGCTTTGAGGCAGCAAGGGCTGAGCGTCGTCGATGAGGAACAGACGATCGGCGATATTGCCAGGAGCAATGGGCGTCAGGTCCCGGAGATTCTTGGCGTCTTTCAGGCCACCGGCCCGGAACCAAGTCCCTAATGGTACATCGACGGTGTGGCTCTTCAGAGGCGGCCACGCTTGACGCGGACCGTGGTTGCCCATACCATCCAAGCCTTGGATCGTGATGTCTGTGACTTAGAAAGGTATGACGATGGCAGGTCAACGAGTGCTCGTGTGTATTCTCTTCCTGGCGGCCGGGGTCTCGAGGGCGGGCGACAAACCGCCGGCCGATCCGGACCCGAACCGGTTTGCCCAGGAGATCAAGGCGTTCGCCGAGTGGGACAGCAAGAACGCGGTTCCTGCGAATCCGGTGCTGTTCGTCGGCAGCTCGAGCATTCGCCTGTGGCGCACGCACGAGAGTTTTCCCGATCTCCCCGTCATCAACCGGGGCTTCGGCGGCTCGCAGATCTCCGATGTGATCCACTTTGCCGACCGGATCGTTCTGCCGTACCAGGCGAAGGTCATTGTCTTCTTTGCGGGGGGCAACGATATCGCCGCCGGCAAGTCCGCCCAGCGTGTCTTCGACGACTACCGCCGATTCGTCCGGCTCGTGCACGCCAGCCAGCCGGCGGTTCGAGTGGTCTTCCTTGCCATCAATCCGAGTCAGTCGCGCTGGTCGTTCTGGCCCGAGGTAAAGAAGGTCAATGGACTCGTGGAGGAGTTCTGCCAAGGCGATCCCCGCCTGGTTTTCGCCGACTTCAGCGCCTCGTTTCTCGATGCGGATGGCACACCCAATTCGAGTCTGTTCCTCGAAGACCAGTTGCATCTGAATGCCGAGGGGTATGCCGTCTGGACCAAGGCCCTCGCCCCCATCCTGCAGAAGGTCCTGGCCTCCTCCCCGCCTGCCGGCGGCAAGCCATGAGCAGGAAGAGAGGACATTCTGGGAATGGCACTGCCGTGGGTTTCCAGAGGCTTCTCAACCGCCGAGGGCGCCGGGCTACGCAGAGGAAATGAATCAAACGCGGCTGTGGCGAGAGCCGGTAGGGTGTGCCGTGCACACCGATCCTTCTGGTTTACCGACCACCGACTACAGACTACCGACAACCGCTTTTTTCACCGCGAAATACGCGAACCATTGAAGAGAGGACTGGAGGCGACAGGCCATAGGCGGCAGGCCGCAGTCGCCTACTGACCCCTGACCCCCGCCTCACCGGCCACTGCCGACTTTTCCTTGACAGCTTCGAGCAATTGAAGTCTGTCAACGAGCATGGCGCGGCACCATGCCGGAGAAACTACCCTCTGCCGAACCTATCAAACAGGTCGAGAAGAGACTGAAGGACTCCCCGCCGCACCTGGAACTCGACGGCCTCGACGCCGAGGGCCTCACCGGTCCGGAACAGAAGAAGTGAACCTTCCTGCAGCAACAGCGCAAAAAACAGGCAGCCATATAGGCTGCCCAACCCGCTTTCGCGGGGGAGTCGTCTACTAATAACATACGACCGCCAGCCAAAAAGGTCAAACGAAAAACCAGAATTCCGAGCCCTCTCTCACCAAGTATCCTGGATTTCGCGGCACAGAAGCCCTTGCCCAGCCACCGAGAACCGGGAACTGAGAACCGCCAACCGTCAACTCTCTTTCAATCGCAGACACACCTGCCCCCTGCAAAAGCAGGGGTCCTCGCCGATGCACGTAGAAAGACCCGTTGTCCCCGCGGGACTGCACCGGCCTCTCCTGACATTGCCCCGTTCTCAAGACTCATGCATTCTGCGCACTCGGATCTTCCTTGGCCAAATCCTCAAGCGCCTGGAACTGATCTGTCGCAAGCCCAATTATTTGTGACATGACTCCGGGACATTGCGACGCGATACCTGACGTCTGGACACGCGTCTGCTCGAGCACTTCCTCGTTCTGCAAGTAGAGCAGAAAATCCCTCGCGCATAGCACGCGCTGGTGCAGCGATGGTTTGGTTCCCTCGAGATAAAGGCCAGAAATGCGCTTGTGTATCTCCAGGTTTGTCAACAGCGTGTCGAGCATTATCGCCTCTATATACGAAAAGCGTGTGACCAGAACTCGCACGAGATACAGGCCAAGCGCTGTGACTCTTACATAGGTCCAGTCACCAAAGCTCTGAACCATCTTTACATCTGGCTCCAAGAGTTCCAGTTCTGCCAGTCGCGTGAGAGTCTCTTTCCTTATCTCGCCCGTCAAGCCCAAAGCGGAGAGAAACTGATCTACTTGGGTTACTGGCATAAATCCTCGTCCTACGTTTGTCGTCTTGTTTGCCTGAAAGGCGAGAAAGTTCATGAGGTAAATCTTCGCGAAGTACGATATCTGCATGCCGCTTACGCCCGTTGTTGGCGTGAAGATATTGGGAATACATGAACGATTTGACGAGTAATAGAAGTATGAACCTCGTGAGATTGGCTTGAATACTTGGTGAAATGCAAGCATGTAGGTGCCGCCCTGCACGAATACTTTTAGGTACTCATCTACATGCGTGTGACCAGAGCGAATGAAATCGAGGAAGATGTTCAAACCCTTTCGGATATTCCCATTACTTACGCATTCGTAGAATGTGGTGATATCCTCATCGTGAAAGAACGCGCCCTGACAACAGCGCAGGTATTTGACTAGTGCTCCATTACTCGTGATGCGATGAATATTTTCCGGTCTCTTTGCCGATGGGATAACCAGACCCAGGTAAGGAGACCTACCATGAAAAAGAAGTACATCGTGACGCTGACGGAAGAGGAGCGACAGATGTTGCAGGA
>JAPLMX010000237.1 GCA_026386805.1 Phycisphaerae bacterium | reverse complement strand
GCCTTCGCGTGCCGAGGCCCGGACGCTCGCCAAGCGTTTTCGCGGCCGGCAGGCGGACAACTACTTTCGCTTCCTGACGACGCCGGGGATCGAGCCGACGAACAACCAGACGGAACAGGCGATTCGGCACATCGTGATCGACCGTCACATCACGCAGGGAACTCGTGGCACACGCGGACAGCGTTGGTGTGAACGCGTCTGGACGATGATCGCCACCTGCCGCCAACAGAGTCGCCGTGTTTTTGAATTCTTCTGCAAAGCCCTCAACGCCCACTTCCAACAAGGAGCCGCTCCGTCTCTGCTACCGTGACAAGAAGTCGTGAACGGGTACCTGTCGGGATCATCGGAGTTTCTTTGCTTCCGCGTGGTGCGGAGCAGCACTTCGCTGCGTGTCCACACCCCACTGTGACATGTCTTTGCATGTGCTGCGCGGGCCTGCTATACTCCCGTCATGAAAGAACGTTATCGTGTCAAGTGCATTGACGAACGCTCGCATGGCACCGCGAATCATGTGATGGGAAACTATGGCTGAGGTGTACGGTCTGATCTTTGACGTGGACGGCCTCATCGCCGATACGGAACCGCTGAATGCCAAGGTTACGATCCGGGTCCTGAAGGACATGTTCGGCGTCCAGGGCGTCTCGCGCAGGGATTTCGATGCGGGGATCGGGCGGGGAGCCGAGGCGTACGTTAAGGCCGGGGCTAAGGCCCACGGCCTGGAAGTGACGGACGAACAGGCCAAGACCGCCGCCGAGTTGCGCGAGCGGTATTTGATCGAGGCCTTGCGTCAAGAGCCATTGCCGGCGTTTCCGGGCGTGCTCAGGCTGATTCAGGCGGCGTTAAACCATCCGGATTTCCGGCTGGCCATCGCGACCTCCGCCAGCCGCGAATTGTCCCAGGCGATCCTGGAAGCTACGCGGGTGCCCTACGATCAGATGGCCTATGTGAGCGGCAGCGAGGTCAGAAAGAAGAAGCCGGACCCGGAGTTGTTTCTGACGGCCGCCCGGCGGATGAACCTGGCGCCGGCCCGGTGCGTGGTGTTTGAAGATGCCCCCAGTGGCGTTCAAGCGGCCCAGGCGGCGGGCACCCGCTGCATCGCCGTGACCAATACGGTGTCCGCCGAAAACCTTTCCACCGCCCACCTGGTGTGTGACTCCCTCGAACGGATCGACTTGGCGACCATCCGTTCTCTCCTCGACCGGAATTAGGATCCGATCAGCGTACCTCGATTTACTCGTCAGAGATGATAATCAACCAGCCGCCATCGCAACCGCAGGAATCATCGCAGCCACCGGAGCCATCGCAGCCGCAGGAACCGCCGCAACCACAAGAACCATCGCAGTCATCGGGGTGGCCGCCGCAACCGCAATCGTCCTTCGCCGTTTTGAAGCACGCCTGCAGGGTCACCTCCGCATAGGCCTGATAGCCTCGCACCATGACGTACCACGTCGCAGCGGCGGGATTCTCGATCTCCACGCTCTCGTTGTTGCCGTGGAGGCCGGGATGATAGTCCCAGCTTTTGGCCGTCGGCTTCTCACCTTTCTTGACGTACAGGTCGGCGTCGCCGGTGCCGCCGGAGATGGCGATTCGCAGCGAACTCTGGCCGGCGGGGACGTCGATCTTGTAGAATGCCTCGCTATCCTGGGCACCCGTGAGGCTGGCGACGGGCACGCAGTTGCCCAGGGTCTTGATCAGCTCCGACCCCGGCCCGTAGGTCGCTTTCAGCGTCACACCGACGTAGGCCCGGTAGCCCCGGATCATGATGTAGTACGTTCCGGCTTTCGGGGTATCGATCGTGACCGTCTCCGTGCTGCCGAGCACGAAGGGCCGGTAATCCCACTGGTGGGCGGTCGGCTTGTCGCCGACGCGGACGTAGAGATCGGCATCGCCGGTGCCGCCCGACATGGCGATTTCGAGTTTGGTCTGGTCGGCCGGCACGTCGATTTTGAAGAACTTCTCACTGGCGACGGCGCCCGCGAGACTGCTGACCGACACACCGTTCAGCAGGGTGGTCACGCCATCGGGGCTGGGACTGTCGAACGTGACCAAGAGCGTAACGCCGGAGAAGGCCTGATAGCCCCGGATCAGAATGTACCAAGTCCCGCCGGCCGACTTCGTGACGGTCACCGACTCGGTGCTACCCGTCAGGTAGGGGCGGTAGTCATACTGCGACGTGGTCGGGAGCTCTCCCTTCCTGACGTACAGATCGGCATCGCCCGTGCCGCCGGTCATCTTGATCTCGAGGGTCTGCACGGTGCTCGGCACCTCGATGCTGAAGAACTGCTTGCTGCCCGCTTTGCCGGCAATGTCCGTGACGGGGACGCCCTGGGTCAGCCTCGTCACGTTCTCGGCGGGCTCTTCCCGGGCGGAATAGTCCACTCGAAGCGTCACGCCGCTGTAGGCCTGGTCCGCCACGAGCAGAATGTACCACTGTCCCGCGAGGTCGTCGCCGGTGACAGAGATGCTTTCATCGTTCCCGCCGTCGGCGGGCCGGTAATCCCAATCCGACTGCGTGGGTCTGGCCGCTTTCTTGATGTACATGTCGCAGTCGCCGGTACCGCCGAAGATGCGGAAATCAATACCGTCTTGGCCGCGAGGCACATCGATCACATAGCAGACTTCGCTGCCGAGAGCGCCGGACAGGCCGGTGATCGGCACTTCATCCTGGACCGGCAACACCGACCCGCTGCTGCCATAGGACGCCCGGAGCGTCACATGGCTGTAACGCGTGCTCGCGTGGAGCATGATGTACCACCTGCCGGCGGCCGGACGGCTGATAGTGACCTCCTCACGCGTATTCTCGCCGGAGGAACGACCGTCGAAATCGTACAAGCCTGGGGCCGATCCGTATTTGACGCACAGGTCCGGGTCGCCGGTGCCACCCCAGGTGCTCACTTCCAGGCTGTTCTGCCCGGCCGGAACATCGATGCAATAGAGCTTCTCGGTGTTGCTGCCGCCGGAGATACCGGTCAAGGGCACGCCATTCGCCAACTCCGTCGGGACCGCGGGCCTGCAAGTGGCGAGCAGCGTGACGCCGCCGTAGACATCGTGACCGCGAACCATAATGTACCAGGTCCCGGCAGCCGGGTCGGTCACCACGACGGTTTCGTTGTTGCCGAACAGGAACGGCCGATAATCATAGGTGCCGTACGTCGGCGGGCCGTCTCGCTTGACGTAGAGGTCGCAGTCGCCGGTCCCGCCCGAAATACTGATTTCCAACTCGCCCTGGCCGGCCGGGACCACGATACTGTATTCGACCTCGGTGCCGAACGAACCGGACAGCCCGGTGACCGGCACGCCGTCCATGAGTCCAATTGGATCACCGTAGGCCACTGAGGCGATCACAACGACCGCCGCGGCCCAAACAAACTCCCTCACATGACTCTTGCCTACGCTTGTCATACCCCACCCCTCATTTCCTGACGCAGATCAAACTTGTGATTCCAACCCGAACACAGATGAATGCCTGAGCAATGGCTCCCCCAACGCGACACATCGCGTCTATGGCCCAAAGGCACAGGCAGTCGAGTTCATAATTACCTCCCATCAACTTGGCCAGTTTAACATAGCAGGAGGGCCGTGTCAAGAGTCTACCCAGATTATCATCAGCCCGCCGGTTATCCGGACGATAACGCCCGACCGTCCACATCTTTATCGCAGTCTTTCCGTTTTTCTCATCAACATGGCACTTCAAGACTCGCCTTTATACCGGGGTGCTGCTGGGAAGGCCCCCCGCACTTTCGTAAGTGCGGCAGAATCCAGGCAGCACCCCTTGTTTTCCTACCGATGGCATAGACCCCCTTCTGATAATGCAATGCCTCCCTTTTGGATTTGGAGAACGCCGGCATTGAACGAGTGCGGTTGTAGTGAACCGGTTCGAAAATGGTACGTCATGGCCGCCGTCGCCATCGGTATCTTCCTGGCGACCATCGACGCCAGCATCGTCAATATCGCCCTGCCCGTCCTGGAGCACGACCTGCACACGGATTTTTCCATCGTGGAGTGGGTTGTCCTGGCATACCTGATGACGGTGACCACCCTGATGCTGAGCATCGGCCGGCTGGCGGACATGCTCGGCAAGAAGCCGATCTACGCCGCCGGCATGGTCGTCTTCACCGCCAGTTCCGTCCTATGCGGATTGTCCCAGAATATCGTGATGCTGATCGCGTTTCGGGTGCTGCAAGCCACCGGGGCGGCGATGACCATGGCACTGGCCAACGCCATCGTCACGGAAGCTTTCCCGGCGTCCGAGCGGGGCAAGGCCCTGGGTATCAGCGGGCTGTTCGTCTCGGTGGGAATCATCGCCGGACCGACCATCGGCGGGCTGATCCTCGGTGCCCTGTCCTAGCACTGGATCTTCTTCGTCAACCTGCCCATTGGCATCGTCGGCGTACTGATGACCCTTCGTTTTGTCCCCGCCCGCCGGCCGCCGGGAGGCCAGAGGTTCGACCTGCCCGGTGCGGCCTGTCTTTTCTTCGCCCTGTTGGTGCTTCTGCTGGGGCTGACCATCGGACAAACCACCGGCTTCTCAAGGACACCGGTGGTCGTGATGTTCAGTGTCTTCGTCCTTCTCCTGACCGGCTTCCTGGCCATCGAGACGCGGGCGCAACAGCCCATGATCGACTTGCAGCTCTTTCGCAACCAATTGTTCAGCATCAACTTGATCACCGGTTTCCTCGCCTTCATCTCCAGCGCCGGCACGATCCTCCTGATGCCCTATTATCTTGAGAACGTGCGGAACTACGGCCCGCTGACGGCCGGCCTGCTGCTGGCCGTAGTCCCGGCGGCCGTAGCGCTCGTGGCCCCCTGGGCTGGCTCGCTCTCCGACCGCTTCGGCACCCGCCCGCTGGCGGCCATCGGGCTGGGCCTCCTGGTCATCGGCTACGCGGCCGCCAGCACCTTGCGCATCGACACCGGCCCCCTCGGGTACATCCTGCGATTCGTCCCCGTCGGACTCGGCATCGGCTGCTTTCAGTCGCCCAACAATAGCGCCATGGGCGCCGTCCCGCGCGAGCGTCTGGGCGTGGCCTCGGGACTGCTCTCGCTGACCCGCACCCTGGGACAGACCGTTGGCATCGCCTTGATGGGGGCCTTGTGGACGGCTCATGTGGCCGCTCTCTCCGGCAGTTCCGTCCCGCCGACGTGACGGCCGCCCCGGCGCCCATCGAAATGGCGGCATTGAACGGGACTCTGCACGTGATCGTCGGCCTGATCGTGATCGCCCTGCTGCTGAGCCTGTGGGCCTTATGGCAGGAACGCCGGATGCAGGCCGGCCAACCCGCATCTTGCGGCTCGTGACTCACGTGCGTTTCGCTTCACCTGGGCAAATAGTCTTCGCGAACAGGCGAAAAGACCTCGATGGCGACGGAGTCCTCCAGAATCTTCGCCCCGTGTTCCACCCCGCTCGGTATACACCAGCCATCCCCGGGGCGGACGTCCTGCTCCTGGTCACCGATTCTCAGGCGGATATGTCCCTTGACGAGATACCCGGTCTGCTCATATGGGTGAGAATGCACCGGCAGCGTGCTTGCCCTTTCCAGGACAAACTCTGTCATGAGCGTCCGCTCGCCGTAACAGACGGTCTTCATCCGGATTCCCGGCAGCGGCGTCTTGTATCCTTCCGGACCATGCTTCTCAAACACGTTCCACTCCTACACTGTGACTCCTATTTCGCCAGGCGCTGGACAACAGCCTACCGGCAGCGTCATCGTGAGGCAACCCCGGGCTTTCAGCCGTTCGCTCCTCTGTTGCGGGAATGGGCTCGGACTCGCCTTCGGCCGGGATCGCGGCAACGAGCTCATGGCATTTCGCGATGAGTCTCTCGGCCCAATAGAAGGGGTCCGGAGAAACCTCTGGAATGAACTCCGGACCCAAGTCGATAGGTATCGTCTTGCCCGGCACATCGGCAAGGAAGAGGCGAAACTTGAAGCAAGACCACCCGAAAACCCGAAAAACCAGCAAAAATACGTAGTCAGCACAATAGAAAAAGTGGGATTCTCTTGGTATACTGAAGAAGAATCATGGATGATAGGGGCGCCATGAGGTATTGTCAAATGTTGTGGATGAGATTTTTGGTGGACGTATCCTTTGCCCCCGCTGGGCGAGCAGAAGCGGACCCGCTGCGCGGGGGACCTCGGTCTTTTCATCCCCCCAGCCTCCGAAGCCAGAGGGGGTGAGAGACTCTTCTGCCGTCGTCGTGCCGGGCTTGCCTCCCCTCTGGCTTCGGTTGGGGGGTGATGAGATCGAAACGTCCGCGCCGAAGGCGACGCCACTTTGGTTCTCCTGCAGTTGGTAAAACGATGCCAGTTCAAGCGGCGATCTCCTTGATTCCATCCACGAACTTGACACCCCGAATCACTTCGGGGATCCACTCTTGGCCATGGAGCCGACGCCAGTGTTTCTCCGCACACGGAGCCAGCTTGAAGACCATCGTCAGGCAGGCCGTGCGGCTGCCGCTGCCCTTGGTCCGCACCGTCCGCAGCCGCACTGTTGCGAACGTCGATTCGATCGGATGGGTCGTGCGCAGAGGAATCCAATGCTCTGCCGGAAAGTCATAGAACGTTAACAACACCTCCCGATCCTTGACCAAGCACTCCACCACCTGGGGCTACTTCGCCTCGAACGTTTGGACAAACAGTACGAAAGCCTTCCAGGCGTCCTGGCGAGTCTCGGCCATCCAGATGTCCTGCAGCATGGCCTTGGCCTTCTCGTGAAGCGACTGGGGCATTTTATCGAGGATATTGGCCGTTTTATGCACCCAGCACCGTTGCTCACGCGTTGGCGGATAGATCTCTCGCAGGGCGGCCCAGAAGCCCAGGGCGCCATCCCCGGTGGCTGCCTTCGGGCTCGTCGTCAGACCCCGCGGCGGAACTTCCAGCAGCAGTTCGCGCCAGGAGTCTGCCGATTCCCGGTAGCCATCGGTGCGCGCGATCAACTCCTTTCTGCCGTCCGCCGTCGCGCCCATGAGCACGAGAAT
>JAPLMX010000123.1 GCA_026386805.1 Phycisphaerae bacterium | reverse complement strand
AGCACCCGCCCGATCTCGTGCCAGACCTGTGGCGTGTCCGGCGAAAGGTTCAGCACGCAGTTCGAGATCACCACGTCCACGCTGGCGTCGATCACGGGTAGGTGCTCGATCTCGCCCAGCCGGAACTCGACGTTGTCGAGTCTGGTGCGCTCCTTGTATGCCGATATGCCATGTCGTGCCTTGCTCACCATGTCGGGTGTCATATCCACGCCGATCACCCGCCCGGCCGGGCCGACTTTTTGTCCCGCGATGAACACGTCGAAACCGCCGCCACTACCCAGGTCCAGGACCACCTCGCCCGCCTTGAGCGAGGCCAAAGCCGTCGGGTTCCCGCAGGAAAGGCCCATATTGGCCCCCTCCGGCAGTGCGGCGAGGTCCGCGTCGCTGTATCCAACGACGTGGGCCACCTGCTTGGCTGTTCCCGAACCACAGCACGATGCTGAGCCGCAGGTGCCCCCCGTCTTCGCGATCTTGCCATAGCCCTCACGGACCGTTTCCCGGATTCGCTCCTTCTTGTCCGCACCGGAATCATCGACCATTTTCCAACCCCTTTCCCAAGTCCTTTTCAACGAACGTTCTGATCTCATCCCGCACCCGCCGGTAATGGTTGAGTGCCTCTTCCTCGCTCTCGCTGTTCTCGGCCAACTTGGGCGGATCGTCGAACCCGGCGTGAATCACCTTCGTCTTGCCCGGAAACAGGGGGCATGATTCATGGGCCTGGTCGCAGACGGTCACGATGTAGTCGAAGGCAATGTGCTTGACCTCGTCGAGGTGCTTGGAGCGATGGCCGCAGAGATCGACGCCGGCTTCGGCCATGACTTGGACAGCCTTGGGATCGAGTCCGTGCGGCTCGATGCCCGCCGAATAGGCTTCGATCTCATCGCCCTTGAGGCGCCTCGCCCAGCCCTCGGCCATCTGGCTCCGGCACGAGTTGCCCGTGCACAAAAACAACACCTTCAGCTTCCGTTTTGTCTCTTGCATAGTTTCTCCGGATCCATGGCGAGGATCTCTTGCAGCTTCTTCGCATCGCGCTGCGTCTGTGGCGATTGTGCCAGATGACGCTGAACCCACGCAATGGCCTCTCCGATGGCTCTCGGTGCATCCTGATCAGGAAGTCGATAGTACATCCAACGGCCGTCCTTGCGGCTCTCCACCAGCCGGGCCTGCCGCAGGATGGACATGTGCTTGGAGACTGTTGAAGGGGCCAGTTGCAGCAATTCCACGATCTGACAGACGCACAGCTCGCCGCCCCCGAGCGCCATCAGGACTCGAAGCCGGCTGCCATCCGCCAACGCCTTAGTCACATCCAGAACATCACGCATACACATCCTTCATATTTCGCCATATAACGAATTGTACTGTAGAAGAACTTACGTGTCAACAGCGAAATTTGTTCACCATCAAGTGCCGGTTCGCGCGAGCTTGAGAGCGACTTCGGCGATGCGGCGGCCGAGGTTCTTGGCCGTGGAAATGCCGAATTCGTCGCCGCTGATGCTATCGTTGCCGTCGTTGACCAGCGTGGCTCCGAAATGTGCCGTGGGCCGGCCGTCGCCGATAATAACCATCTCCTGGCATAGCAGAGCGACATGGATGGATTGGATCGCCAGTTCCTGGCCGCCGTTGCGGGCGGCACCGACGGCGACGATCCCGGCGACCTTGTTGCCCAAGGCGAATTTCTGCTGGCGAAAAGCCATGCAGTGGTCGAGGAAGGCTTTGCACAGGGAGGTCATGTTGCCGAAGTAGACCGGCGTTCCGATGACAATGCCGCCCACGTTCGGGTCCGACAGAACGCCAATGAGGTCCGCAAAACCACCCTGGGTGGCCTTGGGATTAGCCGGGTCGAAAACGCCGATGTTGCGACCTGCCAGTTCGATCATCTCTGTGGTCACGCCCGGATCGACGGCTTTGGCAGCTTCAAGGCAGATGCTCAGTGCGGCCGCTGTAGTCTTGCCCTTGCGGGGACTGCACGATACGCCCACAATCTTGACGGCCTTACGGTCCTGAGCGATGGCGGTAGTTGAGGTCGCCGACACCGCTGTACCCGCTGCGAGTGTGGTTGCCAGGAATTTACGTCTGTCCATTCTTCTACCTCCTTTTATGATAACGATGTGCTCCATCTATGACGGTATGGTCCTGCGGCACGACCGGTTGCCTGCCATTACGGGGCAGCGTAAATCAGGTAGAGCCCGCCCAATATGACCAGGACGCCACAGACCTTCTTTACAAGGGTGGTGCCCTTGGATTTCTCGCTCCAGTTCAGATAGCGCTGGACCAGTTCGGTGCTCGTGCCTGCCAGGACGATGACCGAGCAGTGGCCCACGCCATAGGCAACCAGCAGGATGATTCCATAGGGCAGGCTGGTGGACGCGACTCGGAACGTCACGCCCAGCATGGGGGCCATGTAGGCAAATGTGCAAGGCCCCAAGGCAATGCCGAAGACCAAGCCAAGGATCAAGGCGGCCAGCAGACCCTTGCGCTTCATCCCGATCTGGCCGGGGCCTGACCAAGGCATCGGCAGAATATCCAGCAGATATAGACCCACGAGAAAGAAGATGACAGCTACGAAATAGTTGCCATAGCGTCCCACGTCCCCCATCATCCGGCCGGCGGCGGCCGTGACAGCGCCCACGGCCGCAATCGTAATCAAAATCCCACCCGCAAAGAGCGCGGAGATGGCGAACGTCCGCTTCGTGGACATCTGGCCCTGTTTGTCAATGAATCCGACAATCAGAGGAATACTGGACAGATGGCACGGACTGAGCACGATGCTCAGAATCCCCCACACGACAGCCGCTGTCACAGCGATAGCAGGCGAGCCCTCAACCGCGTGCGTCAGAGTTGTGAACAATTGCTCCATGACCTATTGGACCCCGATTTCCGCCAGTTTCTTCTCGATCTCCTCCTGTGGCCAAAAGCCCACGTGACGGAACACCTCTTTGCCGTCTTTGTCAAAGAAGAACTGCATGGGAATGCTCTGAATGCCGTACCGCGCGGCCAGGATCTGCTCCTGACCGACGTGAATGAACAGCACGTTCACTTTGCCGGCGTACTTGTCCTTCAGGGTCTCCAGGATGGGAGCCAGCATGTCACACGGACGGCAGCCGGTGGAGCCGAAATCCACCAGCGAGGGCTTGCCGCTGGACCGGGCCTTGTCCACCGGGTTGTCTTTGGCCAGTACGGCCTGTTCCTTCGTCCAGGCTGCGGAGACCTCAATGGACATACGCTGGCCCAGAGTGCGGACATGCTCATCCACCAGGTTCTGTTGCTTCTGTTGGAGCACGAGTTGTTTCAACTGGTCCTTCACCTGGTCCAGGGTCGCGCCGCCACAGGCGTCCTTGTTCTCCTCGTAGAACTTGGCGATTTCCGCATCACTGACCTGCACATTGGCGACCAGCCCTTTGAGGTACTGCTGGATTGACGCACGCTCGTCAGATGCCGCCGTCGCCTTCGGTTCGGGTGCCTTCGCTTTGGCCAGCAGGACCAGGAGCTGACGTGTCGCCAGATTCTCCAGCAGGAAGAAGGCGTTCTTCTTGATCTGGGCCTGTATTTCCTGGGGTGCTTTGCCCATCTCGGCAGCGACATCCGTTTCACTGATGGTAAGCCCTTGTGCCTTGAGGATCACACCGGCAGGCAGATCAGACAGTTTCGCGTAGGTCAAACTGCTCGAAGCCAAACCGGGATAGACCTCGTGCAAAAGTCCAGGCTTCTTGTCGACTTTGGCCTTGGGTGCCGCTGGTTCACTTGCCTGGACCCAGAGGGTAGATAATCCGAACAGCGCAATGGCGGCTGGAAGAACGCTTTTTGCCATCATGGTGGTACCCTTCACATGCGAATCCATACATGGTTATTTCGGTGCACATTCGCCGATCTTGCAGGCTTTCTGGATTTGGTCCGCCGACAGCTTCATCTTGTCGGCCAGGGCTTGGCTGATACTGATCAGCCGGCCCGTTTCGTAAGGGTTCTGCTCGACCCACTTCTTGAGATTGTCGGCGCTCGTGAAGAAGCCCTGATGGAAACAGCCGGCGGAAGCCCACGTGCCGTCGGGCTTCTTGCGCTGGCCGAACCACGCGACCGCTGCCGCCGGTTCCAGGGAGGCGATTTTGCCATCGAGCGTCTTGACGACAATCGCTTGCTTGGTCAGGCGGTCTTTCTCGTGCACCTCGATATTCTTGCCGGTCCGGGCCGCCACGCCCAACGCGCAGTGAGAGCAGCAGCCCCAGGTATGTACCCCGCCTTCCACGATGACCTCCGCCGCATCCTGGGGATAGCAGGCACGGTCGCAGAATCCGCAGCGATGGGACAATTCTTTCTGCTGGAGTGCCGCAAGGGCCAGAACACTTCCGCCGCCGGCGGCCCGCTCCGCGCCGGCGGCCTCCCGGACGGCGAAGGCTTTGATCCAGGGTTTGCCGGTGGTTTCATCTTCACCATACAGAAATGCGGCCTCGGAAAGCGGGACAGGTTTACCCGCCGCCCAATCCGTGACAGTGACTTTCTTCTCCAAGCCGGTCTTATCTTCAGTCAGACACGAGTGCAGGATGAAATAGCAGTGCGGACCGCACAACCGGACCGGACCTTTATCCGTCTGAATGGTCACGAGAGTCTTGGGATTGATGTCCCCGTCACACATATAGCAGACGGTGTCCTTCGGGCGCTCATCGAACTTGACAGGTGTAAGCCGTTCGAAGGCTGACGCGACCGCGCTGGGTCCCGACAGGTCCACGCCCAACTCCTTCCACTTGGCCAGGATGTCGTCTTTGGAGAAGAATCCCTCATGCCGGAACCGCTCCTTACCCGTGGCGTCGTAAAAGATCTGCGTCGGGATCAGTTGGATGCCGTACTGTTTGCCGGCATTGGGGTTCTTCCACACGTCGATGAAGACCACGTCCAGCTTGCCCCTATATTGCTCCTTCAGTTCCGCGAGGATCGGGGCCATCATCTTGCACGGGATGCATTTATCCGCTCCCAGGTCCACTAAGCGGGGCAGGCCCGATGCCGTTGGTGTGGCAGCGACGGCCGGTGTTGACAAGCTCTGGACGGCGTCTGTTTGTTTGCTTTGTTGCTTGATACGCACGATGGCTGCCACGGATAAAATCAGACCCGCGACCACCACGATCTTTAGCGTCTTACTCATAATACCATCTCCTTTCGATCTCAATACCGAAGGGACCCACACGAAGAGGCACCACATACCTACCGCCGTAGCCAGCAGAAGCACGGTATTTGCCGGACCGGGACTGCAACACTGTGCCAGTATCATCATCTCATCTGCCTCCCGCCGCCCCCAGGCACGCATTAACCTCATCGACCAGGTACTTCGAGAAGGCGTCCGGGCGGTCCACGAGCCTCGACAATTCATCCAGTTTCTTGGACTCCTTGCACACGCCATTTTCCCTGCGGGCCAGCACCAGCTCACTTGCCCGCACATGGAACTGCTGCCGGAGAACCTTGCCCTCCGGCTTGTCGATATTCACGGGCATCCAAACCACCTGCCCAGCCTGGATCGGTTGGGCGAAGTTCTCCTGGATCGCGCGGGCGGCCGTCTCCTCCATCAACTGGCACGAAAGGCAACGAAAAGTCTGATGGAAGTAGTAGGCGTAAACCACGGTACTGCCGGCAGCGGATTGGGTCTGAGTACCAGCGGCTGGCGAATCGTTCGCCGAGGATACGGGATCTTTGGGATTCGAAGGGTCTGCTGCCCGACAGCCCAGGCATGACAAGCACGCCGCTATCAGTAGGAAGCATCGAATGGCCATTGGCGATCCTTTCTATGAGCCGATCATCTCCACCGCCCGTGCCGCCACTCTATTGATACTCTCCTCCGTCGCCGGGCTTTTGCATTTCTCCAGCCCCAGGTCCGCCAGTTGCAGATGCTTGAAGGCTGTGAACCCTGCCTGCTCCAGGCTGGACTTGACACAGTTCAGCGGGCAACCGTCAATCGCAAGAACTCCATCGGCCGCCTCCGTGGTTTTGAGAATACCGCTGATCCGTCCGCCCAATCCGGCTGTACAAAACATACGGCCCGCCCCGTCGCGCGTCAACTTTCTGGCGGCCCTATCGGCAATTTCCCCCACATCCGCCGCACCGCTGCACGCAAAGATCAATCTGGGTCCACCACTGCATCCACAGGATTGTTGGTTGCTCATCTGCTACCCTTTCTGCCTCTTGTCCGACACTGCTCACACCAGCATTTTCTTGATCTCATCCGGCGCGGGCACCTTGCCGACGACCTTGACTTGGCCGTCAATGGCGAGCGCTGGGGTTATCATCACGCCAAACTTCATGATCTCGTTGATATCGGTAACCTTCTCAATGGCACACTCGATGCCCAGCGCCTTGGCGGCTGTCTCCGTGTTCTCCGCCAGCTTCTTGCACTTGGGGCATCCGGTGCCCAAAATTTGTATCTTCTTCATATATGTCTCCTTGATCAGGCCAACGCCCCGAAAATCATGCCGGTGATCGTGGACATCACGACGACCAGCGAAGTGAAAACGACAGTCTTTTGGGTCCCCATGATGCTGCGAATAACCAACATACTGGGCAGCGACAGCGCCGGGCCGGCCAGCAATAGCGCCAGAGCCGGACCTTTGCCCATCCCCGAACCGATCAGGCCCTGGAGGATCGGCACTTCGGTCAACGTGGCGAAGTACATGAATGCACCGAAGACCGACGAGAAGAAATTTGTCCAGAACAGCCAGATGACACGGACAAAGCTCTCGAATCCACCGCCGCCCCAACCAGTGATGGCGAACAGGGTGTTCGGACTATCGCCGACCAGCATCTCGATGTATTTGCTGGGAATAATCCCCTCGTGATCCACTCGGCCGAGCAGAAAGCCCGCCACCAGGACCCCGAAGAACAGCAGCGGCAGAATCTGCTTGGCGAACGTCCACGTGGAAGCGAACCACTCGCCGGCCTCTCCTTCGTGGGTGCTGGTGATGGCCGATAGCCCGACAACGGCCGCTGCAAAGGGAATCATGACCATTATGCCCTGCATGGGGAGAACAAGAGCAAGAACCACGGCCGGCAGCGCAGCCAAAGCCACTTTCCACCATCGGATGCCGAACCAGAAGACCAGGATCAGCGAGAAGGCAAGCGCAAAGCCGGCCGTCACGAGCCATTTGTTCTGCCAAAGGGTCGTCCACGTGCCGGGTGTCGGTGTCTTGGATGCGATTGCGGCGGCAGGCACGGATACTTGCGCGCCCTCACTTGCACCGGTGATGACCTTTAGGGAATAGAAAGCTCCCTCGGCGGCGGGATTCTCCGGAGCCTTGACGACAGCGGCGTTGAACTGCCGACCATCGTTGAGCTTGAAGGCGAACTCATTCGGCGCGCCCCAGTTAGCAAAGACGAGGATGCCGATCATGACGGCAAAGAACAGGGTGTTTTGCCACAACGGTCGGCGGACCTCCGGCTCAGGCATGGTAAGCTGCTCATCCGCCTTGGCCAATTCCTCTTTGCGGTAGATCAGGTGCATGATCAGGCCAATGACGACGGAAAAGCTGATGGCACCGACGGCTCGGGCAATGCCCAGTTCCAGTCCGAGAATGCGGGCCGTGAGAATGATGGCCAAGACGTTGATGGCCGGGCCGGAGTAGAGAAAGGCTGTCGCCGGACCCAGCCCCGCCCCCATCCGCCAGATGCCGGCAAACAGCGGCAATACCGTGCAGGAACAGACCGCCAGGATTGAGCCGGAAACGCTGGCTACACCATAGGCCAGCACCTTATTGGCCTTGGCTCCCAGGTACTTCATGACGGACGCCTGGCTGATAAAGACGCCAATGGCCCCGGCGATGAAGAAGGCCGGCACCAGGCACAGCAGCACATGCTCGCGGGCGTACCATTTGGTCAGGTGAAGAGATTCCATGACCGCGTTGTCGAATCGTCCCCAGCCGATGGGCAGCCAGAAGAATGCGAGAAATATGACGGCGATCAAGGCGAGTTTCTTCCACTCGCTTTTCCAACTCATTCAGAATCTCCTATCATAGAGAGGCCAGGAGCTTCCCATTTTCCTCGGCTTGGTGCTTCAGGACGCGGCCGACGCAGGAAAGGAAGTCCGCCACACAGGGCGTCCTGAGACTGTAGAACACCTTCACCCCGTCTTTCCTGCAGATCAGCACCCCTGCGTGGACCATGACTCCCAGGTGACGTGAGACATTCGACCGCTCGGAACCGATGTGCTCGGCAATGTCGCAGACGCACTTCTCGCCGTCCCGGAGGAAATCAATGACCGCAATTCGCAGCGGGTGTCCCACCGCCTTGGCAATCTCCGCCTGCCTTTCGAACAAGAGAACTTTCGTATTATCTAGCATGATGGGTCCCTGACTATGTGATAATATACTCACATAGTAACAAATGGTTCGCAGCAAAATCAAGACTTTTTCTCGTCATGCTCCTGTATCCTAAAAGAACGCCCCAAAAACCATACCCGAAATCGTTGCCATGATGACTACGAGCGACACATACACAACCATCTTCTGCGTGCCCATGATCGAGCGAATGACCAACATGCTGGGCAGCGACAGGGCGGGACCGGCCAGGAGCAGGGCCAGCGCCGGGCCTTTGCCCATCCCGGCGCCCAGAAGTCCCTGCACGATCGGGACTTCCGTCAACGTGGCGAAGTACATGAACGCACCGGCGACCGAGGCAAAGAGGTTGGCCCAGAGGGAATTGCCGCCGACCGCCGCATTGATCCAGGCGTTCGGGATGACGCCTTCGTGGCTTGGCCCGGGCCGGCCCAGGAGAAAGCCGGACACGAGTACGCCGATCAGAAGCAAAGGCAGGATTTGCTTGGCAAAGCCCCACGTCGCCTCGACCCACTCCCCCAACTCCTCCCGGCTGAACCACGATTTGGCCATGTAGGCGAATGCCGCCAGCAGGGTCAGCACGAGGGCCCACCGAAGCCGGTAGATCAACTCATAGAGACCGTTCTTCTGGACCTCTTCGACGCCCTGCATGAGTTCGGCCGGAAGCTGCTGGGTCTTGCCCCCGGTGTCCACAATCGTGACAGTCTCTTCGGTCTTGTTGACCAGCTTGCCCTCGACCTGATACGTGGTCAGACCGCCCGGACAGCAGAGGAAGATGGCTCGCATGTCGCCGCTCTGAGCCCAGTTGGCGAAGACGAGGATGCCGACCATCGAGCCGAAATAGAGGGCGTTGTTCCACAGCGGCCTTTTCACCTGGGGTTGGGGCATCGCCATTTGGATGGTTGCCCTTGCCGTCTCCTCCTTGCGGTAGATCAGATGCATCAACAAGCCGATGATGATGCTGAAGGCGACGGCTCCCACTGCCCTCGCGATGCCGATCTCCAAGCCGAGAATTCGTGCGGTCAGAATGATCGCCAGGACGTTGATCGCCGGCCCGGCATAGAGGAACGCAGTGGCGGGGCCCAAGCCGGCGCCCATCTTGTAGATGCCGGCAAACAAGGGCAGCACTGTGCACGAGCACACGGCCAGAACGCTTCCCGAGACGGAGGCAACGCCATAGGCCAAAAACTTGTTGACCCCGGCGCCGAGATACTTCATGACGGAAGCCTGGCTGACAAAGACCCCAATTGCCCCGGCGATGAAGAACGCCGGGATGAGGCACAGGAGGACGTGCTCCCGTGCGTACCATTTCACCAACTGGAGTGATTCCGTGACGGCACTGTCGAACCGTGGCGCCCCGACCGGCAGGTAAAAACACGCGAAAAACAGCCCGGCGATGAAAAGGAGCTTTTTCCACTCGCCCTTAAAATCCATTCGAAATCTCCGTCACAGCGAGGCCAGCAGTTTCTCGTTCTCTTTTGCCTGGTGTTTCAGGACCCGGGTGGCACAGGAGAGGAACTCGGCCACGCACGGCGTCTTGAGAGTGTAGAGGACCTTGAGCCCATCCTTTCGACAGCTTAGCACTCCCGCGCGGACCATCACGGCCAGATGACGCGAGACGTTCGACCGCTCCGAGCCAAGGTGCTCGGCGATCTCGCAGACGCACTTCTCGCCGTCTTTGAGGAAATCGATCGCCGCCACCCGCAAGGGATGCGCGACCGCCTTAGCGATCTCTGCCTGCCGCTCAAAGACAAGAGCCTTCTTATTGTCCATCCTCATGAAACTCCGAATATGTGATAATATACTCACATAGTAACAAAGAGTTCACGGCAAAGTCAAGAGTATTTCATTACACGGCGCGAACGACATGCACGAGCCAAGTCGACGCGATGAACCTCCCGGACCAAGCTGGTGGCTCTATCCACAAAACCCTGGCATGTGCCGCTTTTCGCCAATAGTATGGCGAAAACGGCCGTTGCTCGTCCACCGTCTCGCCACTCACCTCTCGACCGGTGGTCAGTTTCCTGCCTTACTGCTCGGCCCCATGACTCTCCATCACAGGCTCGCCGACCCTGAGGTTCGAGGGTAAGTACCGCACTGTGAACTTATCCCCAATCTGGAGTTGGTCATAGTGCTTCTTGCCGAACACGCGGCAAGCGACGGTCAGCGTGGAGCCATCAGGAAGCTGCGCCACAAACTCGTAGGCAACATGGTGGTGAGGTCCACGGCCACCCCACCTACTCCACCATCGCCCGATCACTTCCGCTTGCGTTGTCTGGCCTTCCCGGGCCAGGCGTTTGCGTTGCCGGTAGCCAACCCCGAACAGGCTCGCCCCAACCACAGCCCATGCCATGCCCCCTGCCCCCGTGACTATCCGATCTGTCCTGCTGTGCTGCCTCGGAGCGATCAGAACAAGACCGAGCAATACTACCCCACCTAAGGAAAGAACTGCCCCCGGACCCAAATACAACGTTGGGGATACGACGCCGATCAGCTTGCCAGAGGGCTTGTATTCTCCTTTGCGTCTAACCATCGTTCTTCCCCATTCAAACAGGGATGAGTACATCGTTGGAGATGCCGATTCGTGATCGCACAACTCATGTCGAGCATTCCCATGCTGTCATGGTAGCATCCGGCGTCTCTGTTTTCAATCTCGTCTGCCATGCTACTGATTGCGTCGTGTTGGTGATTGATGTTTTGGGGCGGGCGTGGTAAGAAGTGGCGTTCTCTGGCTATGGTGGATGTGAAGAAGAACAAACGCATTTTTGTCAGCGTGAACGATCCCAGTGCCGATGTGCACTGTGCGGGGCTGATTTCTGCGCTCAAGCGGATAGGCTCGCCCGTGGAGTTCGTGGGGATCGGGGGGCCGAAGATGGCGGCGGCTGGGTGCGAGCTGATCGAGAGCACCGTTGGCAGGGCGGTAATGACCTACACCGCCGTCGCTCATGTCGGACATTACTACAGGCTTGTGCAGCGGGTCCGGCGGTACTTGCAGGAGCATCCGGTCGATCTGGTCATCGTGTGCGATTCGCCTTCCTTCAACTTTCACGTGGCCAAGGCCGCCAAGCGGGCCGGCCTCAAAACGCTGTTCTATGTCGCCCCGCAGCTTTGGGCCTGGGGCGGCTGGCGGATTCACAAGCTGCGCCGGCTCTGCGACAGGCTGTGCTGCATCCTGCCGTTCGAGGAGGATTGGTTCAGGCACAGGGGCGTGGACACGACCTTTGTCGGGAATCCGCTGCTGGATGGACTGCCCAACGACTTGACGGGTGTTCGCAAGGACTACTCGCAGTTTGACCCCCAGGATGCCAAGATCGCCCTGATGCCGGGTTCCCGGCTGGCGGAGATCGAATCGCTATGGCGGCCGATGCAGGAAATCGCGGTGGAATTGGAGCTCCGGAATCCCGGCATGATCTTCGTCGCCGTCCCGGCCAGCCGGGAAAGGCGGCGATTGCTGGAGCGGACCCAGATCCCCAGTTTCACGTGCGAGTACTCCGTGGACACGGTCCGCCGGACGGCGGCGGCGGTGGATTTCTCCCTCGTCGCCAGCGGCAGTGCCACGCTGGAGGTGGCCTCCTCCGGCTGCCCGATGGTGGTCATGTACCAGACCAATCGCCTCCTGTGGCAGCTTGTCGGGCGCTGGCTGGTGCACCCGAAGTTCTTCACGCTGGTCAATCTCCTGGCCGACCGCGAGCTGGTCCCAGAGTTCATGCCGTACTTCACCTCGACCGAGCCGATCGTGCAAAGGATCGACGGCTATCTGCGAGACGCCCATCTGTTGACCCGGACCAGCAACGACCTGATCGACATGGTCGAGTCGCTGACGCACAAGAAGGCCGGCGAGGAAGTGGCCCGGGTGGTTGTCGAGATGCTGTCATGAGCCGCTCGACGAAAACGAGCCGGGTGAACACGGTCGCCACGTCCGCCTGCCTGGGGGCCGTCTTTTTCTGGGCCCTGGGACCCATCTTCATCAAGTACCTTACGGGATTCACGGACTCCTGGACCCAGAACGCCCTTCGCTACTCGGCCGCCTGTGTGTTCTGGGTCCCGTTTGTGGCGTATGTCGCGGCGCGGGGCAGCTTCCCCCAAAGAACATGGCGTCGAGCCATCGTGCCCTCCCTCGCCAACGTCGCAATGCAGAGCCTGTGGGGGGCGGGCTTCTACTACATCACGCCCGCCTTCATGACCCTGCTGACCAACACCTCGGTTCTGTGGGTGACGGGCTTTTCTCTGCTGTTCTTCGCAGAGGAGAGGCCCTTGATGCGAAGTCCCCGCTTTTGGCTGGGTCTTGGGCTGTCGCTGGCGGGCCTGCTCGGCGTCCTGTACTTCCAGAAGGATTTCACGGCGGTGGGCACGCGGATCGGGATCGCGATTGCCCTGGCGGAGGCCTTCATGTGGGGTGTGTACGCGGTTTCCGTGAAGATCGCCCTGCGGGACATCGACTCGCGCAGCGGTTTCTCCGTGATCAGTCTCTACACGACGGTCGGTCTGTGGATCTGCGCGGCCTTGCTCGGCCGGCCGGGGCAGGCCCTGCACATGGGCCTCCCCGCCTGGACCGCCATCGTGGTCTCGGCCATCACCTCCATCGCCTTGGCCCACGTTCTCTTCTATGCGGCGATTCGGCGGATCGGCACGACGATTCCGATGCTGGTCGTCCTCGCGCAGCCCCTCATCGTTCTGAGCATGTCGAGCGTTTTCTTCCACGAACGGCTCAACGGCATGCAACTGCTTTCGGGTGTCGTCCTCCTGATGGGCTGCGCCTCCTCCATCTGGGCTCAGCAGCACCTCAAGGCCGCACCGTCGCCGGAGCAGGCCCGACCCAGTCCCAGCGTGTGATGAACCGCAGACAGACCCCTGTCAGACGCCGATCCAGAGTATTCTCGCCGTACCGGCACCGGCATTGAGGAAGCCCAGTGGCTCAATTACCTGAAGGCCACACGCCCGGAGCGTGGTCTGCTGCGGAACTTCGGTCCCGCGAGTCTCGAATTCAAGCGGTTCATCTTCCCCAATCTGCGGATTGAATTGCCCCCGAAGTATTCCTCTGTGGCGATTGACAGAACCCGTGTGTGATGCTACCGTTTGAACCGGTACAGAGTGGCCAAAAGGAGACATGGGTATGCAGAAGATTCGCACGGCGGTGGTGGGGGCGGGGTTCATTGGGCCGGTGCACGTGGAAGCCCTGGGACGCATCGGTGTTGAAGTCACGGGAATTCTTGGGGTCTCGAAAGGCGAGTCGGAGCTGGCGGCCAAGACCCTGGGGCTGCCCAAGGCGTACCGGGACTTCGAGGAGATTCTGGGCGATAAGAGTGTGCAGGTCGTGCACATTGCCACGCCGAACCGGCTGCATTATCCGATGGCTAAGGCGGTGTTGAATGCGGGCAAGCATGTGCTGTGCGAGAAGCCGCTGGCGATCAATTCCACCGAGTCTGCTGAGCTGATCGAGCTGGCTCGGCGCAGCGGTCTTGCGGCGGGCGTGAACTACAATATCCGGTATTATCCGCTCAACATCGAAGCCGCGGATATGATGAAACGCGGTACTCTTGGCCGCGTCTTCTCCGTCTGCGGCAGCTATGTGCAGGATTGGCTGTTCCATCCCACCGACTACAACTGGCGGGTGCTGGCCGAGGAGGGCGGCGAGCTGCGGGCCATCGCCGATATTGGGACGCACTGGCTGGATTTGATCCGTGCGATCACGGGTTTGGAGGTCGAGGCTGTCTGTGCGGACCTTTCGACCGTGCACCCTGTACGGCAGAGGTCCCTGGGCGAGGTGGAGACGTTCAAAGGCAAGCAGGAGAAGGCCGCCGTCAAGACGGAATCGGTCAATATCGCCACCGAGGACTATGGCTGCGTTTTGCTTCGGTTTGCGGGCGGGGCCCGGGGGTGTCTGTGGGTCTCGCAGGTGACGGCGGGGCGCAAGAACTGCCTGCGGTACGAGATCGCTGGCTCGAATCAGGCCCTGGCCTGGTGCAGCGAGCAGCCGAATGAGATGTGGGTCGGCCATCGTGACAAGGCGAACGAGAGCCTGATCCGCGATCCTTCGCTGCTCGGTGACAAGGCCCGGCGGTTCACCAACTATCCCGGCGGACACAACGAGGGCTTCCCGGACACCTTCAAGCAGTGCTTCCGGGCGTTTTACGATTACATCAAGGCGGGGGACTTCTCGGCGCCCGCAAGCTTTCCCACGTTTGCCGACGGCCACCGCGAGATCCTGCTGTGCGAAGCCATCCTGCAAAGTCACCGGGAGGGCCGATGGGTGCCCGTGAAAAAAGGAGAACGACAATGAAGCTCGGATTTGTCAGTGCGATCTTACCGGACCTGCCGTTGGAGCGGGTGGTCGAGTTTGCGTTTGAAGCGGGGTATTCCTGTGTCGAGCTGATGTGCTGGCCGAAAGGCAAAGCGGAGCGGCGGTACGCCGGTGTGACGCATCTCGATGTCGTGGATTTCGGCCGGCACCAGGCCGAGGAGGTCCGCCGACTGATGGAGAATGCCGGCGTGAGCATCAGCTCGCTCGGCTACTATCCGAACTACCTCAGTCCCGATTCGGACGAGGCCAAGGCAGTGTTGGCCCACTTCAAGAAGGTGATCCAGGCGGCGGCCCTGCTTGAAGTCGGTCGCGTCACGACCTTCATCGGCCGGGACTGGACCAAGTCGGTGGACGAGAATTGGCCGCGATTCCTGAAGGTCTGGAAGCCGCTGGTGAAGTACGCCGAGGATCGCGATGTGCGGATCGGCATTGAGAATTGCCCCATGCTGTTCACGAACGACGAGTGGCCGGGCGGCAAAAACCTGGCGACCAGCCCGAAGATCTGGCGTCGTATGTTCGAGGACATTCCGTCCCATCATCTCGGGCTCAACTATGACCCCTCGCACATGGTCTGGCAGCAGATGGACTACCTCAAGCCGCTGTGGGAGTTCAAGGATCGCATCTATCACGTCCACGCGAAAGATGTCCGGCTGGACCGGGAGAGGCTCAGCGAGGTCGGCATCCTCGCGGCGCCGCTGCAGTACCACACGCCCAAGCTGCCCGGACTCGGCGAGATTGACTGGGGCCGGTTCATCTCCGTGCTGGGCGACACCGGCTACGCCGGACCGGTCTGCGTGGAAGTGGAGGACCGCGCCTATGAGGCGTCGCTGGAGACGCGAAAGGCCGCCCTGCGTCAGAGCGGCAGATACCTGCTTCAGTACCTGCCATAGACAGTCTTGGTGGCGGCGGGTGCCATGCTTACGCTTGCGTACGCATGCTTCTGCCACTGGGAAGCCATGTCCACGCAAGCGTGGACATGGCACCCAGCACATAGGTCCCGTAGGTCCTATCGGTCCTATGGGTCTTTCTCGACAGGAGTATTCGATGGATTACACGTACAGCGACATCGCCAAGATGATCGACCATTCTCTGCTGAATCCGACGCTGATCGACCGCGATCTTGAGGCCGGCTGCCAGCTTGCCTTGCGTTACGATGTCGGCAGTGTCTGCATCATGCCCTTTGGCCTCAAGCGGTGCGCTGAGATCCTCCGGGGCAGCACGGTCAAGGCGAGCACGACGATTGGTTTTCCCCATGGCGGGCACACGACGGCGATCAAGGTCGCCGAGGCCAAGCGGGCCCTGGCGGACGGCGGGCAGGAGCTGGACACGGTCGTCAACATCAGCAAGGTCCTCAGCGGCGATTGGGACTACGTCCGCTCAGACATCGCCGCCGTGATTGACGTGACGCACCAGAAAGGCCAGAAGGTCAAGGTCATTTTCGAGAATTGCTACCTGAACAACGATCAGAAAATCAAGCTGTGCGAAATCTGCGGCGATCTCGGCGTCGATTGGGTGAAAACCTCCACCGGCTACGGCACCGGCGGGGCGACCATCGAGGACCTCAAGCTGATGCGGCAGCACTCGCCGGCACGCGTGCAGGTCAAAGCGGCAGGGGGGGTCCGCGATCTTGACAAGCTTCTGGAGGTCCGGGCCATCGGCGTCCTACTCCTGCGGGATTTCGGATATGATGATGCCGTCGTGGTTGTCGAAGCTCCAGGTGCTGATGGCGCCGCTCGGCTCCCGGACTTGGCAGACTTTCTTAGGCACGAGTCTACCGCCCTCCCAGACCCATTGGACGGTGACTTCGCCGTACATGAGTTCCTTATACTTGAGGCCGTCGCATTTTCTCGCGTCCACGACGGCGATCCGCTTCATCTTGGGCCGCGGCGGCACGGCTGATTGGGTGGATGTGTTATCGGGCGTGCCGACGTCCGACGGCGGATCGATGGCTTGCAGTTGGGAGTTTGATGGTCCCTGTTTGGAGGCAGTGACGTCCTCCCCGACTTGCTTTTCGTCATCGGTTCTCTGTCCGGTCTCCGGTATCTGGCCGACATTCATGCGAACCCCGGCATTTCCGGACTTCGGCGGCTGCCGGCACAAGAACAGGACCAGCAACGCGGCGGCGACGATGACCAACTCCAGTCTTGTGGTTTGTGAGGACATGATTGACCTACCTCTTGGCGGCCCGTTACGCTCACGGGCCTGCATCCGATGTCCGTGCCCATTTCGCCCACGGCAAAACCGACACACCATTCAGTGCGATTATCGGCAATATCAAGACCCCGATTAAACTATAGACCACGTTTTCCCGCACGCCAAGCCGCCTACCGATTGCGGATTTCGGATTGCGGATTGCAGATTCGGCTCACGATGCAAATCCGCAATCCGCAATCATCAATCCACAATGGCATCACCGGCTCGGGGTGTTGGGTTCGGCGGAGGCGAAGTAATAGAGGGTTGGGTGTTTCCCTTCGCTGATGGTGAAATAGCCCTCGCCCTTGCGGTCGAAGCAGATGGCCTCGCCCTGGGGTTCGCTGGCCACGGGGATCGCCTTCGGCTTGCCGGAGAAGGCACGCCAGAGAGGCACGGGGTTCCCAAGGCGATGTTCTGCGTTGGGGGGCCTCTCACCGGCGGGGCGCTCCCAGAGGGCCGCGCTGAACATGCCCCGGATAATCACGCGGCGGCCGTCGGGCGAGACGTCGCCGCCGGTGGGGAACGACGCGAACGGTATGACGGCCACCTGTTCCAGCTTGGTCTGTTGACTCAGGGATTGCGGATAGGCCGCACGGTACACTTTCGGGACCAGTTCTCGCTTGGAAATGACGTAGATGTCGCGGGTCAGCGGATCGACGATCAGGGTCTCGGCGTCGCGCGGTCCATCGGGATACGTCAACCGGATCGCGTCGGCCGGACCGGTCGTCATTGGGCCAAAGGGCGTGGCGGCGTCCACTCTCGGCTCCGGCACCCGGTACACGATGACCTCGGGGTACTTGGCTGTGTTGTCGCCGATATCGCCGATATACAGGTACGATTGATTGGGATCGGGGCCCGGCCCGACGGCGATATCCTCCCAGTCACGCTCGCCGGCGCCCCGGATGTTGCACGCGCCGAGCAGTTCGGCCTTCTCGTTGATCGCGTAGATCCTCGGCGCCTCGCCCGAATCGTTGTGTACCCAGAGCACGCCGGGATTGCGACGGCTGGCCGCGATACCCGAAAGCTCGCTGAGAGAGTCGCTCTGGACGACGCCCATCGCTCGGCCCGAGGCGAAGGCATCCGATCTCGCGAACGATGCGCAGGAAAAACTCAGCGACGCCAGTGACAGCAGAGCGGCGGTCAGAACGCGTGGTCCACGCATCCATCCCTCCTCTCGATCTCCATTCCTTTTCACGATTGCGATCTCCATTCCCCCTCCTGCGACAGTATAGTATACTCACCGTCGTTGTCTATTGGCGGGTTTGACGAGTCTGTTCACGGGAAGGTCCAACGTATGGCGAACGCACGAGTTGCCGCCGAGGCCGATGCCCCGGCGGCGAAGGCCGTCCGGCGCAAACCGTCGAAGGGGGCGTTCCAGGGCGCCAAGGTTTCGCGGCTGCGAAAGCCGGAGGAAATGTCGCTTGAACAGTGGCAGATCGCCCTGCGAAAGCAGTTTGCCCGCAAGCAGAGTTTCCGGCTGACGAACGTCGGCGATGAGCCGGTCTTTTCCGAGTTCACGGTCGCCAACCCGCAGACCGGCGGCGAATACCGCGTGGCGATTCGCGGGCTGGGGCTCGGCGACAACTACTGCTCCTGCCCCGATTTCGCCGTCAACACGCTGGGGACCTGCAAGCACATCGAATGGGTTCTCGGCAAGCTGCAGCGCAGACCCGGTGCCGCGCGGGCCTTTGCACGAGGATTTCATCCGGTCTATTCGGAGGTGTATCTGCGCTACGGGGCCCGGCGTGAAGTCGTCTTCCGGCCCGGCGTCGAGTGTCCCGCCGGACTGCACGAGCTCGCCGGGAGCTACTTCGATGGCGATGGGGTCCTCCAGGCCGACGCGTATGGGCGGTTCGACGCCTTCCTGAAACAGGCCGGCGCGTTCGCCCACGATCTGCGATGCTATGATGACGCGCTGGATTTCATCGCGGAGGTCCGGGATCGCGCGGCCCTGGCTGCGCGGATCGACAAGGCGTTCCCTGCGGGCATCGAGAGCGCTGCGTTCGCGCATCTGCTGAAGGTCCCGCTGTATCCGTACCAGCGGGAAGGGGCCCTCTTTGCCGCCCGGGCGGGACGCAGTCTGATCGCCGACGACATGGGCCTCGGCAAGACGATCCAGGCGATTGCTGCCTGCGAGATTCTGGCCCAGACGGCGGGCGTCGAGCGGATCCTGATCGTCTGCCCCACCTCGCTGAAGTATCAATGGAAGCAAGAGATTGAGAAGTTCTGCGTCCGTCCGGTGCTGGTGGTCGAGGGGGCGCTGGCGAGACGCGCCGACTCGTACGCCGCCGAGTCGTTCTACAAAATCACCAACTACGAGGTCGTGCATCGGGACCTGGACGCGATTGCCAAGTGGGGCCCCGAGGTCATCATTCTCGATGAAGCCCAGCGGATTAAGAATTGGAGGACCCGCCGGGCCCAGACCATCAAACGACTCAATTCGAAGTACGCCATCGTTCTGACGGGGACGCCCCTGGAGAACCGCCTGGAAGAGCTTCATTCGATTGTGGAATTCGTCGACCGCTTTCGCCTGGGGCCGGTGTTCCGCTTCCTCGCGGAGCATCAGCACGTGGATGAGGACGGTCTGATTGTCGGCTACCGGAACCTGGACACGATCGGGCGGACCCTCGCGTCGATCCTGATCCGCCGGACGAAGAAGGAGGTCCTCAAGCAACTGCCGGAGCGCCTCGACAAGAACTATTTCGTGCCGATGACGAAGGAGCAGATGGCGCACCACGAGGAGGATGGCGAGATCGCTGCGCGGATCGCGGCCAAGTGGCGGCGCTTCGGGTTCCTGTCCGAAGCCGACCAGAGAAGGCTGATGATTGCCCTCCAGAACATGCGCATGAGCTGCAACAGCACCTATCTGCTCGACAAGAAGACTGATTTCGGCTTCAAAGCGGACGAGCTGCTCTCCGTTCTTCAGGAGTGTTTTGAGCAGCCGGGCGACAAGGCCGTTGTCTTCAGTCAATGGGTGCGGACCCATGAACTGATCGTGAGTCGCCTCGAAGCTGCCAAACTGGGTCATGTGCTGTTCCACGGCGGCGTGGCTTCGAGAGACCGCAGGGACCTCATCGCACGATTCAAACAGGACCCCAATTGCCGCATCTTCCTCTCCACGGACGCCGGCGGCGTGGGGCTGAATCTCCAGAACGCCTCGACGGTCGTCAACATGGACCTGCCCTGGAACCCGGCAGTCCTGGACCAGCGGGTCGGCCGGGTCCATCGCCTGGGCCAGCACCGGCCCGTTCGCGTCATCAACTTCGTGGCGCAGGGAACGATTGAGCACGGCATGCTCTCGGTGCTCGCGTTCAAGCAGTCCCTGTTCGCCGGGGTCCTGGACGGCGGCATGAACGAGGTCTTCCTCGGCGGCACCCGGCTCAAACGCTTCATGGACTCCGTGGACAAGGTCACACAGGCCATTCCCGCCGCCATGCCGCCGGAGGAGAAGGCCCGGGGCGAACCCGACAAGGCTCGCGAAGAGGAGACGACGCCATCGGGGACCCCAGCCGAGCCGAATTGGGAGAACTTGATCTCGGCGGGGTTGACCCTGCTGAACCGGCTCAGCGGCACGTTGTCGGGTGAAGCTAAGACGCCAGCCGACGTGGGGGCTGGGCTCAGGATCGAGACGGATGAATCCACCGGTCAGCGTCATCTCAAACTGCCTGTGCCGTCCGGAGAGGTACTGCGTGGCATCGCGAGCTTCCTCACCCAATTGGCGGAGAAACTCTGAACCCATCTTACAGTGTGCGACTCAAAGGGTGTGTGCGAAGCACTCATCACATGGCACGCTCACATTTCACCAGTACCCTGGTACTGGGTGGCAGCCTCAAGCGCAGCGCCCCTCCTGAGCCTGTCGAAGGATTGGGGATGGCCTGCCTATGAACGCGGATTTGCCTGCGGTCAGGGTCCAACCATCCCCAAGGCCTTCGGCCTTGAGGCTGCCACCCGGACAACACCGGCTTCTCACACGCCCCCCCTCAGACGCTCCAACCCGCATATTCCACGGGGGCTGTGAATAATCAAGATGACGCGCGACATCAATATCGGGAAGATCGAGTCAAGGTTATGGTTCACCGATCCCGGGCGGGGATCATAAACTCGGTTTCTTCGTCCCGGCGTGTCTCTCGACACGCCCGTGCATCCCTGGTATCATCTCACTGTGCTGTAGTCACGAACGTACACGAGCATTCGGAGGTCTGCTACAATGAACCGCTTGCACCTTGCCGCATCGCTGTGTCTCCTGGGCCTGTGTGGTACAAACGAGGTCTTCGCCGACGCCCAATCAAGCCAGTCATACGTTCGCGTCAGTCCCCGCGACGCCAGGTATTTCGAATTGTCAAACGGGCAGCCGTATGTCCCCATCGGGCTGAACCTGATCGCCCCGCCCGGCCGAGATGAGAAGCAGGCCCTGGCCCAGATGGAGGACTGGATGCGTAAACTCTCGGCCAACGGCGGCAACTACATCCGTTTGTGGCTGAGTAATCCCTTCTTCGACGTCGAGCACGACAAGAGCGGTGTATACGACGAGGAAAAGGCCAAACGGATCGACGCCGTACTGGCGCTGGCCCGCAAATACAACATCCGGGTGAAGATGACCCTTGAGCACTTCCGGCACCTTGGCGATGGTAAGCAGACGTGGGCAGGCAAACCGATCCACCACGTGTCACGCGGCGGGCCGGCCAAGGACATCGCGGACTTCTTCGCCAATCCTGCCTCTCGCGAGCAGTTCAAGAAGAAGCTGGACTGGTACGCCAAACGGTACGGCGACGATCCCACGATCTTTGCCTGGGAACTGTGGAACGAGTTCAACGCGGTCCAGGACATGTGGAAGCCCGAGCAGTGGCAGGAAGGCGGCCTCGCGCTGAATTGGACGCGGGTCATGCTGGAGGCCCTGCACCAGCGATTCCCGAAGAACCTGGCGGTCCAGAGTCTCGGCAGCTTCGACGACGCCCGCGAAACGGACATGTACCGAACCTTCTGCCTGATCCCGAAGAACGACATCGCCCAGGTGCACCGCTACCTGGACTTGGGAGCAAGGCTTGAGGTCTGCCATGGCCCGGTGGATATCCTGGCGGCCGACGCCGTGACGACCTTGATCCAGTTCAATTCGGGCAAGCCCGTCCTGCTGGCCGAGAGCGGGGCGGTCGAGCCGAGCCACAGCGGTCCGTTCAAGCTCTACGAGCAGGACAAGGCAGGCATTATCCTGCATGACATCCTATTCGCACCGTTCTTCGCCGGGGCGGCGGGGTCGGGCCAGTGCTGGCACTGGGATTCCTACGTGGCCCAAAATGACCTGTGGCGTCACTTCGGCCGGTTTGCCCAAGCCGTCAAGGACATCGATCCGCCCGCCGAGCGTTTCCGCCCGATCCGCATCGAGCACCCGCGTCTGCGAATCTACCTGCTGGCAGGGCAGCACACGCTCTTGGCCTGGTGCCGCGATAGTCAGAACACCTGGAAGACCGAGCTGGCCGAAGGCAAAGCTCCCGATCTGCTGAAGGACCAGTCCATCACGCTGCCGCGGGATGTCGCCCCGAAACAGCCAGTGACGGTTCGCTTCTACGACCCCTGGGCTGACGCGTGGTCCCAAGGCAAGGTCGAGGACGGCAAATTGTCCCTGCCGGCGTTCACCAGATCTATTGTCTTTCGCATTGAGCGGTGACTGGCTCTGTCATCCTGAGGCGAAGCCGAAGGATCTGGCCACTGAATAGGAGGTTTCTCACTCTCGCAGCCCAGATCCTTCACTCCGCTGCGCTACGTTCAGGATGACAAACGCGGCGCAGAAATCCAACTCAGTCAATATCAGATTCTGTTGTGCTATGGAGTGACAGCTATGCCGGCGGAGTCGGGGACTGCCTTGCCGTCCATGATGGCCTTGACGTCGCTCTGCGGCAGGGCCCGCCGGTAGATGCGGACGTCGTCCGCCGCCCCGTCCCAGAATTCGGCCGCATCGTTCACCTGCCGTCCGATGCAGACGCGATTGAGGACCAGGTTCCAGGTCTTGAGCAAAGACGCGACTTGCTGGCCGTTCGCGTACAGCTTGGCCGTGGTCCCATCGCAGGTCAGGCAGACGTGCTGCCAGACGCCCGGACTCCAGAAGCCGTTCAACTGGATGTCGTCGGTATAGCCCCCGCCGAAGAGGGCGTTGCCGTTGGCGCCGAGAAACATGGCCTGACCTTGGCCCGCGGTTCCGTAGGCGACGATCCACCGCCAGCCGGCGGCGACGGTGTCCGTCTTGGCCCAGGCGCAGATGCTGTGCGCCGCTCGACCCGCCGGGAGGTCCCGCAGATCACCAAAATCGACGTAGTCGTCCTTGCCATCGAGCACCAGAGCGCCGCCTCTCATTCCCGTGGCCCAGGTTGGCCCGCCCTTGAGCGTACCGGTGTGCCCGCTGCTGCCCGAATCCGCAACGGTGGTCCCCGGACCCCTCGTCGAGCTTCCAGTACGCGGCGATCTCCTCAGGCGGCGTCCAATCCACCTGGTACGGCTGCTCGTACACGTAGGCGTCGTTCACCGTGCTCTTGACACTCGCAAAGGACTCCCGCTTATAGCCGTTCTCGTCCGCCGTGGGGCCGTAGCTGTTCTTGAAGATCAGGTATCCGCCGCCCTCCCAGGTTGGATCGTACTTGTACCCGACGGCCCCCAGGGAATGGCTGCGGCCCACCGCCACGGGAATCCCTCGCGCGAGATAGTCAAGAATCGCGTCGAATTGCTCCTGCGTTGCCCCTGCTTCCCCCAACGGCACAACAAAATGTCCCTCCAAACGAAGACCGTTCTGAAGCAGGGACTGCCCCTCGGCGTACATCTGCGGTGTGATCGTGACCGCGTTGAAATCGTACACCTTGTTGGGATTGTAGAGCATCTCGCTCTCTTGGATCACCCCGAAGTTCCCATACCCGGCGGCAACGGAGCCGAAGATGTCGCCGTCATCGGTCTTGCCCGCGGCCACGTTCGCCACGTGGTTCATGTACTCCTCGGACAGGTCCGCATAGCCGCTGCCGAGCATCTCGGTGTACGCGTACTCCAAAAGAAACGTCATGGCGAAGATTGAGCACGTGCCCCGGCCCCCTTGGTTGCGGATGCCGATGCCTCTGCGGGCAATCTCGGTGCGGAGGTCCCTGGACCGGCTATCCATGGCGAGGGTTCCGTTCTCGAACCTCTGATACCACTTGTCGCCGATCGTGTAGGGGTCTTCGAGGGGGTACCCGTAGGCCCCGCGCTCGTTGCTGGCATCGGTCCATTTCTGCAGAATAGGGCCGTACAGATAGTGCGCCCCACGTAGGGCGGAGTAGTAGATCGAGCCATACTGGAAACGGCACATGACGCCGCCGCGAAGGCCCAGGTCCTGCACGTCGCTCATCGGGTACCCTAACGGCCCGCCCTCGGCGCCCAACTCAAACCACTTGTCCTTGATGACTCCGGAAACGATGTAACTGCCAAGCAGAGGGAACCAGTAGATCGAGCCGCTCGCGAAATGGTTGTACCGTCCCGCACCGTGGGTGCCCGTCATCTCACTGGTGCGCGGAAATCCCAGAGAGCCTGCAGGCCCCCCTGACGACAGGTACTTGGCGAGGATCTGGCCATTTACTTCGCTGGTCGCATGGGGATTCGTGTTGTCATAGTAGATGATTCCCCATTCATACTCGCGCTGGTATCCGCCCGATATGGCGGCGACGGCCTTGATCGTGTTGCCTAGGAAAGGATGATTCCTCGCGACGCCATCGATGCTGCTTTGCACGGACCCACGAGCCGAAGGCCGGGCCAGTACCACGAGGGCCAGACCAATCGCCAAGGGGAACCACATCCGGCGTGTACTCTTGCTGCTCATGTTCAGCCTCCCGTCCTCAGGACCGATTTAGACTCACTCACCCGGCCAACAGAAGAGACCCTCGACTGGGGTTCCCAAACGCGACGGATCGCGTTTGGGGTCCCCTGCCAAGTCAGGCGTCACGGTTGCTCGCTGCGACAGATGACTCCACACACCGGTTTTATGATACCATAGCTTCCTGCAAATGGGGATGGCAAAAAAAGAACCGCTCCCTGCGTCTTGGGAACGCAGGGAGCGGTTTCATAACATGTTACTATGTCACTTCCTTGACCCGTCGGTCAACTACTTGGTCGCAGGCTTGCCGTACCCGATGTCGTCGAAGTACAGCATGCCGGCGGGGCCCGCCTTCGGGCTGGTCTTATCGCCGACCCCGAGCGTGATCTTCTGCACGGCCGTCAAGCTGACGCCCGTCAGGTCGCTCAGCGGAATCCGCCACTGCGTCCAGGCCGCCGTAGCGCTGGCCGACGGATTCGGGTTGACCACCGTCTTGGTCTTGCCGGCCTTGTCTTGGACCGTCAGGTACAACGGCGCCGGTCCATTGGTCGGCATCGCCGCACCGATGGCCACGTCCTGCCACGAGCCGGTGACCGTGCCCGTGGTGGAGACATTCGAGAACTCCGCCACGGTGGTCAGGGCCGCATCATGGCTGCACAGAGCCAAGCCGATCAGGACCGGATTGGTCATCGTGATCGTCTGGGCCGTGCCCAACGGCGTCCAGGTCTTGCCGTCCGGGGAGATCGAACCGGTGAAGCTGTTGCCCTTACGCTCGACCTTGACCCAGTACGGAGCCGCCACGACCGCGCCGGCGTTGTCGTCGTTCGTCGAGGCCCCGGCGGCCGTCAAGCGCCGCTGGAAGCTGGCGCCGTTGCCGGCGCCCGAGCCGCCCGCCGTGATGGGCATGAAGGCATGGGTCGAGCCGGTGTCGATGCTCTGCCGGATCATCACGCCGCCTTTGGCCCAGACGTTGGTGTTGACAATGCTGTCCACGCGGGCCACGATCGAGCCGTCGCCATTGAGCGACTTGTAGGCAAAGCGGAACTGGTCGCCGTTGTTCCAGACGTCGGTGCCGCTGCTGCTCATGCTGAAGGTGCCGTTGCCGTCATCGGTAAAGCCCACGGCCCGGCCGCGGAAGTACAGCGACAGGGTGTCGGCGCCGTTGGTCGTCCAGTTCTGGGCCGTGTCGAAGGTCCGCGAAGCCTCAGAATAGTACGGTGATTTGACGTTGTTGTACTCGAACGGCATGGCCTGCTCACCGCCATGAACGATCGTCTGCTCGGCAAACGGGGCGGTCATGTTCCCGACAATCGAGCCGCTCTTGCCATCGGTGTAGCCGTCGATCCAGGCGTCGTAGATGCGGTTGTCGTCATCGTTGTAGCTCTCGAAGTCATCCACGACGGCGTATTCCTGCGTCGTGAAGCTCCAGACGTCGCCCGGATAAGTGACGGTGTTGACTTCATCGACCTTCCAGTAGTAGGTCGTGCCGAGATTGAGCGTGCCGGGGGTAAAAGCGTGATCGGTCACGCTCTTGGCTGAGGCCGTGCCGTTGGCGACGGCGTTCGGGTCGGTCCCGAAGAACACCTGATGCGAGCCCGCCTCGCGGCCGGGCCGCCAATTCAGCGTGGGGTCCACCGCGATCCCGGCAACCATGGTCGCCGGCTGCGGCAGCCTAGCCTGGACGGGGATGTAGGAGAACCGCACTTCGCTCAGGCCCGTCTGCGGCGCCATGCCGCCCCAGTTGCTGTTGATCGTCAGCTTGACGTACTTGGCCATGACGCCGCCCAGGTTGACCGTGGTGTTGGCGGCGTAGCCCGGCAGGCCGGTCGCCCGGGCAAACTCGGGCACGTTAGCCAGCGCGGTCCAGGTCGTGCCATCGGCAGAGGTCTCGATCGTGACTTTCTTGGCGCCGAAGCCCAGGAAGCTCTCAATCATTTGATTGGAGTTCCACACCTTCAGATCATACAGCTTGTAGACCTTGTCGAACTGGTATTGGATCCAGTTCGGCTTGGCGCCACCGGTCAACCACATCGTCGTCCCCTCGGTGCCGTGCAGGTCCCCGGTGAGGCCGGAGCCGTCGATGGTCTTTTCCGGGCCCATGCTGGCCGCCGAGCTGGAGGCCGTGGCGATCACGCCCGTGATCGGGTAGGCATACGGCTCGACAGTGAAGGACCACACGTTGCCCTTGAAAGTGGTATTGTCGGACGCCTTGTTGACCTCATCGATACGCCAGTAATAGGTCTGGCCGAAATCGGGCAGGGCGGCCGGAGTGTAGCTGGTCGCCGTTTGGCCTTGGCTGGCCAGAACACCCGCCGGCTTGGTTAGGCTGGCGCTGTTCACGTCCGCGAGGGTCTTGCCCAAGTATACATCGTGCGTGACGGCGTAAGTCCCCGCCGTCCAACGGATAGAGGTGTCCCGGGGCACATCCATAGCTCCATCCTCAGGACTCGGTGCAACCGCCAACGCCGGGTTTGTCGGACCCTTGGCCAAAACCAGAATCTCGTCTCTCGTCAGAGCGCGGCTATAGACGCACGCCTCGTCCATAATTCCACGGAAGTACCGCGGACTGAAAGAAAACCCAAGTTCCAGTTGACTAAACGTCTGGGAAATGTGGGCAATCGCGTTGGTGCCTTGGATTAGCCCTCCTTGATCGGTGTAGACATAGGCAACTGCCTGAGTGGGATCAATGGTCAACGCCACCATGGCCCAGGTGTCCTGGGGAATGACGGGACCACCCGCCCAACTCCACGTCGCCGAAGAATCGCCATTCCACGCGTAGTGCAACGTCGTGTTGTCGCCAAAACACAGCTCGAGACGTGCCGGTTGGCCGGTGATGATGGCTGCCCAATCGGCTGCTTTCCAGCCTTTGATCCAGGCCGCCATCGTGATCTTGTCGGTCGTGAGTGGGAAAGTGGGAATCGAGATGTAGCCACTCGTCCCATCCAGTTGGATACCACTGCCAAAGCGGCCCGGCACCCACGTTGCGCCACCCTGCAACGTACCACTCCTGTGATAGGAGGATGAGTCGGCTACGGTGGTTCCCTTCCCCTCACTAAAGGACCACCAGCCGGCCAAGGCGGCGTCCTTGAGAGGATCGAACGCGCCATACGCGGTGCCCCCCAGCAGCGCCATCAACAAGGCAAACCAAATGCATCGTTTCCACATAAGATTCCTCCTTCACTCCAAATGATTCTTATGATGCTTCGACCGCACATCCGACTACCGGCCGGAACAACAGCGGGCCTGATCCGCGCGAATGTTCCCTAATGTGGGCACAAAGGAACCGCTCCCTGCGCCTTGGAGACGCAGGGAGCGGTTTCATAACAAGTTACGAAGTCGCCTCTTTGACCCGTCGGTCCACTACTTCGCCGGATGGCCGTACCCGATGTCGTCGAAGTACATCATGCCGGCGGCGCCCGCCTTCGGGCTGGCCTTATCGCCGACGCCAAGCGTGATCTTCTGCACGGCCGTCAGGCTGACGCCCGTCAGACTGCTCAGCGGAATCCGCCACTCGGTCCAGGCCGCCGTGGTGCTGGCCGACGGATTGGCATTGACCACCGTCTTGGTCTTGCCGGCCTTGTCGGTGACCGTCAGGTACAGCGGCGCCGCACCATTGGTCGGCATAGCCACACCGATGGCCGCGGACTGCCACGATCCGGTGACCGTGCCCGTGGTGGAGACATTCGAGAATCCCGCCACGGTGGTCAGGGCCGCATCATGGCTGCACAGGGCCAGGCCGATCAGGACCGGATTGGCCATCACGATCGTCTGGGCCGTGCCCAACTGCGTCCAGGTCTTGCCATCGGGAGAGATGGAACCCGTGAAGCTGTTGCCCTTGCGCTCGACCTTCACCCAATATGGCGCCGCCACAGCCGCGCCGGGGTTGTCGTCGTTGGTCGAGGCCCCGGCGTTCGTCAAACGCCGCTGGAAGCTGGCGCCGTTGCCGGCGCCTGAGCCGCCCGCCGTGATGGGCATGAAGGCATGGGTCGAACCGGTATCGATGCTCTGGCGGATCATGACGCCGCCTTTGGCCCAGACGTTGGTGTTGACGATGCTGTCCACGCGGGCCACGATCGTGCCGTCACCATTGAGTGACTTGTAGGCGAAGCGGAACTGGTCACCGTTGTTCCAGATGTCTGTGCCGCTGCTGCTCATGGTGAAGGTGCCGTCCCCGTTGTCGGCAAAGCCCGCGGCCTGGCCGCGGAACCACAGCGACAGGGTGTCGGCGCCGTTGGTCGTCCAGTTCTGGGTCGTGTCGAAGGTCCGCGTGGCCTCAGAATAGTCGGGCGCCTTGACGTTGTTGTACTCGAACGGCATGGACTGTGCGCCCCCATGAACGATCGTTCGTTCGGCAAACGGGGCACTCAGGTAGCCGACAAACGAGCCACTCTTGCCGTCGGTATAGCCGTCGATCCAGGTGTCGTAGATGCGATTGTCGTCGTCGTTGTAGCTCTCGAAGTCATCCACGACCGCGTATTCCTGCGTCGTAAAGCTCCAGACATTGCCGGTGTAGGGGCCGGTCCCGCCGATCTCATCGACCTTCCAGTAGTAGGTCGTGCCGAGGTTCAGAGAGCCCGGCGTAAAGGCGTGAGCGGTGACCGTTTGGGCCGAGGCGGTGCCGTTGGCGACGGCATTCGCGTCGGTGCCGAAGAACACCTGATGGGAGGTCGCCTCGCGGCCCGGCCGCCAGTTCAGGCTGGCATCCAGGCTGATGGCCGTCGCGGCGGTCACCGGCTGCGGCGCTCGCGCCTGGACGGGGATATAGGTGAACCGAACTTCGCTCAGACCGGTCTGCGTTGCCATGGCGGCGTAGTTCTTATCGATCGTCAGCTTGACGTATTTCGCCAGGGCGCCGCCGAAGTCGACCGTGGTGTTCGCCGCATACCCCGGCAAACCGGTCGCCCGGGCAAACTCGGGCACGCCGGCCAGCGTCGTCCACGTGACGCCATCCACGGAGTACTCAACCGTGACGTCCTTGGCCCCGAAGCCGATGTACGTCTCGATCATCTGGTTGGAGTTCCACACCAGCAGCTTGTCCAGCTTGTAGACGGCGTCGAACTCGTACTGGATCCAGTTCGGCAGCGTGCCTTTGCTCATCCACATTGTCGTAGACTCGATGCCGTGCAGGTCTCCGGTCAGGCCGGAGCCATCGACCGTCTTTTCCGGACCCATGCTGGGCTGACTGCTCGAAGCCGTGGCCGTGATGCCCGTGATCGGGTAGGAATACGGCTCGACGGTGAAGGACCAGGCGTTGCCCTTGAAGATGGTGGTGCTGGGCGCCGCGTTGACTTCATCGACACGCCAGTAATAGGTTTGCCCGTAGTCGAGCACGGCGGCCGGGGTGTAGGCGGTGGCCGTCTGTCCCTGGCTGACCAGTGCCGTCCCCGGCTGGGTGCGGCTGGCGTTATTCACGTCCGCGAAGGTCTTGCCCAGGTACACATCATGGGTAACGGCGTAGGGTCCCGCCGTCCAAGTGACGGACGTGTCCTGCGGCACATCCGTGGCACCATCGCTGGGAGAGGGGTTTGTGGCGCCGCCGGTGACGAGGTCCGCGCCGGTCATGATTTTTTGGACTTCCTGTTGGGTCATCCCGCGGTTGTAGACGCGGACGTCATCGATCAGTCCCCCCCAGGAGCGGGTGGCCCCTTCGTTTGACCGGCCAATGACAACGGTCTCCGTATCGGCCGTCCCCGGCAGTACGATGCCTTGGCCGGTGTTGGTGCCGGCCGCCACGCCGTTGATGTAGTAGAATTGATTGCCGCCACTGACCATCGCGCAGACGTGCACCCATTGGTTCTGCGGCACCGTGGCCGAGCTGGTCGTCCCGACGTAAGCGTTCGTCGCCGTACTGGTCGTGCTGAAGTGCAAGACGCCCGCGGAAGTGGTGTAGAGGCTGTAGGATCGAAGGGTGTTGCCCTTGGAGATGACTCCCTGGTACCCTTGGCCGGGCATCTCCCACCGGGGCGTATTGACCCACGCCATGACCGTGACGCCGGTCGTGACACATAGGATCGGGTTGTGCGGCACCGTGACGTAGTCATCCACGCCATCGAGTTGCACCGCCTTGCCGAACTTGCCGAGGGCCCACGTCGCTCCGTTCGTGAGGGTCCCATTGTTCTTATAGCTGCTCGAATCCGCTGCGACGGTCCCGGCGCCCTCGTTGAACCACCACCAGCCGACGAGAGTTGGGTCCGCAGCGGCCAACGCCGACCCGACCGGCGCCAACAGCAGAAGACAGAAAACCGCGAGAATCGATCGTTTGCACATAACATTTCTCCTTCTTTGCCTTGAAGCGTTTCACCTGAGGTTCACAGAGACTGGGCCGCCCAGCGGCGGAAGAAAAGGAACCGCTCCCTGCGTCTGGAGGACGCAGGGAGCGGGTTCACAACAGGTTACAGGTCACATCCTTGACCTCTGGGTTGCCTACTTCGTTGCCGCCGGCGTTCCGTATCCGATGTCGTCGATGTAGAGCATTCCGCTGCCGCCGGCTTTCGGATTGTTCCGGTCGCCTACCCCGATGGTCAACTTCTTCACCTTGGTCGTCTTGACACCGGCCGAAGTGAAGTCACTGAGCGGGATGGCCCATCGTGTCCAGGTCCCCGTGGCGGCCGCCGCCGGGTCCGGATGGGTCACGACCTTGCTCTTGCCCGTGCTGTCCTCGACGATCACGTACAGACCCGCCGCATCGTTATACGCCGGGCTGTTGATCTGGACGCCCTGCCAGGCGCCGGTGACGCCGCCTGTTGTGGTGATGCTATCGAACTGGAAAGTTCGATCTTCGCCCGCGGCGTGCGAGGTCATGCAGATGCCGATCAGGACCGGAGCGGTCATCGTGATGGCCTGGGGAACGCCCAGCGGCGTCCACGCCGTGCCATTCGCGGAGATGTAGCCGCCGATGTTGTCGCCAATACGCTCGATCTTGACCCAGTAGGGCGCCGTCAGAACCGTCGCCGCGTCGGTCGAGGTCCCGCAGGCCGCATCGGCCACCGGTCGGAACTGGAAGATGGCGCCGTTGCCGCCGCCACCGGTGATGACCGTATCGACGAAGGTCGAGCCGCCGTTGATACTGTCACGAATCATCACGCCGCCCTTGGCCCAGGTGTTGGTGCCGGTGCCGACGCTGGTGACGCGGGCGACGATGGTGCCGTCGCCGGTAAGGGTCTTGTAGGCATAGACGAAGTCGTCGGAGTTGTTCCAGATGTCCGTGCCGGCGCCGGTCAGGGTCATCTTGCCGGCGGTCTCCGTGACCGCGACGCTGGTCGGCGCCGGATTGCCCCGGAACCACAGACCCAGGTGCGTGGCCCCGTTGAGAGTCCAATCCTCGGCCGTCGCGAACTCCCGGTTCGTCTCACTGAAGAACTTGACGGAGTTGTCGTACGCCATCGGCATGGACTGCGTGCCGCCGTGAACGATCGTCTTCTCGGCAAACGGTGCATTCATGTAGCCAACGGTCGAGCCGCTCAGCCCGTCAGTGTAGCCATCGATCCAGGTGTCATAGATGCGATTGTCATCGTCGTTGTAGCTCTCGAAATCGTCTATGGCCGTGAATTCCTGGGTGGTGAAGCTCCAGACGTTGCCCGCGTAGGGGCCGGCCCCACCGATCTCATCGACCTTCCAGTAGTACGTCGTACCGTAGGCAAGTGCGCCGGTATCGAAGGTATGCCCGGTCACCGTCGAGGCGGTCGCCGCGCCAGTGGCCACGGCGTTCGGGTCGGTGCCGAGGTACACCGTGTGCGAGGTTGCCTCGCGGCCGGGCCGCCAGTTCAGGGTGGGAGTGAGGCTCAAGCCCGCGGTTCCGGCGGTTGGCTGCGGCGCTCGCGCCTGGACGGGGATGGAGGTGAACCGCACCTCCGCCAAGCCGGTCGTCGCGGTGATGCCGCCCCAGCTCTTGTTGATGGTCAGCTTGACGTATTTCGCCATCGCTCCGGCGAAATTGACGGTGGTGTTGGCCGCGTAGCCTGCCGCGCCGGTTCCCTGGCCGAACTGAGGCACGCCGGCCAGCGTTGTCCAGGTAACGCCATCTACGGAGTATTCAACCGTGACGTCCTTGGCGCCGAAGCCGATGAACGGCTCGATCATCTGGTTGGAGTTCCACACGAGCAGCTTGTCCAGCTTGTAGACGGCGTCGAACTCATATTGGATCCAGTTCGGCAGCACGCCTTTGCTCATCCACATGGTCGTCGTGTCGGTGCCGGCCAGGTCCCCGGTCATGCCGGAGCTATCGACTGTCTTTTCCGGTCCCATGCTGGGCTGACTGCTCGAGGCTGTGGCCGTGACGTTCGTGATGGGGTAAGAATACGGCTCGACGGTGAAGGACCACACGTTGCCCTTGAAGGTGCTGGCGCCGACCTCGTCGATACGCCAGGAGTACGTCTGCCCGTAATCGAGGAGTGCGGCCGGGGTGTAGGTGGTCGCCGTCTGGCCCGGGCTGACCAGCACGCCCTTCGGGCTGGCCACGCTGGCACTGTTCACATCCGCGAAGGTCTGGCCCAGGTATACGTCGTGTGCCGTGGCGCCCGTGCCCGGCGTCCAACTGAACGACGTGTCCTGCGGCACATCGGTCGCCCCGTCGGCGGGGCTCGGAGCGGCCGCCAGTTCCGGTTTGACCAAACCCTTCATGATCACCTGGATCTCGTCCGCCGTCAAGGCCCGGCTCCAGAGCGAGACATCGTCCAGCCAACCGTCCGTCATCCGCCGCGTGTCGAAGCTGCCGGACCCATCACCCCCCAGGAAGATGGGGGCGTTCCAGGTGACGGCGGCATGAGCGACCGTGTTGACACTGGCCTGGACACCATCGAAGTAGAAGACCGCCTTGGCGGGATCGACTGTCACGGCCGCGAAGTGCCACTCATTGCTGACCAGGGAGGCGGTGGGCCGATAACCCCAGGTGGTCGAGGCATCGCCCCAGTGATAGGCCAGTTGAAGGTTGCCCGTATCGGGGTTCATGTTCAGGCCGGTGGCACTGCCGCGGGTCATCATGACTGATGCCCACGCAGCCTGCGCGCCAATGGGTTTGACCCATCCCGCCATGGTGGCTTGCGTCATCGTGATGTTGATGGCGGGGATTTGGACCAGCGTGGGGATCTTCAGCTCAATGGCGCCGCCGTAAACCCCAGGCCCCCATATTAAAGATCCCTGAAAGGCGGTCCCGTCGCGTTTGTTGGGAGAGGAGTCGGCCACCTTGGTGCCGGTGCCATCATCGCACGTCCACCAGCCGACCAGGGCCGGGTCCTTGAGGATATCGAAAGCACCATACGCGGTGCCCCCGGAAGCCAGGGCCAGCACCGCAACCAACGAGACAAAACACGTACATCGTTTCCACATAAGATTCCTCCTTCACACAAGCTGATTCTCACGTTGCTCCGACCACACATCAGAGCGTTGGGATCCCCACTACGCTTTCCCGCAGTGGGGGGGGGCCTTCATCCCTCCGCGTCACAGAAGGATACTCGTCATCTGTGCGCCCGCACTGCCACGGGCGAGTACTTCTCACCATCCTCCGAGTGTTTCAAACGAAAGTATCGGCCGAATCACCTCCTTCCTGTAGAAGATGGACCGTGCGGAAAATAGGCAGGAGAGATTCGGCTTGCGACGGCGTCGCGCAAGGCACACCCCACCTCTGCTACGTGCGTCCCAGGGCACACAGCGCCAGGTCCTCCGATACTGACTGGATATGTAGTTTCATGCTGGTCTTGGGCGTTCGGCAGCGTCCCGTTCTCCGGTGCGGCCGCCGCGGCAAACGACGCCAAGGCTTGGTCCGAACAATCCAGTATATTTGTACCAGATGAACTCACGATTCGCAAGCGTATTTTCTCGGACGTTACACGGAACTTCTGCAAAGGGGCACCGGTCACAGGCGTGCCGTCGGGGAAATTCGCTTTGTTTTGCATTCTCGGCCTGCGGCTGCATCACCGTTTGGCCGCGGGAAGAATTGGCTTTGTTTGACATGACCGCCAGAATTGGTGCGCGAAGGGGCGTTCGCCCTCGCTCAAGTAAGCTCGGATACGTCATCTCCACCGGGACACTCACATCAACCCGACTTGGCCGAAGACGTAATAGAAGAAGTAGCTGGTGCCGAAATCGCGGATCAGGCGGGTGAGCACGGCCTGGCTGTTCTGAGGTCCCGCGGTGCCGCGGATCTGCGCGAATGTTTCATATCTGTGGAGTGTTTCTTGACTTATGTTGAATTTGGCCGGGTCTACGGCCTGCTGGCGAGATCCATAGTAGATCAATATGGCTTCTTCATAGAGCGTCGGAATGGTCTGATAGCCAAGGCCGGGGAGCCTTTCCATATTCTCGACGATCTTGTCCACCCGGCCGGTCAGCAAGTAGCAGGCCATGAGGTACTCAAAGGCCATCTTATTGTGAGGATTGTGCTTCAGCAGTGCGGCCAGTGTCTGATCCACGGGTTCCGTGCCGGTCACGGGGGCCATCTCGTCGCGCAGATAGGAACGGATTCTGCCGATATAGGCCGCCTGGGCCGGCGTAAAACCGCTGTCCAAGCCGCGGAGCAGGGACTCGGCCCTCTCCCGATAGAGGAGGTCCCTCTTCAGGGCCGTCAGATAGACCCGGGCGGTGCTCGGGTATCCTTTGATGATGCTGATCCACCCCAGCTCTTCGAGCGCGACGCCGAAATGGTCCTTGGTGGTCAGCAGCTCGGAGGCCAGCTTCTGAGCCATGTTGACGTGTCCCAGCTCCAGAAAGATGTCGCTCAGTTTCCATTCGGTCAGGTCGGACTCTCTCTTTTCGTGCGTCAGCAGAAGCGCTTGCGGATCCTGGGGGTAGCGGAACATATCGTAGGGGAGCCTGCCCGTGTGATACAGGGCCCGGGTGATGTCATGATTGACGTAGACATTGTTTTTGCCTTTGGGCAAGCCGCCGGCGAGCTCGAGCACCTTGTCCCATTGCTTTTGGCGGGAGTAGTAGTTGGACAGGACATAGGGCTTGCGGAGCTCATCGCCGCCAAAGTACAGCCCCAGGGCCATCAACACGACCGGCACGGCGGACAAGGCCAGCCTCGCGAAGACCGCCCAAGATCGGTGTGTCGCGGGCTTCCAGCCCGCGATTCGAGGGCGGGACGCCCTCGAATCGGGTCTTGGCAATGGCTGTGCCGCGGCGTACTTTTCCTTTCCCTTGATCTTCTTGGGAGGGACGCTTGGCGCTCGTCCTCGCCCGCTGAGCAGTCTCTTGCCGAGCAGCACAAGCAGCACGGCCAGGGGCGCGAAGGCGTACAGGAGGGAAGTCAGGACCTTCAGGAAGGGGGCTATGTCGGCCCCCTGGGTCGCCACAAAAGGCGTAAGAATGACGAATGCCTGGCGGGCCGGGATCAGGAATACATATTGGGCAAAGGCCCAGACGATCGCGGCGCTTGCCGGCAGCGCAAGAGCGACCGTCGTCCAGTCCCGGCGAACGAGAATCCCGTGAACCGCGGCCATCATTGCGAAAACGAGAAGAGTCCCTGCGCCGCCCAGCCAGAAGCCGGCCGTGGCTACGAGGCAGCATACGGCGACGCGAACGAGAGGTTGGCGCATGGGCAGCCTCTCGAAAGCAAGGGACAAGGCCAGTCCCAACGACACGGCCAGGCAGACGGTCAACGGGTGCTTGTAGTGGCTGTAGACCAGAAAGAGCATGATCGCCGGGAAAGTGGCCAAAACGGAGGCCCGCACCAGCCCGGCCGTCACCAGATGCCGCCGGCAAAGCTCGCTCAGGCCCAATCCCGCCAGGGTGATGAGCGCGGCCCCCAGCCACGCGTAGTAGTAGCCCTGGGAGAGAAACCCGGCGGCATAGGCAACAGGTCCGCCCGGGGTGCCGAGGGAGTCTCGCAGAAATGCCCATCCGGTGGCGAACGGCGGGGCGTCGGGCAGGATCGTGCCGAAACAGTAGTAGATCAGGTCCGGCTCGACCACCAGCCACAGGTAAACGAAGCACAGCAGGAAGGTAAGAAGGTAAGAAGGTAAGAAGGTAGGACGTAGGGTGTGCTGTGCACACCACCAACTCGCCAGCATGTGGTTGGTGTGCACAGCACACCCTACAGGTTCACCTTCGTTCGTTCTTACCTTCTTACCTTCGTCTCTCATTAGCATCTCCCAGCCCGACTGGACTATTCTCGTTCCTGCCAAGGATCGGATGGCACAGCCTTTGGCGTCGCCCCCGTGAGGGGGATTTCCGGCGCTACGGAGGGCCTGGCGCGGGCGGCGCGAGCGAGCGCGGACTTACTCACGGCGACCGGTCCCGCGACCAACTCCGGGACGCTGTACGTCTCGACCAACGAATCGTAGTAGACCGGGTCTTCTTGCGGCAGGACGAAGGGCTTGTGTGCCGTTCCTGCGTCGTCAAGGTAGCTGAAATAGGTCCGGGTGAACAGGCCGCCCTGACGCTTGCTGCTGAAGGCGATCCACCGGCTGTTGCTGGACCAACTGTGCCATGATTCGGAGAACTCGCTGTTGACTGAGAGCTTGCGATACTGTCTGGTGGCGAGGTCCATGAGGTAAAGGTCGCTGCTGGGCTGATAGACGGGGAAGCACCCGTACTGGCACATGCAGAAAACGAGGAATCGTCCATCCGGCGAGATCCTCGGCAGCAGGATGCTCTGGCCCGTCTCTTGGGCGGACAGGACGGTTTCGGCCTTTCCCCACTGGTCCGTGGCGATGTCATAGGGAATCCGCCGAAGATCGTACTGGAGCTTGTCATAGTTCTCGGGCGGCACGGTGTTGCGGTCCTTCCACAGGATCGGCGCGCTGCAAAAATAGAGATACTTGCCGTCCGGAGACCAGGCCGGATAGGTTTCGAGCCTGTCCTTGTCGGCCAGTTCTTTGGGAGACACGCCCTTGCGGCTCTCGACTCGATAACAGACCAGGGCCGAGTCCAAATCCGCCACGTCCCGAACCTCCATTCCCCCGGCGTGGAAGAATTGGGTCACCTTGTTGATGGAATACACCGCCAGTTGGCCGCTCGGATGCCAAGCGGTATAGCCCCACTTGGCGCCGATCCGGTCAACGGCGCCGTTGCGGGCCAGGAGCGTATCGCTGCCGTAGGTCGCGCTCCGCAGGCAAATCGTCATGGTCTTGGGGTCGTTGCCCACAAAGCTGTGGCAGTTGAGGCACCCGCTGCCAAACGACCGGCCGTGCAGGACCACGGACACGCCGTAGGTCGTGAGATTGCGCTGATAGATGCCGATGTCTTTCCACCAACTGTAGAGAGGTTTCATGAACCGAAAGACCAGGGTCTCGTCAATGTCCTCGCGGGCGACGGTATTGATGACGGGCTGGAATCGTCGCCATTGGCGGTTGGCGTCCTGGGCGTAGACGTCGAAGAAGACGCTCTGGCCCCGGTTGGCGTCAAGCAGGGCGTGCCACGGGCGGATGGGGATGCGAATCTGCCCCGTCTTGCTGAAAATGCGGATCGGACTGCCACGGTCGCAGCGGACCGTGACGAAATAGGCCCGCCCGTCTTCGAGAATCCGGAAATTCAACGGGGCGATATTGGCGGGGATGACGGTCCCGGCGTAATCGGGACTCATGTTGGGCTCGCGGCCGACTTCGGTGAAGCTGTCAATGGCTTGGGGAGAGCGGGAGACCATCCACGATCCCAAAGCGGCAACGACGGTGCAAAAGACGGCCATACCGGCGAATCGTGTTCTTATCTTCTGTGCCACGCGGGGCTTCCTGTCTATACCCGTTCCATTGTGACGCGGGACCTTACGCCGACAGTGTGCCACGTGCGGCCGGGGAATTCAAGCCCTAAGAGGAGGGATGTGACAGGGTAAACGCAAAGTCCCGAAGGCTCCGCTTGACGCTGCCACCCCACCATGTCCGCCGACGTTGCGTTGGCCTTGGGGGATGGGAGAGATGATGGGGGCCTGAGTGGGTCAGTTTTGTATTCTCATGGCGGGATTTCTCTGCTACGATCTCGGGCTATGGAAAGACCTGCGGCCGACGCGCCCTTGGTGTAGGAGCGTCATGGCCGGACAGGGCACCGGTCAAGGGCCAGGAAAGGAGACTGTGTCATGAAGAAAACGGCGGTTGCGTTGATGGCGGTTATGCTGTTGTTGGGGTGTTCGAGTGCGAACAAGAGCAAGGAGAACAAGGTGAAGCAGGCCCGGTTTGACAGCGCGGCCCGGCAACTGGTGGCGAAGATGACGCCGGAGGAGAAAGTCGGGCAGATGACGCAGATCACGCTGGAGCAGTTCGGCAAGAGCGGCCCGGACGGCTATTTCGTTCTCGACGAGCAGAAGCTGCGCGACGGGATCGTCAACCACCATCTCGGCTCGATCCTCAACTGCGGCGGGCAGGCCCGTACCGTGAAGAACTGGCAGGAGATCATTGCCAGGATGCAGGACGTCGCGACGAAGGAAACTCGGCTCGGCGTCCCCATCATCTACGGCATCGACACGATCCACGGGGCCAACTACGTGCTCGGCGCGACGCTGTTCCCGCACAATATTGGCATGGCCGCGACCGGCAACGTGGCCTTGATGGAAAAAAGCGGTGAGATCGCCGCCCTGGAAACGCGGGCGGCGGGCATCCCGTGGAACTTCGGCCCGGTGCTCGATCTGGCCCGCCAGCCGATGTGGCCCCGCGTGTTCGAGACCTTCGGCGAGGACCCGTACCTCGCCTCGACGATGGGAGCCGCCTACATTCAAGGCCAGCAGGGCAAGGATCTTTCCAGCCCCGTCAAGGTCGCGACGTGCATGAAGCACTACCTGGGCTACTGCTTCCCCTGGTCGGGGCAGGACCGCACGCCGGCGTACATCCCGGACCGGCAGTTGCGCGAGTGGTTCCTCAAGCCCTACCAGGCGGCGGTCCAGGCGGGCACCGTGACCTGCATGGTCAACTCCTCCGAGATCAACGGCATCCCCGTCCATGCGAGCAAGTTCTACCTGACGGACCTGCTCCGGGGCGAGCTGGGCTTCCAGGGCCTGGTTGTCAGCGACTGGGCCGATATCGAGAACCTCTACACCCGCGAGATGGTGGCCAAGGACCGGCGCGAGGCGGTCAAGATGGCCGTCATGGCCGGCGTCGATATGAGCATGGTGCCGTATGACTACAGCTTCTATGACACGCTGCTGGAGCTCGTCCAGAGTGGCGAGGTGCCGATGAAGCGGATCGACGAGGCGGTGAGCAACATCCTCCAGGTCAAGTACATGCTCGGCCTGTTCAAGGACCCGTATCCGAGGAAGGACTTGGCCGGCACCGTCGGGGCCGAGAGCTCCCGCCAGGTGAACCTCCAGGCGGCCCAGGAGGCCATGACGCTGCTGAAGAACGAGGGCAACGTGCTGCCGCTGGCCAAGGGCCGCAAGGTCCTCGTGACCGGGCCGGCCGCCAACAAGCTGTCCCTCCTCAACAGCGGCTGGTCCACCACCTGGCAGGGCGACCAGGAACAGCTCTACCCGCAGGAGAAGAACACGATCTTGGAAGCAATCCAGGAGAAGTTGGGCAAGGACAACGTCACCTATGTTGACGCCGTGGCGTTCGACAAGGAGATCGATATCGCCAAGGCCGTTGCCGCGGCGGCGGATGTGGAGGCGATCATCGCCTGCGTCGGCGAGCCGTGCTATTGCGAGACGCCGGGCAACATCAACGACCTGACGATGACCGAGCCGCAGTTGAAGCTGGTCAAAGAGCTGGCCGCCACGGGTAAGCCGGTCGTCTTGGTCCTGGTGGAGGGCCGGCCCCGCGTGATTCGCACGATCGCGGATAGCGCCAAGGCGATCCTGATGGCCTATTTGCCCGGCTTGGAGGGTGGGCAGGCGGTCGCGGACGTCCTCTTCGGCGACGCCAACCCGAGCGGAAAACTCCCGCTCACCTATCCGAAGTATTCCGCCGGCTTCACGTCGTACGATCACAAAACCAGCGAAGAGAAGGGCGGCAACAAGTACGATCCGCAGTGGCCGTTCGGCTATGGCCTATCCTACACGACGTTCGAGTATCGCGGCCTGCGGGCCGATGCCAGTGAGATGACGCCGAAGGACAAGCTGACCGTCACGGTTGAAGTCACGAATACCGGCGCTCGTGCCGGCAAGGAAACGGTCCAGCTCTATCTGTCCGACGTGGTCGCGTCGATCACGCCGCCGGTCAAAGTGCTCAAGCGGTTCCAGAAGGTGGAGCTCAAGCCCAACGAAATGAAGGTTGTGCGCTTCGAGTTGACCTGGGACGATCTCGCCTTCATCGGCCTCGACAACAAACCAGTCGTCGAGCCGGGCGAGTTCAAGGCCCAAGTCGGCAAGATGTCCGTCAGCTTCACCGCCCGCGAGGGCCGTTCGTAGTGACGCTGTAGCCGAAAGAAACGAAAAAGGGGCGAAAAAAGAAGAGGGGGCCGCGAGGCAACGAGCGGCCTTCTTCTTTCGTATTCTTTCGGCAAACCTCTTTCTTCCCCTCTTTCGGCCATCGTCTACGTAGAACCCGCAGGCCGCCCACCATCCGTTCTGCCCAAATCCTTCCCAGAATCACGTAGTTCCACGCCCCCTTGAGTTGCCACGCAGACCGATTCACCTCTCGAAAGATTCTTCGAGATTCCGATAAAATACGTATTTGTACGAATTGACACGGGAATCGTGGTTTTGGTTGGATTTAACGTGGAGTGACGGGAGACCGTAGGGAGACACTTGTTCGCCACCCATCACAGGCCGACGTAATAGCCACAAGGGACGGCAAAGCACGAGGAAACCTTGGTTTGCTGATGACCTCAGAGGAGGGCAAGATGAAGAAGCTGGGTGTTGTCATGGCTGCGCTGTCTGTTATGGCCGGTCCATCGGTTGCGAGTGCGGACCTCTACACGTTCTACAAGTTTTCGAGCAATACAGCCTATGATCTTGAATCCCAGTTTACTGTGGATGTGGTTGGCGATGGGGCTGGTCAGTTGGTAGACTTCACGTTCAGGAACGTGTCGGGAGTCGGCACGTCAACCGCTATGCTTACCAAGATGTACTTTTATTGGGGAGCATTTACCAGCGCCACAGTGCAAGGGTTTTCAAGCTTAGGCGTGGGGTCGATATATACACCAACCAGCGGTTATCCGCCGTTCGGGGTGGATCCCTACGGGAAGCTTGGGTTCATTAACGACGGCGGATCGGCCTACGGGGTGAATCCAGGTGGTGATTTTTTCACAGTACACAGTACGCTTACTTCGCATACCGTCGATCAGCTTCTGGCAGACCTCAGCAGCGGAGCGTTTGTCATCGGCCTTCGCGTCCAATTTACTGACGGTGCCCAGTTTGAATGGATGACGTCCGTTGCCCCTGTCCCTGTCCCCGGTGCAGTGTTGCTCGGCGTACCTGGCTTGAGCGTCGCTGGGTGGCGGCTGAAACGCAAGACAATCTGACCGATTGTTGGCAGACATCGGAATTTGGGGGCTGCGTTGCGTCCCCGCGCAGCCCCTTTTTGCAACTACCGTCAAGCGGTTGGGGTTGCGAGGCTCGTGTCAGTTGCGTTGGTCGTGGAGTGTCGCTGGTGCCGCTCGTCGCAACGTGGCGAGGGGCGTCCCGCCCTTGCTGCAAGCGGCCTGCGGAGGGAAGGAGCAAGGGCAAGATGCCCTCGCCACGAGTTGCGCAACCGTCGCTGGTGGCTGATCCGTGTTCCATGGGTTGCCTTACGGCGCGAGGGTTGGGATCTTGAGTCTCGTGCCGCAGCGGGGGCATTTGGCGTTACGCCCGGCGTACCGCGCGGGCACTTTCATTCTTTTGCCGCAGGTGCACATGAACCGGATGCCGTTGTCCTGCGCCTTTTTCAGGACGCCGGTCATGGTGTCGGGTTGCGGCGGGGCGGGGCCGAAGAAATCGGTCTGGTTCGGGATCACGACCGGCTGTCGGCACTGCGGACAGCGGACGGTCCGGCCGGCGTACTGCCGTGTCACACGGATCGTATTGCCGCAGGCGCAGGCGGTGCGAATGAGTCCATCCGTCCCAGGGTGTCCCAGTGCACGCTCCGATTCCAACGGGGGCAGCGGGATTGGCTCGTGCTCGGGGGCCGGGGTTTGTGCCTGAGGTGATACCTCTTGTCGGCGGTCCTCTTCCGTCCTGGGCAGGTCGAGGTGGGCATACGCCGCCGCCAGCGGCTCCTTTTCTCTGCCGCGTTGGTGCTCCTGCCACACCTGGAGCAGGGACTTCTCGTGTCTCTCCATCGTGATCCAGCCCTTCCAGTTCATCACCGGCCATCGGTCCTGCGGGACATCGACTTTCCACGGCATCAAGAACATCCGTCTGGGTCCTCTCGGAACGGCGTGCCCGCAGCCTCGGGCCTTCCGATATCCTATCAAAAACGCCGGCCGAAGTACAGGACGCGGCCCTCATTCTCACAGACGCCTGAGCGGGAGGATTCTTCACAGGTTCAGGGTTTCGTGCACGTCCGCCATTGTCCACCATCGTACCGGCCCCGGCCCATCCCGGCAAGGCTCCCTTCGCCCTATGAGCTCAAGAAATTCGCCATGGTTCATGCCGTCACTGCCCAGGGTAACACTTGTTCGAATCCATCTGGCCCAGAAATGATCGTAAGTTGTTTGTCTTGCAATACTTATAAATCGATGCGTCCTCCATGGCTCTGTGAAAGTGTTACCCTGAATTGAACCAGGCCAGAGAAATTCGCCATTTGCGAATCAACAATACCTGACGGCCCCCGCCATAACTATAGGTGGGCACTCCACTGAACGGTGAGGGGCCACACCAAGAGAAGTTCTCAGCAGCTCCGGGAGGTGCACTATGTGCCGAGGTTGGCGGCTCACCGCAAGACCAAGGGGACCGTAGGTGCATGCGGTCTGCGCACAGAAAAGGGAGGCCCTGCCGGGCGCGTGCCCCAGGGCGCAGAGTCCCATACGACGTAGAGACAACTGGTGATTAGGGAGAAACGAACATGAAAACAACATGGTGGAAACCCGGATGGTTGGTGTTGGTGGGGGCAGCTTTGCTAACGGGCATCGCTGCGACGGACGCCGCAACGATAGACACGCTACCGTACACGATTCCTTCGAACGGGACCGCAGACTATCAATTCCCGGATGACACGGTCGCATTCAATGGCATCAGGGAGGGCGATCCTTCCGGTATAGACATCATCATCACATTCGCATATTATGTTGACGGGCCGATGACGACTCTGTGGACGAGCAAGGATGGCACCAACTGGACTTGGGGAAGCAAGGACAACTGGATGCTATCAGCACAGAACCCCGTCGTTGAGTTCAGGTTTTCCGGCGATTCGTGGGACCCGACCGACTGGGCGAAGTACATACGCATCCGCAATACCGCCAACGGTGGCGACATCGTGTTGACGGCGGTGGAACCCCTCTTCCCCGGGCGCGATCCCAGGCTGCCTCCTCTGCCGGTGGCGAATGCCGGTCCGGATGTCTCGATCTATACCTCCCAGGAGAGCTCGAAAACGCTTAATGGTACCGCCAGCGATCCGAGTCCAGGTCCGAGTGGGCTGACGTATCGCTGGCTGGAGGGAAGCACGGAGCTCAAGGGGCCGACGGCCGTCGGGACGGATGGCTCCGCGCCTCTGGCGCTGTCCACCCTTGTGCCGCTTCCCAGGATCGGGACGCATACTCTGACGCTGGAGGTCACAGATGGACAGGACACGGTCTCCGACACGATGGTTCTGACGATCGCCAACACGCCCCCGGAGGGGCAGCCGACGCCGACGGACCAGGCGTTTGAGATCGGTGTTGATCCGATCAGCGTCTGTGCGTCTGTAGCGGACTTCGATGGCGACGCGGTGAGTTACCAGTGGGTGAAGGATGGCGCCGTGCTTGCTTCAGGCGTGGTGACCCCGCCGGCGGGCGGTGCGGCGCTGGACAATGTGGCGCAGTTGACGATCCCGGCAGGGGACACGCGGTTCCCGCTCGGGTCGAACAATCTGCAATTCGTCGTAGATGACGGCGTAAACCCGGCGGTGACGTACAGCGTGATCGTTAGGATGCAGGACACCACGGCGCCCACGCTGGCGCCCAAGCCGAGCACGACCCTGCTCTGGCCGCCCAACCATCAGCTTGTTCCCGTCACGATCCGCGCGGGCGACGCGGACAATAGCAGAGGCAATCTCGTCCTGACGGCGAGCATCCAGTCCAATGAGAATGACGGTGCAAGTGAGCCGGACTGGTATCTCGACTCCATCGACAATGCCAGCGGTACGGTCGCGTTGCGTCTCCGTGCCGAGCGAGCGGGCGGGAGTGACGGGAGGGTCTATACTGTCACACTCACAGCGACCGATGCGAGCGGCAACCAATCCATTGCGACCGTGGACATTCGGGTGCCGCACGACAAGAAGAAATAGACCGGCTTGCCTGGTCGAAAACAGGCTGCTCCTGGGCTGCGGGTGCAATATCCGCAGCCCTTTTTCATCTCCACGTGGGTCAGGCCGATCCGAACGGTTGATTCTTCGGCCGCTTTCCGGTATAATCAAATCCTGCAAGCAACGCTACTTACGAACGCGGTGGGTCACCTGTAGGAACGAGGAGTGTGGTGATGGTTTGGAAGGTCGTTTCGGCTTTGTCTCTATTGCTCACTTGGTCCTCTGCTTTGGCCCAGGAGGAGCCGCCAGGGCCGCCGTGGAAGAACCAGATCGGCTTGCCCGATGAACCATTCCAGAGTTGGACCGCGCCGCCGTATGTCAAGTTCACGATCATCACGAAGCCGCTCTTCGATCCGAACGTCGTCTATTTCCAGGATTCGGCGCGGTATGAATTCCATTTCGCTTTCGCGCTCGAATGCCTGGAACCCTTCCTGGGCATGACCATCGAGCAGTTCGACGCGGTCACACTCCACGCGGCCAATCAGCAGGCCGTGCTCGGCGCGGTCATCCTGCCGCCGTGGCACGATCCGCCTTTCCAGGAGTACGGCATCCAACTCGCTCGCAACGATCCGTACACGCGAGAAGAGACCGTGAGGTTCTTCCACCTTGTGAAGGCCGCCGTCATCGCGGACCCGAATGTCAAGGCTTTCTACTTCCCGACCTATGAGCAGTACCCGGTCACGGAACAGAATCGCCAATGGTTCGAGGGCCAGGGCATACCCGTCGGCTCGACCGCCCAATGGGCCGAGGGCAATGCGAGCTACTCGGAAGGTTGGGCGTTGGGGCGGCTCGTGTTCGTCCCCGGCAGTGAGATCCAGCCGGCGTATGCCGCCGGCGAGCTGCTGCCCGACGACATTCTGCTGACCGACGGCGTGCCGGCGGAAGTCCCCTCCGTGGCGGGGATCGTCTCGCTGGCGCCCTCGACGCCCAACTCGCACGTGGCGATCCTGTCCCGCTCCCAGGGCGTGCCGTTTGTGTATTTGGCGCAAGGACCCGAGGCGGCGAAAACGCTCGTCGGCCATACCGTTTACTTCGCCGTCACGAAGGACGCGTATAGCTCCTCGTGCACGGTCAAGCTGTTCGACATTGGCTTTCTCTCGGAGGCCGAGCGGTCCTCACTGCTGGCGCTCAAGAAGGCGCCGCCGCTGGTGATCCGTCCGCTGGTTTCGCCGGGTCGGCTCTGGGCGGATACGAACGATCTGCATTCCGCCGATATCGGCTCCTTCGGCGGCAAAGCATCGAACTATGGCGTTCTGTGCCGCGCCATTCCGGACAGCTCCCAGCCGGCGCTGGCTTTTTCCTTCGATCTGTGGACGGGCTTTCTGGATCAGCCGCTGCCGACGGCGTATCCCGGCGGGACATTACGGGCGGAGATCGCCCGGCGGCTGGCGAAGTATCCGACCTATCCGCCCGCCGATATGCAGGCCCTCTTTGCCGATCTGGCGGCGATTCGGGATCTGTTCAAGGACACAGACGCAACCCGATTCAGCCAGGCAGGCCCCGGCGTCATCAATGCCCTGCGCGAGTTCGGATTCGCTCCGAGCAGGAACCTGCGCTTTCGCAGCTCGACGAACGTGGAGGACAGCGAGCAGTTCACCGGGGCGGGGCTGTACGACAGTTTCAGCGGCTGTCTCGCGGACGATCTGGACAACGACACGGCCGGCCCGTGTGTGTGCGATCCGGCGGAGACAAGCGAGCGGGGCGTCTTTCGGGCGATCCGTAAGGTCTTCGCCAGCTTCTACAACGACAACGCCTACCTGGAGCGGCTCAAGCACAAGATCGACGAGGCCCAGGTGGGCATGGCCCTGCTCGTGCACTACTCGTTCCCCGACGACATCGAACTGGCCAACGGCGTCGCGACGATGGAGAAGACTCGTGGCTCGGGTTGGTCGGTCAGTGTTGTCAGTCAGAAGGGGGCGGTCTCCGTGACGAACCCGCCGATGGATGCCGTGCCGGAGGAGGTCCGGATCGACGCCGGCTTCCAGGAACCCTCGGTGTGGGTGGTCCGGCGTTCAAGCCTCGTGTCCCTGCGGGAAGACACCGTGCTTCAATGGGACGCGGAGTACCTCCAGTTGTACGAGTTGCTCGTGGCTTCGGCTGAACGGTACTGCGAAGAAACGCAGAAGGACGATATCGTTCTTGACCTCGAATTCAAGAAAACCACCCCCGAGGGCAAGCTGCTCCTCAAGCAGATTCGCGAGATTCCCAGGCCCGGCGCTGCCCAGTGCACGACGCCGTTCCTCCTGGCCCAGTCCAAGCAGTACCGGACACTTCAGGGCCGCGGCAGCAACGTCCTCACCAACCACAGGCTCAAGTCCCTCTGGACGCTCAGGCCCAAGAGCCTCTGGCTCAGCGAGGAGAATCTCAAGAACTGCATCTACGGCGAGGCGATCGTCGAGTACGCCGCCGATGGGCAGATTCGCCACGAGACACGCGAGCTGCCGCTGTTGGCCGGCGCTAAGCACGTCTATGAGCCGCCACAAGGGGAATTCGACCGGTATGATCTCATGGACAGTTGGCAGTTCCCGGATTTGTGCAACCCGCGCACGTATCGGCTGCGAACCATGCCTTTGTACCAGGCTACGCTGCCCGACCCGGTCGTGACGCTTGGCGATTTCCGCCTCGGCGTGGAGGTCGAATACCAGCGTCCCGTGCCTCTGGACAGCGAGCAGACCACGACGGTCGAGGAGGCCGCCCTTTACGAGCCGTGGCAGCCGACGGACCAGGATGCGCCCGAGGAATGTTCGTTCTCGGACCCCAATCTCGGCGTGTCCATCAATACGCGGTTCTACTCCCGCTGGGGCTGGGGATGGGACGCGCCCACGTGCCTCCAGTTCGAGCAGACGCGGATCGAAGGCTTGACAGCCGAGCCGATCGTCTTGACCGGCTACTTCTCCCAGAGCGTCGGCGGCGGGGCCCACTTGTGCCCGAAGAATTTCCTTTTCGAGCCGGGTTTGGAGCCTGGGATCCCGCAAAAGACCCTGGACGAGCTTCGAGCCAAGAATATCCGGCTGATCTACTACACCACCGGTGCCCGCGAATGCCGGCCCACCGAGTGGCAGGACACGCCGCCCCTGGTCCGCTTCTACGGCTTCGACGAGTCCATCGAATGCCCCCATTGATGCCCAGGCACCTGTGAGATCATCGCGGCGTGTCGGATATCGTTCGCCCATAGATTGCTTCGCTACGCTCGCAATGACATCCAGCGCCCAGTCCTGTCACGGCGAGGAGCGAAACGACGAAGCAATCTCCCGCGCAGAGCCATTGAGCTTGCAAGAGGTGGTGCCACTGTTCTCGCTGGCAGCGATTTGAACGTGCTGGCTGATGGGTGGCTGATTTGCTGTTCCTCTGGTATCATGTGGGCCATGCCTTGCGGCCTGTCTGTCTGCGGGGCTTGAGCGTGTCGTGAAGGATAGCAAGGAGTGGCCGGGCATGCGAAGAATCAATGCTCTGATGTGTCTTCTGTTGGCGGTCTTGTGTTTCATCGGTGCGGCTCGTGCGCAAGACGCGCAGCCACGTGCATCACAGGAGCGTGCGTTTATTGTCGGGGCGTGCACGCACTTCAGTCAAGGCAAGGGCATCCTCGACCTGAACCTCGACCGGATCAAGCGGGCCGGCATCAGCTCGATCCGCGACGAGGTGGGCTGGGGTGCGGTCGAGCGGGAGAAGGGCAAGCTCGCCATGCCGGAGCAATTCGACCCCTATGTCCGCCGGGCGGCCGCCCAGGGTGTGGACGTCCTGCTCATCCTGGACTATGCCAATCGCTTCTACGATGACGGCGACCGGCCCCGCTCGCCGGAGGCGATTGAGGGCTTCTGCCGGTACGCGGAATTCGTCGTCCGGCACTTTGGCAAGACTGTGCGTTTGTACGAGATCTGGAACGAGTGGGACATCAGCATCGGCATGCCCCAGCAGTATCGAAAGGGCGGTTCGGCCGACGATTACGTGAAGCTGCTCAAGGCCGTTTATCCGAGGATCAAGGCCGCCGATCCCGGTGTCACGGTGATGGCGGGGGCCTGCACCAGCGGCGGCGTCAAGAAAGGCTGGCTCGAAGAGACCGTCAAGCTCGGTGCCCTCGACTCCTGCGATGCGATCTCGATCCACAGCTACAACTACAGCGACAAATTCCCGCAGCGCGGCCCCGAGGCGTGCTCGGCGTGGATGACCGGCGTGCAGGAGATGCTCCGCAAGTACAAGGGTGACGATGTGCCGTTCTACGTCACGGAGATGGGCTGGCCGACGCACGTCGGCAAGAACGGGACCGACCCGGAGCTTTCGGCATCGTACCTGGCGAGGCTGTACCTGCTGGCCCGCACGTCGCCCTCCTTCAGGGGACTGTGGTGGTACGACTTTCAGGACGACGGGTGGAAGGCTGAGTACAACGAGGACAACTTCGGCCTGGTCCGGCCGGACCTAACGCCGAAGCCGGCGTATGACGTGCTCATGGATATCTCGCCCGTGGTGGCCAATGCCCAATATGTTGACCGCCTGCCCACCAAGGATGAGAACCTCTGGGCCTTGCGATTCAAGATAGGTCGGGAGGATTGCTGGGCTCTCTGGTCGGCGGACGATCAGGACCGCCAGGTGATCCTGCAAACCAAGTCGCCGCCGCAGCCCGTGATGATCCAACAGGCGGGGCACGATATGTACCTGACGCTCTGGGGTTTCCGGGATTGGACGGATAGAGGCGCCGAGGTTGTCCCGAATCGCCTCTCGATTGTCGTCGGCCCTCGGCCCTGTCTGATCGGCAACGACCTGTCCACCGTGTCGGTTGTTGATGTCATCGCCAGACCTCGCCAAGCCGCTGTGACGCCCCCGCAATAGGTTGGACATGCAGGCAAAGACTCTTGTCATCCTGAGGCGCAGCCGAAGGATCTGGCTACCGAATGAGAGGCTTCTCACGTACGCAGGCCAGATGCTTCACTTCGTTCAGCATGACAAATAGTGCGATGTTTCAAAATGGAGGTTCGTGCAGTGCAGACACCAAGGCATTCCATGAAATCGAGCGTCATCGTCTTCGGGACGCTCATTGCGGCAATTCTCGTGAACCCGACGCCGGCAAAGGAAGGCCGATTCAAGCTCCGCGAGTTGTATCCGCAGGAGAAGATCGAGAAGGTCCTGGTCCCGCGCGAGCAGTGGCATCCGTGGCCGAAGTGGAGCGATCGCCGGTCGTGGGAGGCTCTGCCCGAGCCGGTGCGCAAGGACCTGATCGCCAACGGCGAGCAGTATCTCGGCTACCAGTGGCCCGACCTGCCCGCGACGCTCTTTCTTGAATACGCCCGCAACGGCAATCGCAGCCGGTACGAACACGAGCACTTCGCCCGCCGGACGGCCCTGACTGACCTGATCGTCGCGGAGTGCGTCGAGGGCAAGGGCCGCTTTCTCGATGATATCGTCAATGGCGTCTGGGTCATCTGCGAGGAATCGTTCTGGGGTGTGCCCGCTCACGTCGGGGCACAGAAGGCCGGCTCGGGCCTGCCCGATCCCGCCGAGCCTGTCGTCGATTTGTTCGCCGCCGAGACGGGCGAGAGCCTGGCGTGGACGTATTACCTGCTCGGCGAGCAGCTCGACCGTGTTTCCCCGCTGGTTCGCAAGCGGATTCACCACGAGATCGACCGGCGGATTCTGACGCCGTGCCTGGAGCGGGATGATTTCGGCTGGATGGGCTTCACAGGCGGACGCGTCAACAACTGGAACCCTTGGTGCAATTCGAACTGGCTCACCTGTGTGCTGCTGGTCGAGCCGGACGAGGCCCGACGGATCAAGGCCGTCGCCAAGATTGTGCGGAGCTTGGATAATTTCTTCGATGCCTACGCCGACGATGGCGGCTGCGATGAAGGTCCCGGCTACTGGGGCCGGGCGCCCGCCTCGTTGCTCGACGGCCTCGAACTGCTGTACAGCGCCACGAAGGGCGCAATTAACGTCTATGACCAGCCGCTGGTCAAGGAGATGGGCCGGTACATCTATCGTGTGCACATCGCAGACGATTACTTCGTGAACTTCGCCGACGCCTCCGCGAAGGTGCGTCCGCCGGGCGAGCTGGTGTATCGGTATGGCAAGCGGATCGGCGATGACCGGCTCGCTTCCTTTGGTGCCTATCTCAGCGACATGGACCGGGGCGAGGGCTCCGGCTTTGCCGGCAAGGGCGGGTACACGGTGGGCCGCTATTTGCCGGAGATCTTCAACGACGCCGAGCTTTGCACGGCCCAGGCCAAGCCGCCGCTGGTGCGGGATGCCTGGCTCGACGGCATTCAGGTGATGACGGCCCGCTGTACTACAGGGACAACGAAGGGATTCTTCGTCGCGGCCAAAGGTGGCCATAACGCCGAGAGCCACAACCATAACGACGTGGGCAACTTCATCGTCTATCGGGACGGCCGGCCCATTCTCATCGACGCCGGCGTCGAAACCTACAGCCGCAAGACCTTCAGCTCGCGACGGTATGAAATCTGGACGATGCAGTCGGCATACCACAACCTGCCGACCATCGATGGCGTGATGCAAAGCCCCGGCCGGCAGTTCGCCGCCCGCGACCTGCGGTACGAGGCGAACGACGATCACGCCCAGCTTCAGCTCGACATCGCCGGTGCGTATCCGAAGCAGGCGAGCGTCAAATCTTGGCTTCGCACGATCCGCTTCAATCGCGGCAAAGACGTCGCGATTACAGAGGACTACACGCTTGAAAAACCGGCCAAGGAAATCACGCTGACCCTGCTGACGCCGTGCAAGGCGACGGTGCAGAAGGAGGGCCAACTGCTGCTGGAAGTGGCGGATCGGGCCGAACCTCGCTCGAGCGTGCAAGTATTGTTTGACGGGGCCAAGCTCAAGTCGGTCCTGGAGACGATTGCAATCGAAGACGATGAGCTCCGCTCGGTCTGGCCCGAACGGCTTACCCGGATTCTCCTGAAGGCCGAGACGCCCGCCGTACAGGACAGTTGGACGGTGCGAATCGAACCGGCGGAAGATAAGGCAAATTGAAGGATGCAGCAAATGGCCTCACTTGTCATGCTGAACGAAGTGAAGCATCTGGCCCGCGCACGAGAGCAACCTCTCATTCTCGGCCGAGATCCTTCGCTGTCGCTCAGGATGACAGAGGCACCGGCATCTGATTCTTGATACTCTCCCATGCAGCCATTTACTCTCTTGATTAAGCCATCCGGTTCTGACTGTAACATCGATTGCACGTACTGCTTCTACAAATGCCGCGCCCCGCAGGTCGGCACGGGCCGTCAGCGTATGAGCGGCGAGGTACTGGAGAGGCTCGTCAAAGACTACCTGGGCCTGCGTTTCCCAATGTCCGGCTTCGCCTGGCAGGGGGGCGAGCCGACCTTGATGGGTCTGGATTTCTACCAGAGGGCGGTCGAGCTGCAGAAGAAGTACGGCATCGCCGGCCAGGAAGTCGGCAATTCACTCCAGACGAATGCGATCCTGCTGGACAGCGCCGAGTGGTGTCGATTCCTGCATGAGAACAAGTTTCTCGTCGGCATCAGCCTCGACGGGCCGAAAGAACTGCACGACCACTACCGGCTCGATCTCGGCGGCCACGGCACGTGGGACCGCGTCATGCGGGCCATCGGCTGTTGCAAAGAGCACAAGGTCGAATTCAACACGCTCACGCTGGTTAACCATCTGACTGCGGATCATCCGGACGAGGTCTTCGATTGCCTGATCGGCCTGGGCGTTCGCTATCTGCAATTCATCCCCTGCGTCGAAGTGGACCCGCAGACGGGGCAAATCGCCGAGTTCTCCGTCTCGCCGAAGCAGTACGGGGACTTTCAATGCCGGGTTTTCGACCGGTGGATCCAGTTCGGTCCGCAGAGGCTCAGCATCCGTGACTTCGATTCCCTCCTGAGCTACTGTATCCGCGGCCATCCCACGATCTGCACGTTCGACCGGCAGTGCAGCCAGTACATCGTCGTCGAGCACACGGGGGACGTCTTCCCGTGCGACTTCTTCGTCGAGCCGAAGTGGCGGCTGGGCAACATCTTCGAGACCCCAATCGAGCAACTTGCGGCTTGTGCTCAGAAGAAGGCCTTCGCCCGCCGGAAGCAGGATCTGTCCAACAAGTGCCTCGTCTGCCGGCACCTGGCCATCTGCCGGGGCGGGTGTATGAAGGACCGTGCCCCGGTAGGGTGGGCTGTGCCCACCAATTCCACAGAGCACATCTCGGCCATGGATGGTGGGCACAGCCCACCCTACGGCCGCGAAAGCCGCTTCTGCGAGAGTTACCGGCAGTTCTTCGATTACGCGTTGCCTCGGTTCATGCAGGTGGCCGCACAAATCCGCAGCGGCGCCCTTGTCAGACCCCGGCAATTGAAGTGAGACGCCGTTAGATTGCGTTTATCGCCTTGTGGGCTGCCAGCAGGCTCGTGGACGAGACACTATTCGTTGAGCAAGGCTCTTGAATCTTGGCCGTGTTCACCGTAGGATTCTCCTGTTGGGCCGGAAGATAGGGCAACGCAGGCGTGCGACCCGAGCGCCGAGTCCAACGGCTATACAGCAGGATGGGCTCGACTTCGGCCGGGCCCTCCTTTGTCCTGCTGGTAGCCCACAAAGCGATAAACGCATCCTTGCTGGGAGTCGAGGTATGGGACAGGTCGATCGTAGAGCATTCATGGCGGGTTCGATGGCGGTGTTGGCGGGGGCCAATGTGGCGAGTCACGCCGCTGGAAAACCATCTGAGTCTCCAGCGCAGGTCCAGCGCGGCAACCCGATTGCCGTCTCGACGTATTCGTACTGGCGGTTCAAGGACGGTCTCAAAATGCCCATCGAGACGTGCATTGACGAGGCCGCCCGCATGGGGTTTGACGGCGTCGATATCCTGCTCATACAGATGGAGAATACCGATAGCACTTATCTGCAAACACTCAAGCGCCGGGCGCTGATCAACGGTCTGGACCTGTGCTGCATGTCCACGCACCAGACCTTCGTCTCGCCGGACGAGGCGAAACGGCAGAAGAACGTCGATCTGACGCTCGGCCAGATCGAAACCGCCTACAGGCTCGGTATTCCGATCATCCGCATCAACACGGGCCGCTGGGGTACGAGCGGCAGCTTCGACGACCTGATGGCCAAACGTGGCATCGAGTCGCCCCTGCCCGGCTACACGGAAGAGGACGGCTTCAAGTGGGTCATCGATTGCATCGAGAAACTTCTGCCGAAGGCCCAAGAGTGTGGCGTGATCCTCGGCCTGGAGAACCACTGGGGCATGGCCCGGACGCCCGAAGGGTTGCTGCGAATCGTCAACACCATCAATTCACCCTGGCTCCAAGTCCTGCTCGACACAGGCAACTTCCTCGAAGACCCCTATGACAAGCTCGAGAAGTGCGCCCCGCAGACGGTCTTCATGCAGGCCAAGACCTATTACGGCGGCGGCCTGTGGTATACCCTCGACCTCGACTACGGGCGCATCGCCCGCATCATGAAGAAAGGCAATTACCACGGCTACATCTCGCTCGAATTCGAAGGCAACGAGGACTACAAGACCGCGATTCCCAAGAGTCTGACCGTGCTGCGAAAAGCGTTCAGTTGAAGCGGCCTCCTGACGGTAGCACACCGATGAACTGATGCGGCGCCACATCGCGGTTGCCACGCACGTGGTGTCCTCAGGCCGGAGGCTTCACTCGGTTCAGTATGACAAGTCCCGGTATGCCCCCTCCACCCGGAAGAGCCCGGCGAAGCCTTACGCCCACGACGGCGGGTAAAGCAATCGCCCCTGCATGGTCGTGGGACCTGAGAAATACGCATCCATGGCAGGACCACCCCTGTGGGAAATAGGCGAGAAGCTACAAAAGTGTAGTTGGCGAAGCCGGAGTCTACATAAATGTGTGTCTCTGCGATGCGTTGCCTTGCGGTGCATTTCTCCATAAGACTCGACATAGCAAGGGCTTGCGAGAAATTCGCGCGGGGAGGGATGGTTTGGCACGCCATTTGTCGTTCCATATCTCCAAGTCGGCATCCGCCTTGGCGTTCGTGAGCGATCCGGATGACACTTGGCATGACTGGCCTAAGAATGACGGAGGCACGGAAATGATGGCAATGCGCTATCGGTGCGCGCTGCGCTCGCGTGGGGCGCGGGTTAGGGTCCTGGCTTCGGCGGGTTTGTTGATCCTTTTGGCTGTCGGGGGCACTGCGCTCGCCGGCGAGTCGGGCGGCCAGGTCGCGGCCGCGCCGCTGGCGGTCAACTCAGGCGACACGGCATGGGTACTGATGAGCGCCGCCCTGGTGATGCTGATGACGCCGGCCCTGGCGTTCTTCTACGGTGGTCTTGTCCGCCGCAAGAACATGCTCTCCGTACTGATGCAGTGCCTCATGATCTTGTGCATGATCAGCCTGCAGTGGGTGGCGTTCGGATACAGCCTTTCGTTCGGGCCCGACAAGGGTTCGGTGATCGGGGGGCTGAGCTGGGCGTTCCTCCAGGGCGTGGGACTGACGCCGAACGCCGACTACGCGGCGACGATCCCGCACCAGGCGTTCATGATCTTTCAGATGATGTTCGCCGTGATTACGCCGGCGTTGATTATCGGGGCCTTTGCGGAGCGGATGAAGTTCTCCGCCCTGTGCATTTTCACTCTGCTGTGGGCGACCTTGGTGTATGACCCGGTGGCCCATTGGCTGTGGGGCGTCGGGGGCTTCCTGAGGCAATGGGGCGCTCTCGACTTCGCGGGCGGCGCCGTGGTGCACATCAACGCGGGCATGACCGCGTTGGCGGCGGCTCTCGTGCTGGGCCGGCGACAGGGGTATCCGGACGGGATTTCCCCGCCGCACAACCTGCCGTTTGCGGTCCTCGGGGCCGGGCTGCTGTGGTTCGGCTGGTTCGGGTTCAACGCCGGCAGCGCCCTGGGCTGCGGCAGCCTCGCGACCGGTGCCTTCGTGGCGACGCACGTCGCGGGAGCAACGGCCGGCGTGGTGTGGGCCTTGCTCGATTGGACGAAGCACAAGAGGCCCACGACGCTAGGCATGATCACCGGCATGATCGCCGGACTGGCGGCGGTGACCCCGGCGTCCGGGTTCGTGACGCCGATGGGCGCCATTGGCATCGGGATCGGGGCCGGGATCATCCCGTGGTTTGCCGTGACGTACGTCAAGGTCCTGCTGGGCTACGACGATTCGCTGGACGCCTTCGGGGTGCACGGCGTCGGCGGGATCTGGGGCGTGATCGCCACCGGGATCTTCGCCAGCAAGGCCGTCAATCCCGCCGGGGCGGACGGTCTGCTTTACGGCAACCCGGGCCTGCTCTGGATTCAGGTGAAGGCCGCCGTCATCACGATGGCGTACTCGTTTGCGGTCGGGTTCGTGCTGCTCAAGGTGGTGGATGTGTTCGTGAAGGTGCGGGTGGGCGAGCATGAGGAACGGGTCGGCCTTGACCTGACGATGCATCGGGAGGCCGCCTACACCGTGATTGACTGATGGCGTGCTGCATGTCATTGCGAGGAGCGCAGCGACGAAGCAATCTCAATCCGCAGCATGGGAGATTGCTTCGCTACGCTCGCAATGACATGAACGAGAAAGGATATTGGCATATGAAATACATCGTCGCCGTCATCCAGCCGGACCGGTTGGACGAGGTGCTCAAGAGACTGACGGACGAGGAGATTCATCTGGTCACGGTCTCCAGCGTGGTCGGCCGGGGCCGGCAGAAGGGCGTTGCCGAGGTCTATCGCAGCCATAAGGAGCAGGGCAGCCTGCTCAAGAAGACCAAGCTGGAGATCGCCGTCAACGAAGCGTTCGTGGAGAAGACCGTCAAGGCGATCACGGAAGGCGCCCGGACCGGCCAGATCGGCGACGGCAAGATCTTCATCCTCGATCTACAAGAATGTATCCGCATCCGCACCGGTGAGCGGGGCGGCGATGCAATCGGATAACCGTGCAACCAAGACCCAATGCAAGAAGAAAGGAATGAGAAATGACACCCAAAGAGGTTTTTGAATTGGCCCAAAAGAACGGGGCCGAGATGATGGACCTCAAGTTCGTCGATCTGCTCGGCACCTGGCAGCACTGCACTTTCCCGGTGGATTTCTTGGACGAGAAGGCTTTTAAGGAAGGTCTCGGCTTCGACGGCTCTTCGATCCGCGGCTGGAAGCCGATCCATCAGTCGGACATGATGGC